>JBKQUF010000302.1:0-20604 GCA_052140285.1 Limisphaerales bacterium | reverse complement strand
CTAAGAAACCGCAGGCTGCCCCAGAGGAGAAACACCGCCGATACCGCCACGCACCATTCCTTGAAGACGAAGACGATGCCCCCGGTCTTTGCTTGCGGCACTTCCAGATTCAGAGTCAGCCACAACGCGTAAAACAGCCACGCCGCTGTCCAGACAGCAAAATATTCCCGCTTGGTGTAATGGTTGAGATAGTAAAAAAGCCCCACCAACATCCACACGCTTAACAACGACACCAGCAACGCCGCACGGAGATACTCCTGCGGAAAGTCCAGATTGAGACCTTCCAAAAATGGCCGCATTGATTTTTGCCAGGTTGCCTGTGGCGCGGTCGGAATCGAACGCCCTCGCCACGACTGATTGTTGACTTAACGTGACATCTTTGGCCCGGTTGGAAATGGATGCAAGAAAATAAAATGCTCCCGCACCGCCGCGGCTCAATCGCCGCCGTTGTCCCCGTTGTTTTTCCGCTCCCAACTGCGCCGCGGCTTTTCCGGCAGACTGGGGTCCACCTTGGCATAATACGTTCCCTCGCCGAAGCGGGCGTCGGCTTCGCGCTGCAAGTTCAACGACGGCAAGACCGCGAACCGCTCGTTGGCTTCCACAAAGACCAGTTCCCCGCCCGACTGCCGGAAGCACAGGAACAGCGGGCATTTGCCGGGATGCGCCGCGGCCAGATCGCGCACGGACATCAATTGCTCCGGTTGCAAATGCGCCGCCTGCAGCCGCAAATGGACCTGGAGCGTGAATTTTTTCGGCGCGTCCTCCAGCGGAAGGATTTCCTGCGGGAAAATTTTGGGGCGCTCGTCGCCGGTGTTCACCTCGCCAATCACCAGCACGGCCTTGTTGGGCTGCAATAACCCGTGATACTTCTCGTAATTTTCGTTCATGCACAGCACCTGGACGGAACCTTCCAAATCCTCGAGCGTCACCATCATGTACGGCTTGCCGGATTTTTTGGACACGCCGTTTTGCACGGCGGCGACCAATCCGCCGATGCGCGTCATGCTGCGGTTGGGCAACTCTGAAAGTTGCGCGGTGTTGGCCAGCGCGTATTTTTTGAGCAGCGGGGCAAACGGCGTCAGCGGATGGCCGGTGACGTAAAAACCGAGCAGTTCCTTCTCATAAGCCAGCAATTCGTGTTGGGGCCATTCCGGCAGGGGGTTCTCTTCTTCGGCCGGGGGCGCGGCTTTTTCCTCGAACGCGCCGAACAGCGAGCTTTGGCCTTTTTGTTTGTCCGATTGGATGCCGGCGGCGCGGGCGAGCGCGCGGTCGATCCGCGCGAACATCGCCGACCGCGGCTCGTTCAGGCTGTCGCCCGCGCCGCATTTGATGAGCGCTTCCAGCACCTTGCGGTTCACCGTCCGCGTCTCCACGCGTTCGCACAAATCGGAAAGCGACTTGAACCGCCCCCCTTGGTTGCGCGCGTCCAGGATGCTCTGGACCGCGATTTCCCCAACGTTCTTGATCGCCGCCAGGCCAAAGCGAATGGCTTGGCCGTCCCGCGCCGGCTCAAAATGCACACCACTCTCATTTACGTCCGGTTGCAGGACTTCGATGCCGAATTCGCGCGCTTCGTTGATGTATTTGCTCAACTTTTCCGTATCCGCCATGTCGTTGGTCATCATCGCGCAGAAAAATTCCACCGGATGGTTTGCCTTCAGGTAGGCCGTCTGGTAGGCCACGATGGCGTAGGCCGCCGCATGCGATTTGTTGAAGCCGTAACCCGCGAACTTCTCCAGCAAATCGAAAATTTGGTTCGCCTTGCCCGACGGAATTTTGTTCTTTTCCGCGCAACCCTTGACGAACTTCTCGCGTTGTTTTTGCATCTCCTCGATCTTCTTTTTGCCCATGGCGCGCCGCAACAAGTCCGCGCCGCCGAGCGTGTAACCGGCCAGAATCTGCGCCGCCTGCATCACCTGCTCCTGGTAGATGAGAATGCCGTAGGTCTCCCTGGCGATGGATTCGAGCAGCGGATGCTCGTATTCAATCTTCACCTCGCCGTGGCGGCGTTTGATGTAATCGGGAATCAAGTCCATCGGCCCGGGCCGGTACAGCGCCACCAGCGCGGTGATGTGCTCGATCGAACTGATTTGAAACTTCCGGCACAAATCGCGCATGCCGCCGGATTCCAACTGAAACACCCCCAGCGTTTCGGCGCGATTGAGCAGGTCGTAGGTCTTTTGGTCGTCGAGCGGCAGATGATCAATATCAATCTCAATTCCCTTGGTCCGCCGCACCATGTCGCAGGTGTTGCGGATGACCGTCAGCGTTTTCAGCCCCAGAAAATCCATTTTGAGCAGGCCGAGGTCGCCGACCGGGTTCATCGAGTATTGCGTCACCAGCGTGCCGCTGTCGTCCTGCTTGAGCGGCAACAGGTTGACCAGCGGCTGGTCGCCGATGACCACGCCGGCGGCGTGAACGCTGGCGTTCCGCGTGAGGTCTTCCAGGATCAGCGCCGTGTCAATCAATTCGCGGGTGACCTCCTCGTTCTCATACGCCTCCTTGAGTTCGGGCGATTGTTTGAGCGCCTTTTCCAGCGTCATCTTCAAATCGAACGGAATCATTTTCGCCAGCCGGTCGCCGTCGCCGTAGCTCAACCCCATCACCCGCGCCACGTCGCGCACCACGGACTTGGCGCCCATCGTGCCAAACGTCACAATCTGCGCCACCGCTTCGCGCCCGTATTTTTCGCGAACATATTCAATGACATCCGCGCGCCGGTCGTCGGCGAAGTCGATGTCAATATCCGGCGGGTTGACGCGTTCGGGGTTCAAGAACCGTTCGAACAACAACCCGTAACGGATGGGGTCCACATTCGCGATTTCCAGCAGGTAAGTGACCAGCGAACCCGCGGCGCTGCCACGCGCCACGCACGAAATGCCGTGCGCGCGCCCATACCGGACAAAATCACCGACAATCAGGAAGTAACTCAAAAAACCGGTCTTCTCGATGACCTTGAGTTCCAAATCGAGCCGGTCAAGGACCGCTTTGACCGCCGCTTCTGGATTTGACCCCTCGGTAAAAGCCGGCAGCCGTTTGGGGTCCTCGATTCTTTCGACAATGAATTTTTCGCCCTCGGCGCGCGCATGAATGCCGTAACGCTTGCGCAGGCCCTCGACAATCCATTGGCGCAGATACCCCTCGCGCGTGAAATGCTCCGGCGGGCTGAATACGGGAAAGTGCAATTTATTGAATGCGATTTCCAGGTTGCAGCGCTCGGCCACTTCCAGCGTGTTTTTGACGGCCTCCGGCGTTTCGGCAAAACGCGCCTTCATTTCCTCCGCCGACCGCAGAAAAAACTGTTCCGGCTCGTAGTGCATCCGCTTGGTGTCGGCCAGTTGCGTTTGCGTGCCGATGCAGATCAAGCAATCGTGCGCGTGCGAATCGCTTTTGTTGATATAATGGACGTCGTTGGTGGCGACCAGTTTCAGGCCCGAATCCTTCGCCCACTTGATGAGATGCCGGTTCACCTTGGCCTGCTCGGCGATGCCGTGGTTCTGGAGTTCCAGGAAAAAATTGTCTGGTCCGAGCGTTTGCTTGAACCAATCCACCGTCTCGCGCGCCTTGTCAATCTGGTCCTTGAGGATGAGATCGGGAATCTCGCTGGCCAGACAGCCGGACAAGGCGATCAGCCCCTCCTTGTGCGCCGCGAGCGTTTCCTTGTCGATGCGCGGCTTGTAATAATACCCCTTCAAATGCGCGTCGGTGACCAGTTTGATCAGGTTTTTATAGCCCGTCTCGTCCCGCGCCAGCAAACCAAGATGATGATAAACGTCGCGTCCGCCGCTGCTGGTTTTCTTCTCCAACCGCGAGCCGGGCGCGACGTACACCTCGCAGCCGATGATGGGTTTGATGCCTTTTTCACGCGCGGCCTTGTAAAAATCAATCGCGCCGTAAAGTACGCCGTGGTCCGTGATGGCAAGGGCGGGAAAATTGAGTTCACGCGCCTTGTCCATCAGCCGGTCCAGACGGCAGGCGCCATCGAGCAATGAAAACTCGGTGTGCAGGTGAAGATGAACAAAGTCCGCGTGCGACATGGGAACAATTTAACTCCTCAACCCCGGGACACCAAGCCTCTTTGCACTGCTATCCACAAGAGCCTGTAGCGGCAGGCTTCCGAGCCTGCCGGAGAGCCGGCGCTTCCAGCCCGGCGGAAACGGTGCCATTGCGCAAACGGCTCCCAAATTGGATGCCCATGACAATTTCGAGGCGTTTCTCCCGGGCGTCCTCGCGACCCGCTGCTTTCCGCAGCCGCGGAGCGGCGACCGATCATAGCAGAGGGGCGGCAGAATTTCCCCGCCCGCCTCACTTTCACCCGTGAATACAGGAAAATTATTTTGTAGGAGCCGGGGTAATGAAGCTCCGGCCCTCTTGGTCTTTTTCTCCCTTTTGTCCATTGTGTTCGCGGAAAACCCCTGCAAACCGATGTCGGGAAAACCGACCGTCGCCACCGTGCCGTCAAAGCTATTTTCTGTTGCCGAACAAAATAATCGCAAACTTCACGAGTAGCATTATTATCATAACCCAGAGAATTAGTTCCATGCCTCCATCTTCTCATAGGGCAAAAAACTAAATCGACGCGGCCAATTTAGTAATGGGCTATCGAAAGTCCTTTCTCTTCATTGGTGCGCCGGTGTCAAACCAACCAAGAATCTGATTTGCAAACCGGACTTCCTTGCTTCTGGCTTGTTCCGAAAACCAATCGGAATGTTTCTTCTGACGAGAACTTCGTCGGGCATCAGGGTATAGATCAAAAAACTCACTCCAATCCTTAATCTTCTTACGGCGGCGCAGCACGCCAAGCCAATCCAACGCCGAGCGTTTGCGGAAAGGAAATGCAATATCAAATCCACGTTGGACAAGTGGCGTCTTGGCGTTCTCCTTGAATTGGCACGGGCGTTCCCGTTCAAGAAACCATTGGAATTTTTCTCTGATTTCTTCGTCGGTTGCTCGCCAATCAATCGTGCCGCTGATGACACCAATATCCGGTCGAAGCTCATACGTCCATTTCGGCGGTGTAACGTGTGTTGACGAGGATGACTTTTCCCAAGCACGGATTTTCCGCTCGTCTCCAAACCAAAAGTGGCGAAAATGTCCTGCGCCAAGACGAAGATTGAGGGTGTTAAATTTTACTTCCGCCATCCATTCGATTGTTGGGACAGGATCACCCGGTTTTCCAGCACGCATTCCAGCACAAAATTTTTGTCCTGGTGGAAGCGTGGCGTTAATTTGTGCTTCTATTCTTCGTGCCTCTGCCCGTTCTTTTTGGATTTTCTCAATTGCATTTGACTTTATTGTTAGCCACGGCGTTTCTGGAAAATGCGACTCTTGTTCGGCGAGCCAAAAAAGTTCGTTTTGAAGTCGGTGTTTGTCTGCTGTCGCGGGGTAAGGCCAAATGTCGGGACGCGTCGGCGGTCTCGCGGCTCGCATCTTACCAATTTCACTTTTTACAAAGTCACTGCTGCGGCCATATTCGTAGTAGAACGCAAGCAATACTTCTTGGTCATCGAGGTCGACAAAATCCCACTCCTCATTGGGTAAAGGTCTCACCAAAAAGGCTTTCATCGTCACGTCCGGTAGTAAATTTCACGGCAATATGCAATGCATTCTCCCTCTCCCACTCAACGGGGAGAAAATTCCCTGAACCCGTCGCCGACGGCAGGATGACAATTTTCATGTCAATTTTTCGCGCAACTGTTTTTTGGCGGTTTCCCAATCCTCGAATTTTTCGGCAACGGATTGAATGCGTGCCTCTCTCTCGCGCAGTACTTCTTCATGCCACGCCGGCGATTCGATTTGCGCCCCGTTCCGGCTTAAATCGGCCCAGAGCATTTCCATCGCGCGGAGTTTTTCAGCGACGGTCATCTTATCCAACGGCAATATGGCTTCCATGGCCTTTAATTAAACCGCTTTGACATCAAATGCAAGCGGTTCAACGGACAAAGTCCGCGTCCATCTGTAATTTAGTCTTTCGGAACCTTTCCGCTTTCTGCTTTCTTTTGTAACATTACACTTTGTCCGTTCTATGCTTAAATCGCTGCGATGAGAGCCAGCGCAATGAAACTGGAAACCGGTGGGAGTAGCGCAGCCGTCCCGGCTGCGAGTTTTCGCAGCGTCCCGCTGCGAGGCCGCCACTTGGTTGGATTTCCGCTTTTCCCCCGGCCCAGCGGTTCCCTTTTGCGCGAATTTGCGCGATGGACGCGACGCGAATTCAAACGAATTCACACGAATTAAAACAAATTAAAGCGACGCGAAATATCGCGCTGATGCGCACTGTTGCGTACTTTTGCGGGTCACTATTTCACGCGTTTTAACGCCAATTAACGTCACCCTGTGCAGAGCTGAGTGGTCTCCCGGCCCGACCAGCTTCCCTCGCGCTTGCAACCCACCCGGTAAAATCGCATCATCTGTTCGGAAAAATTGCATGAAAAATTTTCTTTGGATTTTGCCGGTAATCCTGGCCGTTTCCGCGGCCTTGGCCGCCGATACCAACGGCCCAGCAGCGGATAAAAAGTCCGACGCGGCGATCATTCCTGACGCCACTCATAAACCCGTTTTTACCACCAACACCATCGCCATCGGTGGCGAGCGCATTACCTATCAGGCCGAGACCGGCATGTTGCCCATCCTTTCCCCCACCGGCGGGGTCCGCGCTTCCATCTTTTACGTTGCCTATACGCGACTCGATAAAACACCCGCCGCGGCCCGCCCCATCACCTTCTGTTTCAACGGCGGTCCCGGCTCCTCCTCCGTCTGGTTGCACCTCGGCGCCCTGGGACCTCGCCGCGTCAAGATGAACCCCGACGGCACCCTCCCGCCGCCGCCCTACGGCCTCACCGACAACGAGAATTCAATTTTGGACGCCAGCGACCTCGTGTTTATTGATCCCGTCGCGACCGGCTTCAGCCGTCCCGCCGGGGACGAAAACGCCGACCACTTTTTTGGCAATTCCGCGGACCTCGATTCCGTGGGCGAGTTCATCCGGTTATGGACCACGCGCCATTCCCGCTGGCTTTCCCCCAAATATCTATGCGGGGAAAGTTACGGGGTGTATCGCGCCGCCGGTCTGGCCAGTTACCTGGGCGACCATTATGGCATGTATTTGAACGGCCTGATTCTCGTCTCCGGCGTGCTCGATTTTGAAACCATTGACGACCGTCCCGGCAACGATGTGCCGTATCCGCTCTATCTGCCCGCCTACACCGCCGCCGCCCAATTCCACAATAAATTGCCGCCCGATTTGGAAAGTAATTTGGACCAGGCGCTCGCCGAATCGCGTTCCTTTGCCAGGGGCGAATATGTTTCGGCCCTGCAACTAGGCGATGCGCTTCCCGCCGACGAACGGCAGAAGATTGTCGCCGAACTCGCGCGGCTCACCGGCTTGAAACCGGAAATCATCCAGGACAACGACCTGCGCATCGATGAAGGCGTTTTCCGCAAACAACTTCTCCACGACCAGGGGCTTATTCTCGGCGCCTACGACGCCCGTATCACCGGACGCGACGACGATGCGGCTTCGCAGGGACCTGACTATGACCCCTCCGCTGCCGCTACTCAAGGACCCTTTTCCGCCGCCATCAATAGCTACATCCGCGATGAGTTGAAGTTCAACGACGATCTGCCCTATGAACTCCTGGCCGGCGTGCAGCCCTGGAATTACGGCGATCAAAACAGTTTCGGCTATGCCGCCGGCAGGCTCGCCATCATCATGAACGAGAATCCCTACATGAAGGTTCTCGTGCTGGGCGGTCGTTGCGACCTTGTCTGCCCCATCGACACCGTGCATTACGCCATCGACCACATGCAACTGGCCCCCGAATACCGCACCAATATCACTTACGCACAATTCGATGCCGGACACATGATGTACATCAATTTGCCGGACCTGCAAAAGATGCACGCGACGATCGAGAACTTCATCAAGCTGTAGGACACCCTGTTTGACTGGCATGAAAAGGACGACCGTCCCTTTCGCCGCGTCACTCGTGAAACGCCCGGTCCGGCCAAAAACACCAATCACCTCATTGCGGCCAGCAGTTCATCCAAGGGCACCGTGGCAAAACTGGTAGCCGAATCGCTCATGGCGTAGGGAATGATGAGTTCGCGCCCGTGCAATAGCGCGCCGCAGGTATAGACGACGTTCGGCACATAACCTTCGCGCTCGGCTTCGTTCGGGGAGAGCAAAGGTTCCCGCAACCGGCCAATCACGCGCATGGGATCGTTTAAATCGAGCAGGAATGCGCCGAGACAATATTTTCTCATGGCGCCGACGCCGTGGCTCAACACCAGCCAGCCCGCTTCCGTCTCGATTGGCGAACCGCAATTGCCGATCTTGAAGAATTCCCACGGCTGCGCGGGCTGAAGCAACAACTGGGGGGCCTGCCAGAAATGGATGTTGTTTGAGAACATCAGAAGAATATTTTCGTCGTCCTGGCGTGAGAGCATCGCGTACTGCCCATTGATTTTTCGCGGGAACAACGCCATGCCCTTGTTCTGCACCGCGGGGCCATTCAGCGTGCTGAATTTGAAATGAGCAAAGTCCAGTGTCTCCAGCAACTGCGGCAAAGTGATCTTGCCGTCATAGGCGGTGTAGGTCGCGTAGTAAGCGAAACTATGGTCGTCATTCTGGAAATGGACGAAGCGGGCATCTTCGATACCATTGCTCTGGCTTGGCGCGGACGGAAAGAGGACGCGCTGCGAAATGCGGCTATCCGGCAAAAAATTCACTTCGTAATTCGATTCCGCCAGCAACAGGATGCCGCGCGCCGCGCGGCTGGCCGCGGCGTCCGAGGTGTCAGTCAGGCCTGACGCCAGTAAAACCTGGCGCAGTTCCTTCAAGGTGAAATCGTCGTGAAGCTTGTCCAGCACGCGCCGGCAGAAATCATTTTGCACACCGGCTTCTTCAAGTTTGAGGGCAAACAATCCCTTGATATAAGCGGCATTGGGCACGCGCTCAGGCTCCGTCACAAACGGCACGGGTGGCGTGAGCGTGATGCGATGGTGCAGGCCAACCACGCCCACGCGGAAGGTGATGGAGGAAATATGTCCCTCGCCCGTGGCGCGCAGGCTCAAAACGAAACGTAACGCGCCCTTCGGCAGTCCGGACTGGTCGGGGTGCGGCACGATGGACGGATTGAACAGCGCCGCCGATTCCGGCGAATATTCGTGCGTGAAGTAGGCGCCGATGAGCATTTGCTGTTCGGATGACGGCTGGGCGCCGGGTGGAAGATAAATCTTCACCTGCTCGAAGCGGCCGAGAAAAATCTTTTCAACATGCTCGTGCCGATTCGCAAATTCGCCGAGCACGAGGCTCACCAACCTGGCAACTTCCTCTTCCGGCAACGCCATGACGCGGGCGACAATTCGCCGCGCGATGTCGTCGGTGGTGGGGCGGAACGGGCGCATCAGCACGCGCGAACGATCCGGGGCCAGCGTCGGCCCGATGCGTTTAGCGTGGATGGAAGGCACGGCAATGGTAGTCATATATACTTCACAGAAAGTTCAAATCGTGGCATTTATTTGCCGGACTGCTCCTTGAAACTGATGAGCGAATTGTGCAACGCGTGCATTTCCGCGAGGGACAGCAGGAAGGCCAGGGTGGACTCACCGCCCTGGTTCTGGCTCAAACGATCCACGTGCAGACCATCCCGACAGCCGCCGGTGGTCGCGTCGTAAAGCGCCAGACCTAAATCGTTCCGGCCAAGGAACCATTCGAACGCGCGGCGCGCTTCCGCCACCCAGGACATGGCGCCAGTGGCCTGATACGCTTCGATGCAAGCGGAAATTGTTACCTGGGCTTCAATGGGTTGCTGGTCGAAAATGGCGCGCTCTTTCGCGCGCGGAAAGAATCCATTTGAACCAATCGGGCGGAACGAGCCGGAATCCGAAGTTTGAATTTTGGTCAGCCAGCGCAAGGCTTTGAGGCCGGTTTCCAGCATTGGGACGGAGTTCAGGCAGCGTCCGCTCAGGATGAGGGCATGCGGCAGCTTTGCATTCGCGTAGGATACCACTTGTTCAAACCATTGCCAGTCTTCGCCAGCCGTGTCGGCATAACTCTGCATCAGCCGGGTGGCAAGTGATTCGCGGATTTGGCTGGCGCGCCGGTCGCCGCCGAACCGTCGCAGGTATTCATCAATGCCGATTAGTGTAAAGGCCCAAGCCCGGGGCGAGGCGAATTCGGCGGCCACGGGCAGTGCCAACTCGAACAATTGCGCCGCCAGCATCTGGAAACTGCCCTGGCCCGCCTGCGACACGCACAATCCCAGCGCCCACAGCGCATGGCCCTGGCAATCCTCCGAGCCGACGTCCTCCAGCCAGCGCCGGTCAAAGCTCATGAAGTTGCGGAAACGCCCGTGTCGCCGGTCGAATGCGTGATTGAGAAACGCCGCATAGGTGGCGGCGTGGGCGCCGAGTTCCGGCGAGCCGTGGCCCAATTTTTGCAGCATTAACGCCAGCACCAGCGCGCGGGCGTTGTCGTCCGTGCAATAGCCTTCGGCGAAATTTGCCACCGTAAAGCTCGCATGCTGGAAAATGCCGGTCGAATCGCTCATCCGGAACAGATGATCCAGCTTCAATTCAGGCAATTGTCCGGACTGTTCATCCAGGGTCTTGATCGGCGACGATTTTCGGCCCACGAAACTATGATCCTGCCGCGCCTGCTCGAAGGACTTCGCATATAATTGCGCCACGCGGCTCCAGATCATTTCGCGGCCCAACTTGTAGGCGTTCTTGCGCATCGAATGCCGCAACGGTTCGTCGCGCAGCAACTCGACCACCGCCACGGAAATAGCCTTCGCATTGCGGAAGGGCACCAGTTTGCCGCGCTCCGCCGTCAGCAATTCCGCCGCGTGCCAGTAGGGGGTGGACACCACGGCGTTGCCCGCGCCGAACGCGTACGCCAGCGTGCCCGAAGTGATTTGCGCCTCGGTCAGGTAAGGCGTCAGGTAAATGTCCGCCGCGCCGATGAACCGCGTCAACTCTTCCAGTTCGACGAAGCGATTGAAAAACACGACATGTTTTTGCACGCCGAGGTCCTTCGCGAGCCGTTCGAGGCTCAAGCGATAAGCCTCGCCCTCGTTGCGCAACAGGTTTGGATGTGTCTGGCCCAGCACGATATAGACGACATTGGGAAATTCCCGGATGATGTCCGGCAACGCCCGCAACGCGAACTCGATGCCCTTGTTTGGCGACAGCAAACCGAAGGTCAACAGGACCTGCCTGCCCGCCACGCCGAACTCGTCCTTGAAATAATTCGGGTCGGCGAACGGCATGTCGGGAATGCCATGGGGAATGAGATCAATTTTATTTTCCGGCGTATGATAGATTTCGCGCAGAAATTCCCGGCCGCGCTCGCTCATCACCACCAGCCGGGTGGAAAGCAGGATTAACTCGCGCATCACGCGCCGCTGCTCCGCATTTGGCTCGCGCAACACGGTGTGCAGCGTGGTGACAATCGGCATTTGCAGTTCGCGCAGCAGCGCCAGCACATGGCTGCCCGCCGGGCCGCCGAAAATGCCGAACTCATGTTCCACGCACACCACGTCCACATCGGTGATGTTCAAAAAATCGGCCGCGCGCAGATAGGAGGGCAGGTCTTGCTCGGCAATCTCGAACCGCACCTCCGCCGGATAATCGTAACCGTCCTGGAGATCATTGACCGGGACGACCAGGCATTGCATCGCCGGATATTGCGCCGCCACAGCGCAACGCAAATCGGTGGTGAACGTGGCAATACCGCATTTGCGCGGCAGATAATCGCCGAGAAACGCGACCTTGCGGATGGCAGAGGCGGGCGGCATAAATCGTGGGGCGGCGGCGGCAATTGACCTCGCGCATAAATTCAGACCGGTGCCGGCGGCAAGCCATGCTGGTCATGGAGCATGTGGTGCTCTGAGATAAACGCATGTCCGGCTGGCAGGATTTCTTCAATCACATATCTGTCCGGTTCATTGCTGAACAGTTTTTCCCCCGGCTGGATTAGTCCCTCCTTGGCCAGTTCCTGAACATTTTCCACCGAGAATCCAGACTCGCGAACGGTGGGTCGCACCCCGGAATAGATAATATCCCGCAGGCGGATCAGTGCCACCCGTTTGTCGTTATCTTTCATTATTTCCAGAACCGTACCATATCATTTTGATGCATAATAGTTAATACGGTGTTCTCCGTATAAGCGCGACGAGGCTAAACCGATTAAGAACGCAGGCTGACCACTTTCATCCCCCGCAGTTCAACGCATCGCCCCAATCTGGTAATCCAAATCGGCTTGCCGGATGAAAACGCCGTACCGCGCATTCGCCTCGGCGATCTGCGCTGACGTCAGGTTCAACTGCGCCTCGCTCAACTCGACGATCGAACTGATGCCGGCCTTATAACGCGCCTGCGCCAGGGTGTATGCGTCATTGGAATTGAGCGCCAACTGTTCCGTGGTCTCGAGTTCCTCTTTGGCGTTGTTAAAATCCAGCCACGCGATCCGCACGTCGCGGATGACGTTGTTTTCCGCCGAAGTGAGCAGTTCATCGTCCGCCTCGGCCTTCAGTTCCGCCTCCCGTTGCCGCGCCACATAACTGCCGCCCGCGAAGAGTGGCATCTCCAATTGCACACCGCCCGCCGCATAATCATCCGGCAAATGGCTGTCATGGTCCGGCGCATCACCCGCCACGCCGATCGCCTCCACCGTCGGCAGCCGCGAATCCCGTTCGCCTTTCGCAAACCGGCTCGCCGCGTCGCGCTCGTCGCGCAGGCTCAACAGCTCCGGCCGGTCCGACAAGGCGGTTTGGATCAAATCCGAAACATCATTGGTGCCGGCGGCGTCTGGCGGCGAGCCGTCCACCAGTTGAAATTGGTGCAGTTCGCTGTAACCCAGGGCGGTCGAGAGTGACGCCATGGCGGCATCGGCGTTGTTTTGCGAGCTTTGCAACAGCAACCGCGCTTGCTCGACCTCGACCCGGGCAAAGCTCACGTCCAGTTCGGAGCGCAATTTATTCGTGGCCAGCGCGGTGACCCGGTCGAGCAACACCTGGCGCGTATCAAACGTCTGCCGCGCCACCTGCAAGACCGATTGCGCAGCGAGCGCACTGAAATAGGCCGTGTCCACCGCCAACAACACCTGTTCGCGCGTGGTGTTGGCGTTCTGGTTTTCCGCCTGCGCCTGGTACTTGGAACTCGCCGTAAAATTGGCCGTCCGTCCGAAGTCGGTGAGGAGCTGGCTCACTTGCAGGCCGCCCGCCCCGCGATCATACACGCTCGGGTTGTTCAGTCCGCCCGCCGTGATGCGCGTGCCTTCTTGATTGGCGCCCACGGCATCGGCGTACAGGTTTACTTGCGGAAAAAAACCGGCGCGCGTTTCCGTCACGGCTTCCTGCGCCGCGAGAGCGCGATAATTTGCCGCCGCGATTTGCGGGTGATATTTTAGCGCCAATGCCTGCGCGTCCGGCAATGTCAGCGTCGGCCACGTGTTTGTTCCATCGGCCAGGGCAGCGGCAGCAATGAATAATTCCGATACAATGAAAATTCCCCGGAGCAATCGCAAATCGTATATCATAAATCGCAAATTATTCAATGGATCGTAGCCGGCGGAACCGCGTTTTCACCGTTAGACCTCACCGGCGCGCCTTTTCGCCGGTATATCAAATAATATGTGCATGGCACCACGAACACTGTCAAGACGACCGACACCGCCAGCCCGCCGATGATGGCGCGCGCCAGTGGCGCATACGCTTCGCTGCCGGCTCCCAATGCCAGCGCCATGGGAATCAGGCCGAAGAGCGTCGCCAGCGATGTCATCAGCACCGGCCGCAGACGCACGCGGCACGCCAGCGACACCGCCTGTTCCAACGGGCGGCCCTCCTCGCGCAGGCGGTTGGTGAAATCCACGATTAAAATGCTATTGGAGACGACGATGCCCACCATCATCACCACGCCCATTAGCGACATGACGTTCAAGGTTGTGCCAGTTGCAAACAGGATGAGCAGTACGCCGGTCAATCCCGTCGGCACCGCCAGCAAAATCAGGAACGGATCGAGGAACGAGCGGAATTGCGCCACCAAAATCAAATAGACCAGCAGGGTGGAGAGAATCAGCCCCAACCCAAAGCTCCGGAAGGAAATTCGCATGGCTTGCGCCGAGCCGCGGATGGTCACGCGAAGGTTGGACGGCAATTTCAATTGCCTGACGATGTTCTGGACGCCATGCAAAACCTTGCCGAGGTCTTCGCCTGACGGCGACACATAGACATCCATCGTCCGTAAAAGCTGGTAATGGTCCACTTCCGTTGGCGAATTCAAATGGATAATTTGGCTCACCGTATCCAGGCGCGTCGGCGAGGAGAGGTCGGTGCCACGCAAAGGAACCGCCCCAAGATCGCCGAGGGTTTTTGGAAGCAGGTTTTCCGGATACTGGACGGTGAGGAAATAGTCGTTGCCGCTCCGCGGGTCCACCCAATAACTGGGCGCAATCATCTGGTCGGAGGTCAGCGCGGTGATGACATCGCCCACCACTTCTTTTTCGTTCAGACCCAGCTCACTCGCGCGAAGCCGGTCAATATTCAACTGCAATGCAGGATAATCCACGTCCTGCGGCACCAGCACGTCGCTCACTCCAGGCATCTCCCTGGCTTGGCGGGCAATGTCCATGGCGATGGCGTGCGACTGGTCCATGTCCGAACCGGTCACCTGCACGTCCAGCGGCGCGGGCATCCCCAGGTTAATGATCGCGTCCACCAGGCCGCCGGTCTGGAAGTACGCGGCGACCTGTGGCACTTCCTTCCTCAGTCGCCCCCGCACCAGGTCCATGTATTGAAAACTGCTCAGCCGATGGCCGGCGTTCAATCCCACCTCCACAAACGCCGTGTGTGGTCCCGAGTTGGGCGTGTAAATCGCCGAAAAACCCGCCGTCACCCCAATGTTGGAAACGATAATCTTCAAGTCCTTTGGCGGCACGACTTCGCGGACGACCTGCTCGACCTTCTGGACTAACAGATCGGTCATCTCGATCCTGGTGCCGGTCGGCGCCTTGAGGTTGATGACGAACTGGCTGGGATCGGTCCGGGGAAAATAGGCTTCGCCGATGAATGGATAAAGTCCCAGGCTCAAGATGAACATGCCCGTGATGCCCAGCACGGTTGCCAGCGGACGCACCAAGGCAAGCTTCAACAAGCCTTCATACCGGTCGAGCATTCGTTTAAATTTGCCATTGAACCAGCGGTTGAACCGGGTGCCCCAACCCTTGGGCTTGGCGGTTTCCCCGCTCCCGTGTTTCAGTTTGATTAGATTCGCGCAAAACAACGGAACCACGGTCATGGCCACCAGATAAGATGCAAACAAGGAAAGAATCACCGCCAGCGCCAGCGCCGAGAAGAGGAACCGGCTCACGCCGTAAAGAAACGTCACCGGGAAGAAAACGATGGCCGTCGTCAATGTCGCCGCCAGCACCGGCAGCGCCACCTCATGCCCGCCCCGTTCCGCGGCCACTTCCGGCTTTTCCCCCAGTTCCATGTGCCGGAAGATGTTTTCCAACACGACCACCGAGTTGTCAATCAATCGCGAAAAGGCCAGCGCCAGCCCCCCCAGAATCATCGTGTTGATTGTGCTGTCGCCCAATTGAAGCGCGATGAACGCCGCCAGCGCCGAAAGCGGAATCGAAAGAAAAACCGCCAGGGTCGCCCTCATGCTGCCCAGAAAAATCAAAATCATGACACCCGTGAGCACCAGTCCGATCAGTCCTTCGTGAATCAAGTTATCAATGGCGTTGCGGACGAACACGGACTGGTCGAAGACGACCTTGGTGACAAGTTGCTTCGGCACGTCCAGCAGGTGGGAAACCGCCTCCTTGATCCCATTGACCACGGCAATCGTGTTGGCATCGCCACCCTGCTTGAGTACCGGCAGATAGACGGATGGCTGCCCGTCCACCCGCACGATGTTGTATTGGATTTCCGAACCATCCACCGCATGACCTACGTCGCCAACGAGCACGGGCGCGTTATTGATCGTTTTCAACGGCACTTCGTTGAGGTCGTTCATGTCGTTGACCTGGCTGTTGGCGTAAAGATTATAGTCGAGCGAACCAATCTTCACGTCGCCGGCGGGTAAAATGAGATTGGCGTCGTTGACCGCGCGGACGACATCCATCACGCTCAACTGATAGGCTTCAAGCTTGAGCGGGTCCACGTACACCATGATTTGCCGGTAACGCCCGCCAAAAGGCATCGGCACTGAGGCGCCCGGCACGTTGGCAACCTGGTCCCGCACGTCAAACTGTCCCAGGTCGCGCAGTTTGGCTTCGCTCAATCCCTTTCCTTTCAGCGTGATCAGGCAGACGGGCAGGCTTGACGCGTCGAATTTCAAAACGACCGGCGGCAGCGTGCCTGGCGGCAGTCGCCGCAAATCGGCCATTGCCAGGTTGGCAATGCTCGTGACGGCGGAATCGGCGTTAAAGCCCGGCTGGAAATAGATTTTAATCAAACTCACCCCCGGCAGTGAGCGCGACTCCATGTGATCCACGCCGCTGGCCAGGGTGAAAAAGCGCTCGAAGCGGCCCGTGATGTCCGTCTCGATTTGTTCCGGCGGCATCCCATTGAAAAATGTCGCGACGACCACCACCGGAATTTTAATGGGCGGAAACAAATCCACCGGCATCCGCACCAAACTCGTCACCCCAACCACGCACGTAATCAGGCAGATGACGATGATCAAATAGGGAAAACGAATCGCAAATCGTGACATAAGAATTTCAGGGTTAATTATCCCCGGGAAGAATCGGGGGTGGGACGGCGATGTTCTGTTTTTGATGCGCCAGCAAATACGCCGCCGGCACGAGGAATACTGTGAGGGCCACCGACGCCGCCAATCCGCCGATTATGGCCTGCGCCAACGGCGCATACGCTTCGCTGCCCGCCCCGAATTTCGCGGCCATCGGCATCAAGCCAATGACCGTCGCCAATGACGTGACCAGAATCGGACGCAACTGGCTTCGGCACGCCAATAAAACCGCTTCGCGAAGCGGTTGGCCCCCGGCGCGCAGCCGGTTCGTACACTCCACAATCAATATGCTGTTGGAAACGACGATGCCCACCACCATCACCACGCCCATCAAGGACATCACGTTCAAGGTCGTGCCCGTTGTAAACAAAATGAGCAGCACGCCGGTCATTCCCGTCGGCACCCCCAGCAAAATCAGCAGCGGATCCACAAACGACCGGAATTGCGCCACCAAGATCAAATATACCAAAAGCGTCGAAAGAATCAGCCCCAGGCCAAAACTCCGAAACGATACCTGCATCGCCCGCACCGAACCGCGGATCGTTACGCGCACATTCTCCGGCATTTGGGTGCGGTGAACAATTTTTTGTATTCCCTTAAGCACTCTCCCCAAATCCTCCCCCGATGGCGACACATAAACGTCCACCACCCGGTGCAATTGATAGTGATCCTCTTCTGTCGGCGATTCCATGTGGCTGATTTGGCTGACATTGTCCAACCGGGTTGTTTTCACGTGATTAATCCCGTGAAGCGGAATCGCGGTGAGGTCCTCCAGGCGTTTGACGTAATTTTCCGGATACTGGACGGTAAGAAAGTAATCGTTGCCGGTTTTGGGATCCACCCAATAGCTGGGCGCGATCATCATGTCCGATGTCAAGGCCGTGATGACGTTGTCAACCACTTCCTTTTCGTTTAACCCCAGTTCGCTGGCGCGCAAACGGCTGATATCCAACCGCAGCGCCGGATAATCCACGTCCTGCGGCACCAGCACGTCGCTCACCCCGGCCAATGCCCGCGCGGAACGCGCGATCTCCATCGCCGTCTGATGGGTGGCATCCGAATCCATGCCGCTGATTTGCACGTCCAGCGGCGCGGGCATCCCCAGGTTCACTATCGCATCCACCAACCCGCCGGTCTGAAAGTACGCGGCAACCTGCGGCACTTCCTCCCTCAGCCGCCCCCGCACCAGGTCCATGTATTGAAAACTGCTCAGCCGATGGCCGGCGTTCAATCCCACCTCCACAAACGCCGTGTGCGGTCCCGAGTTGGGCGTGTAAATGCAGGAAAATCCCGCCGTGACGCCGATGTTGGAAACGATAATCTTCAAGTCCTTCGGCGGCACGACTTCCCGGATGACCTGCTCCACCCGTTGCACCAACTGGTCGGTGTCCTCAATCCGGGTGCCAATGGGCGCCTTGAGATTAATGACAAATTGGCCCGGATCGGTCCGGGGAAAATAGGCTTCGCCGATGAATGGATACAGCCCCAAGCTCAAAACGAATATGCCCGTGATGCCCAGCACGGTTGTCAGCGGACGCACCAGCGTCAGCTTCAACAAGCCTTCATAACCGTCGAGCATTCGTTTGAAATTGGAGTTAAACCAGCCGTTGAACCGCGGTCCCCATCGTTTTTTGTCGCCGGAGGTTTCGCTTCTGGCGCGCGTTTGAGGCGATTTTATAAGTTTTGCGCAAAACAGCGGAACAACTGTGACGGCGACCAAATACGCCGCCGCCAGCGACAGCACCACGCTCAAGGCCAGCGCCGAAAAGAGATATTTGCTGACTCCGTATAAAAAAATAACCGGAAAGAAAACCACTGCTGTCGCCAGAGTGGACGCCAGAACGGGCCGGGCCGCTTCGTCGCTGCCACGTTCGGCGGCGACGGCCGGCGATTCACCCGCCTCCAAATGACGGATGATACTTTCGAGCACCACCACGGAATTGAAAATCAAACGGGGAAAGGCCAGCGCCAACCCGCCCAGCAGCATGGTGTTGATCGAACCCCCACCCAGCGCCAGTCCGATGATTGCCGCCAAAACCGAAATGGGAACGGAGAGAAACACGGCGAAGGTTGCCCGCCAGGTTCCAAAAAAAATCATCAGCAACACGCCGGTAAGCAGCAGACCTATGACACCAATCCAGACAATGTTGATAATCGCGCCCTTGACAAAGGCGGACTGGTCGAAGACGACCTTGGTGACAAGTTGCTTCGGCACGTCCTGCTGGTGGGAAACCGCCTCCTTGATTCCATCGACCACCGTAATCGTGTTGGCATCGCCACCCTGCTTGAGTACCGGCAGATAGACGGATGGCTGCCCGTCCACCCGCACGATGTTGTATTGAATCTGCGACGCATCTTTCGCCTGTCCCACGTCCCCCACCAACACGGGGCTGTTTTTGATCGTTTTCAACGGCACTTCGTTGAGGTCCTTCATATCGTTGACCTGGCTGTTGACGTAAAGATCGTAATCATAGGAGCCAATCTTCACGTCACCGGCGGGCAAGATGAGATTGGCGTCGTTGACCGCGCGGACGACATCCATCACGCTCAACTGATAGGCTTCGAGCTTGAGCGGATCCACATAGACCATAATCTGCCGGTAACGTCCCCCAAAGGGCATCGGCACTGAGGCACCCGGTACGTTGGCAACCTGGTCCCGCACGTCAAACTGTCCCAGGTCGCGCAGTTGGGCTTCGCTCAAGCCTTGCCCTTTCAAGGTGATTAAACAGACGGGCAGACTGGAGGCGTCGAATTTTAAAACGACCGGCGGCAGCGTGCCCGGCGGCAGTCGCCGCAAATCCGCCATCGCCAGGTTGGCAATGCTCGTGACGGCGGAATCGGCGTTAAAGCCCGGCTGGAAATAGATTTTAATCAAACTCACCCCCGGCAGTGAGCGCGACTCAATATGATCCACGCCGCTGGCCAAGGTGAAAAAGCGCTCGAAGCGGCCCGTGATGTCGTTTTCAACCTGTTCGGGCGGCATTCCTGAATAGAATGTTGCAACGACCACCACCGGAATTTTAATGGGCGGAAACAAGTCCACCGGCATCCGCACCAATTTCGTCGTGCCCACAACACAAATGATCAGACACAGAACAACGATGAAGTAGGGAAAACGAATGGCGAAACGAGACATGAGGAAAGTCGTTAAAAGTGCTCAAGGCTGTTCTCCGTGACGGCGGCCCGAAGCTTTTCAATCGAAAAATCCGGCGATTGACAAAGCGCTATCACCTGCTTTTCCCGGGCGGTAATTTCCGCGGCGGCGACTGGTATGCGGTCGGCGATGTCCAGCGGAATGCTTTGGACGCCGTGCAAATCGCCGTGCAATAAATCCCCGGATTGGATTGATAATCCGCCAATCTCCACCGGCGTTCCAAAATCCACGATATGAACATAGGCGTGGGAGAGCGAAAGGCCTCCGGCAAAAATTTGAAATCCCAGTTTTTCAATCATGGGAATGTCGCGCACCGAACCATTCGTGACCGCGCCTACGCAAGCGAGCGCGTTCAAGATGTTGACGTGGACCGCTCCCAGCAACGAGCCTAGACCGACCTTGGTCGCAATGTCCTGCACGACCACCACTCGCGGAGCCGGCAGCGAAGCGACATAATCCCACCAATCCGTCCGGTCGGCATACTGTCCATCCACCGTTGATGGCGCCGAACCGCGGATCTTGACTGTGGCCGCATAGCCCAGCATGGGCGGCAGTTTGGGGAACAGGCAGCCGATGGTATGGTCGGCAAACCCTTCGTTGCGAAGCCGTTCATGGAACAGCTCAACGGTATTGGCCAGAGTGCATGCGTCAATTTTGCGCAGGCTATCCACCAATGTGGGACTTAACGCTTT
>JBKQUF010000301.1:0-7662 GCA_052140285.1 Limisphaerales bacterium | reverse complement strand
TCCAGTCAGCGGCAAGTTTTTGAACCCAGGCAACCATTCGCTTGGGAGTCATCGCCGGCCCGGATTCAAACTCGCGGCGGGTTTTTTGTCCGGTGGCCAAAATCTTGACGTGGGTTCCGCCGACATCGATAACCAGTATGTTCATAAGCTGACTCAAAATTTTTAAGCGGCTTGCTTGAGCTCGGTGCCCTTGGATTCGATCACCGCCATTAATTCATTCCAGGACTTTACAAATGACTTGGCGCCGTCGTCTTGCAGTTGGGCGGCGAGCGCATCGATCTCAATGCCCGCCTGGGCGAATTCGGCCAGGATTTTTTCCGAGTCTCCGCCATCTGCCGCCATGATCGAACCCAGTTCGCCATGGTCGGCGAGCGCTTTCAGCGTGCCTTCAGGCATCGTATTGACCGTGAACGGCGCCGCCAGTGCTTTAACATAGAGAATATCCGAAGCCGATGGATCCTTGGTTCCGGTGCTGGCCCACAGGAGCCGTTGCGGCCGGGCGCCGACGCTGAACGAGCGCTGCCAGCGGGGCGAGGCCAGCAAATCACGGTAGGCCCGGTAAATACGATTGGCCACCGCGATGCCGAGCTGATTGTTGAGCGCGGCGGGAATTTTGCCCGCCACGGCGGCGTCCCAGCGACTGATAAAGACGGAAGCAACTGAACCAACCTGGGGATTCAGCCCGGCATCAATGCGCCGCTCGATGCCGCGCATGAATGCCTCGGCGGCCGCAACATACTGGTCCTGTGAAAACAAAAGTGTCACGTTGACCGGCACTCCCGCAAAAATCGCCTCTTCAATGGCGGGCAAACCCTCCTGGGTGCCGGGGATTTTGATGAATATATTGGGCCGTTCCGCACACGTGTAAAGCGCCTTCGCCGCCGCAAGAGTCGTTGCGGTATCATGCGCCAGCAACGGCGAGACTTCCAATGAAACCCATCCGTCAATCGCGTTGGTTTGATTGAAAATCGGTCGGAACAAATCCGCCGCCCGGACCAAATCTTCAATGGCCAGATTAAAGAAAAGCTTCTCGCCGGAGTTTCCATTTTTTAATTCCGCCCGGATGGCCGCGTCATAGGCCGTGCTGTTTTTGATGGCGTGATCAAATATCGTCGGGTTCGAGGTAAGCCCGGTTACTGACAGGTCGTCAATGTAATGTTTAAGCGTGCCGTGGTTCAGCAAATCGCGAGTGATATTGTCGAGCCAGAGACTCTGGCCGAGGTTGTGCAATAGTTGGGTGGCTTTCATGTTTTTGATTGTTGGTTTGATTCATTGTCAAGATGGCCGGTGTCGTTCCAAAGTTGGATGGCTGGCCGCGAAAAGGAATTCTCGTAGCCAAGCACGCTCAAGCTTCCGGTATTCAACATCAGAAACCGTCCGGTGGCAGGTTCAAGTCCGAGCCAGCGGGAGGCCAGCACTCGGAGGAAGTGTCCGCTCGAAAAAATAAGCACATTGCCGCTGATCGCGCGCAGGCGGCTCACGACCTCATCGGCTCGCGCCCCGATTTGCTCCGGTGATTCGCCGTCCGGACAACCGTCGCGGAATAATTGCCAGCCGGGACGCTTCGTCAGAATATCCGACGTCCGCAGCCCTTCATAATCGCCATAATTCCACTCGATTAGATTACGATCCACCTCGGCCGCGCTGCCAAAGCCGGCCAATTCGCAAGTGCGGCGGGCGCGCTGCAACGGACTGGCAAAGACCTTTTCAAAAGCCATTCCAGCCAGGCGTTCTCCCAATCGCCGGGCGTTGCATTCGCCTCTTTCCGTCAGCGGCAAATCGGTTAGCCCGGTATGCTGGCCGGTGAGGCTCCAAGCCGTTTCGCCGTGGCGCGCCAAATATACTGAAGGAAGAACCGTCATGGTGTTTCAGATAATTTTTGTGTTAAACTGTCTCCATTCGTCTCATAATTTTTCACTCCAATTTCCCGATTCCGGAAGTCCGAGGCCGATTCAGCCAAAATACCGATCAAAGCCTCGTTCCAACCTTCCATCAGGGCGGCAGGGGTTGTCAAGCTTAGGGGAATCCGGCGTGAATAATTTCGTTGAAGAATCACATTTCCCGGCAGCCCGTTGGTCGCGTCCATGAATGTTAGTTGCATTTCCATGACCGCAAAGGGACTTCGCGGTTTGCGAATGTCACCGTAGAGTTGGAAAATGGTGATCTCAACCAGCGTATCCGGTCGAACATCGCTGCCTGGCCGGACCACCTCGCTGAAGCCGCCGTCACGGCGGAGCATTTCACTTACAGGGCCAGCCAATCCTTCTGCCGGGAGTCCCAGAAACCCGGCATACGGGTCGCGCTCGTAGGAAAATTCTCCCGTTCGATAAATCAGCGGGCGCCCGTCAAATGGTGGCGCGATTCGCAGGGTTCGGATTTCGAGGACACGGCCATTCGGAATGCTGTTGGTGGCCGGCAAGGCCGGCGTGCTGAAGGCGAAGGTCTGATCGTTCAAAGCCGGGCGGGACACGCAACCGCTAAAAGTGAACGCAAGCGTCCAAAGGATGGCGCCGAAAATCCATACCCGCCGGCGAGACTGGAGAAAGGCCGATGTTATGGCGCTGAAATGTTCGTGAGGTTTCATCGTGTTCCGGAGGTTTCCACTCCTTTCACTGGCGCCGGTGGTTTGCCGAAAAGAAAACCGGATGGGTATTGTTTCAATTCGGCGAGAACATCATCCATGTCGCGGATCGTTTGCCGGGTATTCTCAAGCGTCTCATTCAACGCGTTAAAATCAATGCTGGCCACACCCGGTTCCACCCTTGCCACCGCGTCCTGCAATTGATCAACCAGGCTGTCCAAATCGCGAGTCAGTCTCTCCAGCTTCACCTTCTGAACCGTGTTGTCGGTGTCCTGGATCAGCGACTTCAATTTGGTGTTGCTGCTCCGCAAATCGGTCAGCAAGGCATCGGCATTGGTGCTCAACTCACCAAAATCGACTTGTTTCGCGTTGTCCAGAACCTGGCCCGCTGATTTCAAGTCGCTCAACACGAGTTGGTTCATGGCGTTGAAATCGAGGCTCTCGAGGTTGTGCAGCGTTTTCTCCGCCGAGGCGAGCAATTCCCCGAATTCACCGGGAGCGGATGGGATATAGGCATAGCGGGGCGTCCAAGGCACCTGCGCGGGCGGATTTTCTGCCGGGTCCACATAGTCGAGCGAGAGGATGCTGGTTCCGGTGATGCCTTTGGCTTTGATGCGGGCCCGGAGACCCTCCTTGATCGCGGATTGGAGCAATTCATCACGCGCCGCACCGGGCGAGCCGGGCGCAATGTCGTTGCGCATCTCGAAATCCACCACGATGTAGCTGGGCTGGGTCGGCTCGTATTCGGTCCAGGAAAAATCAATTCCGGTGATTTTCCCCACCCGCACCCCGCGGAGTTCAACCGCGGAACCAACTTCCAGTCCGGTCACGTCTTCTTTAATGTAGGTCTCAAACTCACTGGTCGGCTCCAAATAACTCCTCGCGCCAAACGCCAGAAGGCCCGCCGCCAGGAGAGCCAGGCCGCCAAGAGCGAACAGGCCGAGTTTGAAATTGTTGATGGGCTGGCTCATGGCTGGAAGTTGGAGGGGAGACCGGAGGCGACCGCATCCGGTTCGCGATTGAAAAACCGGCGAACCCAGGGATTGGCAGAGTGGTCGCGCAGTTCGGCGGGCCGGCCCTCGGCGGTAATCGTGCGGGTGCGGCTGTCGAGCATGATGACGCGGTCGGCGATCTCATAGATGCTGGCCAGTTCATGCGTTACGATGACGAAGGTGATGCCGAAACGACGGGCCAGTTCCTTGATCAAGAGGTCCAGGTCTGCCGAAGTCACCGGATCCAATCCCGCCGACGGCTCGTCCAGGAACAGAATTCGCGGGTCCAGCGCCATCGCCCGGGCAATGGCCGCCCGTTTCTGCATGCCACCGCTCAATTCGGAGGGTAATTTTTGGGCCGCGGCGGCAAGCCCGACGAGTTTCAACTGGGCCAGCGCCGCCAATTCTTTCAACGGTTCGGGGAGGGCCGATAATTCATCCAGCGGCAGCCGCACATTTTCCAGGACGCTCATCGAGCCGAACAAGGCTCCACTCTGATACGTGACGCCGAACTTTCGCAGCACCTCCCGGCGTTCGTCGCCTTGGGCCGCGATGAGGTTGTCTCCTTCGATCCACACCTCGCCTTGCAGCGGCGGATAAAGCCCGATCAGGTTTTTCAGCAGCGTGCTCTTGCCGCTGCCCGACCCGCCCAAAATCACGAATACTTCACCTTCGCGCACCTCAAAATTGATGTTCTGGAGAATGACATTCTCCCCATATCCAACCTTGAGGTTGCGCACGGTGATGATGATTTCATCTGGATTGTTCATCGCTTCAGGACAAAAAAGAGAATGGAAAAAATGGCGTCGGCGATGACGATGAGCACAATGCTCGTCACCACCGCCCGCGTGGTTGAAGCCCCGACGGCGCTGGGACCTTGCTGCGTTTGCAGTCCGCGCAGGCAGCCGACGCCGGAGACAATCGCTCCGAACACCACGCCTTTGGCCGTCCCCAGGGCGATATCGCTCAACCGCAACGCGGAGGTCAGTTGGTGAAAAATCAGCGTCAAGGGAAACCCCAAACCGAGCGCCACCAAGATGCCGCCAAGGACACCCAGAAAACTTGCGTAGAAGGTCAGCAGCGGTGTCAACAGGATGGCGGCGGTGATGCGCTGGATGACGAGAAAGCGAATGGGATCAAGACCGAGGGTTTGCAGCGCGTCCAGTTCCTCGTTGACCTTCATCGTGCCAATTTCCGCCGCGAATGCCGAACCGGAGCGCCCGGCGAGCAGGACCGCGGCGAGCAACGGACCCAGTTCGCGCACCATCACCAACCCAATCATGTTCACCACAAAAATTTGAGCCCCAAACTGCGCCAGGGGTTGGGTGGCTTCAAAGGCAATGATCATGCCCACCAGAATGCTGACGAGCGAAACGATGGGGACGGCGTTTGCGCCGGCCGTCTCAAACACCCGGCGGACCTCCGGCCAGCGCATTCGTTTTCGCTTCAGGAGAGTTGGCAACAAGCTGCCGGTGACGCTTCCAAGAAATTCCACTTGTTCGCGCAAATCCGAGGCCGCCTGCCTGACGGCGCCCCCCACTTCCTGGGGCAGAGGATGGCACTTTACCCGCGTTGGCGGGCGAAACGCCTCGTAGTCTTCCCGGGTGAATGCGCGAAAGATTTGTTCCAACCCTGGTTCCAATCCGCTCACCGAGACGGAGGCTCCGGGGGTCATTCGCCCCATGTTCAAGTAGCGAAGCAGGGACAGCCCCGCGCCATCGCAGACCCGCAGTCCGCTCGCGTTCACGTCCAGCTTTTCGAGCTTTGCCTCGTGCAAGCCCCGTTGCAGCCGGTCCCAGCAATTCAATGTTGTTTGGGCGTTCAACCGGCCCCGAAGCGCCACGCGAGCGTATCCCGAAGGCCCGAATTGCAGGTCCATCTCCAAGTCGTTTTGTGAAATCGCTCCGTTCATCGCGCCTCCACCTGCCAGTTCCGGCCTTCCCACCGCTGTTCTTGCTTCCAAAAGAATGTGAACTCAATCACCGTCCCGGGTTGCCAGTGTTCCGTGGGAAAGTCTGAGAACCACAGGTCAAGTATGTCCTCATGCGCAGTGTCGGTCTGGTTGGCGTGCGCCCAGCCATCGGTTGACCACACAATGGTTGCCTCGGCGGCGAGGATAATCCGCAAGATCTTTCCCCGAGGCATTCGCCGCAATTGATGACGAAGGCTCCAAATCTCGTGCCGGCTCGGCACGGGATTGGCCACGTAACGTTGAAACGCCGGTTCGACCCGATCAAAGCAAACGCCGTCCCGGCGGCTGCGCACCAGCGAAATGTATTCCGCGTGCGACCAGCACAGCGGCATGGCTGCGCCCGTCGGGGAACCTCGCTTCATGCAGCCGTCCACCAAATCGTCCGCATCCCAAAGTTGTTCGCTGATCATCCCGCCCTGGTTGGCAAAATTTTCCATCGCCGCGATGAACGGCTTGGGATCACGACCAGCCGCCAGTTCGTAATGGCCGCGCTCGCCGGTCAGAATCGGCCAGCAGCGGCCCACGCCCGTGCCGTCAAATGCGCTGCCGTCATCCTTTTGCCCGTAGCCATCATGATTGTAGCGCCGCCAGCCCGGGCCTTGCGGCAAATCGCGTCGGATTACGCGATCAATCACTTCAATGGAATCCCGCACCACCGGATCGTCCGCGCTGCGAATGCCGAACCGGACCAGATGAAGGAAATCGCCGCCCACCACATTCCGCGCCGGATGCAAGCCGCCGCCATTGGCGACCTGGAGCATCGTGGCGTTCGGGTCGGCATGAGGATCAGGCGCGTGGGAACCGGTGGGATTGATCCGGAGGTAATGGCGTGGATATCCGGGCGCCAATTCGCCGTTGGTGGTGACCATCCATTCCTCGAGATGGGCCGCCAGCCAATCGGCATAAGCCAAAATAAAGTCAGCCGACTTTTCCTGATGATGTTTCCAGGCAAATTCCGCGGCGCACACCAGCGCGGCGACGACCGTGGCGAGCGTCGAGGGAGAATAGCCGGCATTCTCCTCCCAACGCTCCTGGCAGGTGACCGGCCCTTGCAGGATGATAAAGGCCGCCGCCCGCACCATCATCACGCGGGGATTGAAAAGATTCAGCGACACATCGTTTTGGAACAGGCGCCAGGCCAGCAACAGCGGAGCCGCAATTTCATCGAGCTGCACGCCGGACCAATAAGCCGTACCGTCAATCCAGCTGTTTTGCGGGAAACTGCCATCCTGATGCTGAATCGCGGCAAGCCAGATCAAGGCCCGCAGCGGGGTGCTGGTTTGGCCGGTCGCCAACAAGGCGCTCGCGCTTTGCACCAGATCACGCGTCCAGACCAGATGATAACCGCCCCGGTCGTCATCCGATTTGGTCTCACCCCAGGGAATGCTCAGGGACGCGACCAACGCGCCCTGGAAGATTTTGTCTTCGTGAGCCTGCAATATACAACGACTCAACCGATACATGCTGCCGCCGTCGTTCGTGTGCCCGCTGAAATCGAATTTGGGATTCACCACCGCGCGCTGCCACTGCCGGACATAGGCTTGGCGTTGAACCTCGAACGGATCGGCCAGCGATTGGAGCAGTTTGGCGGCGGTGCTCTGAAAACTGCCGCCGCACGCGATGGCGATGCCAAATTCACCATTTCCAGGCGGCACTATTTCTCCCGTCAGCGCGATGTTGCCTCCTTCCGCCAGGTGGAATTCCCAGTCCATTTGATAGTTGCTCATCAGGTCCCGCCATCCGTCGCTCGCGCCAACGTAACCGACCGAACGACGGGCAAATCCACAGGAACTCCCCATGACCAAATGGACCGCTCCGCGTTTGGCGTGCATCAACGCACTGCCGCCAATTTCAGAGCACCATGCGCTATTGTCGGCGCCCTGGGGCGCCAGCAGCGCGTAGAGACGCAACTTCCCCCGCAAAGTCTCGTCGAGAACCTCCACCCGGGTATGCACGATCAGAACCGAACGATGGGGATCGGTCATCACATGCTTCACCAGCCGGTAGCGTCCGGCGGCATCCGAATTCGTCAGGCGGTAAAGGAGACAGTCCTGCTCCGGATATTCGACCTGATGATCCAGGTCGCGTTTTTCCTCATGGCAAAACGTTTCGCCGTC
>JBKQUF010000300.1:0-12340 GCA_052140285.1 Limisphaerales bacterium | reverse complement strand
TCGAAGTCAGGGCAACTGCGGAAGCCTGCCGGATTCCTCGAGCAACCGGCGGATCGCACGCGGATCGTCAAGGTTGACGCCGGGCTGAAGTCCGCCTCCGTTGAACGCGGGCAAACGCACCATACTGGAGCGCGTGCCGTTGCGCGCTTCGGGAATGATGATTTCCACCTCCGTGCCGTCCGGCAGGTTCAAATCCGGCGGCAGAACGAGGCTGCCGTGATGAATTTTGGCGGTGATGCTCATCACAGGCAAGATAGCATCTTTTTGGCGCGGGCGGCAATGTCATTTTCCAATGTAAGTGGTTTTTTAAGGAAATTAGCAACTTTTTCCGCCTTTTGTTGTTCAACTCAGACAAAATGGCGTTCAATTCTGTAAAAAGTCTCGTCGCATCGGTGGCTGGCGGCTCGCCGGCGCAATTTGACAATTGGCGCAAGGCGTGGCGGGCAGCGGTGACCGGCGGTTCCAACGACGCGTTGCTGGCATTTATTGCCCGCGAACAGGGGCTGTCCGAGGACGCCTTTGTTCAAAAGCTGGCGAGCGCGATTGGCTGGCCGTATCTGGACCTGCACAAGCACACGGTTCCTTCCGAGGCCCGCAATAAAATTTCCACGAAAGTCGCGTTTCAGTATTCGATCCTGCCGGCGGCCTTCCACAACGGAGCGCTCCAGGTGGCGGTGAGCGATCCGTTTGACACGGCGATGATGAACGCGGTCCGTTTCGACGCGCATATCCCGGTGGAATTTGTGCTGGCGCCGAAACAGGAAATCGAAAAGGCGTTAAAGAAGCACTACGGCGTCGGCGCGGAGACGCTGGAGGAGATGGGGGAAGGGGAAGCGATGGAACTGGATCTCTCCGACAAGGAAATCACCGAAGGCGACCAGGAGGCCAGTGTCATCAAATTCGTCAACCAGATTATTTGGGAAGCGTACAAGGACCGCGCGACCGACATTCATTTTGAGCCGGCGGAGGACGAACTGCGCATCCGGTACCGCATCGACGGCATCCTGCACCAAACGCCGATGCCGCCGCAATTGAAACGGTTCCAGGCCGCGTTGATTTCGCGCATCAAGGTGATGAGCGGGATGAACATTTCCGAGAAGCGCCTGCCGCAGGACGGACGCATCAACGTCCGCATCAAGGGCGAGGAAATCGACATCCGCGTTTCGACGGTGCCGACGGTGTATGGAGAAAGCGTTTCGCTCCGGCTGTTGACGCGCGGAAAGATCTTCCTGAGCCTGGACAAATTGGGCTTTGCGCCGAAGGACGAGGCGATGATCCGCGACATCATCATCAAGCCGCACGGAATCTTCCTGGTGACGGGGCCGACGGGTTCCGGCAAATCCACTTCGCTCTACGCCTTCCTGAGCGCGATCAATTCCGTCCACAAGCGCATCATCACGATTGAGGAGCCGGTGGAATATGAGTTGAAGGGCATCAACCAGATCGCGGTGCGGACGGAGATCGGGCTGACTTTTGCGATGGGCTTGCGGCATATTCTGCGCCAGGACCCGAACGTGGTGATGGTGGGGGAAATCCGCGACACGGAAACGGCGGAAATTGCGATCCGCGCCTCGCTGACCGGCCATTTGGTTTTCTCCACGCTCCACACCAATGATGCCGCGAGCGCGTTCACGCGGTTGATTGACATGGGCATCGGGCCGTTTTTGGTGGCGTCTTCGGTCGAAGCCATCATGGCGCAACGCCTGGTCCGCACGATTTGCTCCCATTGCAAAACGGAACAAAAAGTGGAGGCGGATTATCTGCAAAAAATCGGGTTTCCGGCGGAGGAAATCGGCACGGCAAAATTCTGGCGCGGCGCGGGTTGCGAGGAATGCCGCCAACTGGGGTACCAGGGACGGAAAGGCATTTATGAGTTGCTGGTGGTGAACGAAGCGATCCGCCCGATGATTATGAACCGGACGCCGGCGACGACCATTGCCCAAAATGCCATTGAAAATGGGATGCGCACCCTGCGAACCGACGGGTGGAAGAAGGTCCGGGACGGGGAGACCACGATTGAAGAGGTCCTGCGGGTGACGCAGATTGAAGAGCACATGGAATCGCTCGTGGGCGATGAGAAACCCGGAATGGGGATCAAAGCGTGAAACGAAACTGACCATGGCCCGCTGGAATTCCTGCAACGTTCTACAAATTGTTCCCGAGGGGAACCGCCTCTGGCACTTCAACGCCAAAGGGGGAGGTTTTGCGCTCGACCGGGAGCAAAAAGTCCCGGGCGACGCGCCGTTGCCACCGCGAGCGGTCGCCAAATCCTGGAGTTCGCTTTGGCAACCGAAACTGAACATCGCCTGGCTGCCGCCCGAAGAAGTTTTTCTGCGCGTGGTGGAATTGCCCAAGAGCAATTTTGACGAAACGCGCGCGATGATTGAGTTGCAACTGGAAAAGCTTTCGCCGGTGCCGGTGGCCCAGATTGTGTGGACGATTCATCCGGTCCCGCAACCGCCGGCCAAGCGGGAGGCCGGGGCGGAGGCGGCGGGGGAATTGCAAAGCGTGGTGGTGGTAATCGTCTCACGCGCCGCCGTGGAAAGTTTCCTGGGCAAGCTGGAAGAGCGCGGGTTCATGGCCGACCGCCTGGAGACCCCGCTGCTGGACCAATTGGAGGCGGCGGCGCCGACACAAGACGGGGCCTGGATTTATCCCGGCACGCATGGAAGCGATACCGCCCTGGTGGCGTGGTGGTTTGGCGGCGCCTTGAAAAATTTGGGGCTGATCCGGTTGTCGCCGGACAGCGACCGCACCAAGAGCCTCAAGGAGCAGCTCGCGCAATTGTATTGGGCGGGCGAAATGGAGGGCTGGCTGGCGGGAAAGCCGGCCTGGCATCTGGTCGCCGACCCGGTTAACGCCGCTGATTGGGAGGTCTGGTTGCAAGCGGCGCTGGAGGAGCCGGTGCGGGTGAATCCGCCGCTGCCGGCGACGGAATTGGCGGCACGAACGGCGATTCGCGCCGCGGGGACGGCGTCCGGCATCGCATTGATGCCCGCGGAGTTCTCCGCGCGTTATCGCCAGGAATTTGTGGATCGGCTGTGGGTTCGCGGCCTGGTGGCGACGGGCATTTTGTATGCGATCGGGGTGGCGATTTATTTCGCCGCCACGGACATGCTGGCGCGCAAAACGCACGAGGCGCAGGGGCGGGTGGCGCAGATCAGCAACGATTACACCAATGCCCTCCAACTCCAGGCGCGTTACGAAGTGCTCAAGCAGCGCCAGCAATTGGAATACGCCGCCCTTGATTGCTGGAACATTGTCGCCGAACAATTGCCTCCTGCATTGGCGTTGCAACGATTCAGTTTTGACAAGGGAGAGACGCTTTCGTTGGACGGCGTTTGCACCGCCAGCCAGATTGGGCTGGTTTCCGACCCGGGTGAATTTTACGACTCGGTCCGCAAAGCCCAGCTCGGCGGGCAGGACGTGTTTGAAGCCGCGCCGGTGGAGCCGCTGATCTGGAATGAGAACGGCAACCTGATTTCGTGGCGGTTCACGCTGCGGCTTAAACAGAAGGCGGAGGAGGCGGAATGAAAAAATTCTTTGCCCAATTGCGTCCCATTGAACGCCGGATGGTCGTGGCCGCGCTGGTGATCGTCATTCTGGTTCTCAATTGGTGGTATATCTGGCCGCATTTTGGGGACTGGGGGTATTTGCACGGACAATTGGAGGACGCGCAGCATAAACTGGCCCTTTATCAGAAGACGATCGCCGGCGCGGGGAAATATGACACGCTCGTGAAAAGTTTGGAAAACGAAAACGAATTTGTCCCGGTGGAAGACCAGGCCATCAATTTTCTGCGGACGATCCAATCGGAATCCTCCACGACGGGCACCGGGATCAATAGCATGGGCCATCCGATCACGCATACGAACGAGTTTTTCGTTGAGCAATCACAAAGCATCGAAGTGAACGGCACCGACAAGCAGTTGGTAAATTTTCTCTACAATCTGGGATCGGCGGCTTCAACAATCCGGGTGCTGGACCTGGAATTGCAGCCCGACCAGTCAAGAATGAAGCTCAACGCCCACGTGGAACTGGTGGCCAGCTACCAGAAAAAGCCGGGAGGGTCCGCCCCGGCCGCCACGCCCCCAAAAGCCAAAGCCTCCCCCGCCAAGATGACGAATTCACCGGGAATGGCCGCCCTGCCCCACACCCCTTTGACTTTGATTCACAATCCGCAACCGTAACCGCCATGAAAACGACCACGTTCTTCCTGATTTTATTTTTGAGCGCCCTTGCCGCCTGGGCGCAGTTTCCGCCGCCGCGCGCCCCGTTTCCCTCGCCGCCGCCATTGTCACCCAATTCGCCGGGCGCAACCGCGCCGACGACGCCCGCTCCCGCCGCCGCCGCGGCGGCAAGCCCGGCGAGCGCGGAAGTGCCCGGATACCAGTACGATTGGCCGGCCGTGGACATCAATCAAGTATTGGACAAATATGCCGATTTGGTGGGGCGCACGTTGTTGCGTTCGGGAAATTTGCCTTCGGCCACGGTGACGTTGCAGATGAAGACGCCGATGACCAAAGCGGAAACGATCGAGGCTTTGCAGGCGTTGCTGGGTCTGAACAATATTTCCGTCATCAACATTGGCGATAAATTTGCCGAGGTGGTGCCGACGGACCAGGCCGGCGGCGTCGGGGCGGCCCTGAACACGAATTCATCTCCCAACGACCTCCCGGAACTGGGATCGTATGTGACCCGCGTGGTGCAACTGTATTATGTGAAGCCCAGCGAGGTCATTCCGGTGCTCCAGCCTTTGGGCAAAGTCAAGGACATCACTCCCATCGACGCCAACGGCATTCTGGTGATCCGTGATTATGCCGAAAACGTCAAGCGCATGCTGGAGATGATCAAGCTGATTGATGTGTCGGTGCCGATGGATTACATCTCGGAAGTGATTCCCATTAAATACGCGCAGGCCTCGGACATTGCGAACGCATTGAACAGCCTGGGCGGCCAGGGCAGCGCCACGGTGACGTTTGGAAGCTCCCCGACGCCATCCGGCATCAGCGGCGTGGGCGGCGCGCGCGGCAGCGCGGTCTCGGGATTTGGAGGCAGCGGAGGGCTGGGAGGCTCAACCACCGGCCAGGGCGTGACGCCGGTCTCCACGCCCAACGGCACGCCGACCACGGGCACGACCTTTCAACAACGTTTGATGAACATTATTAGTCGAGCCAGCACGCCAACCGCCGGCGGAGGAGGGGGGTCATCGACCATCCAGGTTTTCGGGCAGGCCAAGATCATTGCCGATGAACGCAGCAACTCGTTGCTGGTCTTCGCCACGCGGCAGGACATGGATAACATCAAGGAGGTAATCAACAAACTGGACGTGTTGCTGTCGCAGGTGTTGATTGAATCCGTCATCGTTGATTACTCATTGGGGCCGAACACCCTGAGCTACGGCGTTTCCGCGGCGCAAAATCCGCAGACGTATAGCGGCAACCCCACCATTGTCGGGGGCGGCGGCGTCAACAATGGCCAGTCATTTCTCAACCTATTAAACACCAGCGGTTTGACGAACAGCGTATTTGGCAACAACCTCCCCGGCGGTTTGAGTTACTATGGGAACATCGGACCCAATTGGGATGTCGCCTTGCAAGCCGTGGCGGCGGACAGCCATGCGACAATCGTCCAGCGCCCCAGCATCATGACTTCGCAGGCTAAGCCGGCGCAGTTTTTCGTGGGTAATACAGTGCCTTATATCAATGGGACAACTTATGGCGGCGCCTACGGCAACCAATCCTCCTATTCGCAATTATCGGTGGGTGTGGAATTGGACGTCACGCCGTTTATCAATCCGGAAGGCTTGGTGGTAATGGACATCAACCAGGAAATTGATGCCTTGAACGGTTTCACGACGATTACCGGGGTGGGGCAGATTCCCAATACCATCAAACGCACGCTGTCATCCGAGGTCGCGGTGAAGAATCAAGATACCATCATGCTGGGCGGTTTCATCGAAAACGACAAGTCCACGTCCCGCTCCGGGGTGCCGCTGTTAATGGACATTCCGCTGTTGGGGAACCTGTTCACCAGCCGGAACGATTCGAAGCAGCGCGAGGAGTTGATTGTGATGATGCGGCCAACGGTGTTGAAAACACCCGCACTGGCCGCCGAAGAGACGATCCGGGAACAACAAGAACTGCCGGGGGTTTTACGCGCGGAGAGGGACGACGCCACCGAACAACAGGGATTGATCAAGGCGCAAACCAAGCGCGAGATGCAGGATTCCCAGTCCCCGACGGGCTATCAATCCTCGCCGGCGGCGCCGGCCGAGTCCATTAACGTCAGCACGAACGGTCCGGCGCAATAAACAGGACTTGAAAACTGCTTCGGTTCCGTGACAATGGCCGTGCGGTCCGAAGCATGAAACCAAATGACTTTTCCGATTCCCGAGTGCTTGTCACCGGCGGCGCCGGCTTTATCGGCAGCGCCCTTGTCTGGGCGTTGAACCGGCGGGGGTGCGACGATATTGTCGTCTGCGACATTCTGGGCACGGACGAGAAGTGGCGCAACCTGACGCCGCTGCGTTTCGCCGATTATGTGGAGGCGGAAGTCCTGCTGGCGAAATTGCAGGGGGGAACCCTTGGAAAATTCGATTTGATTCTGCACATGGGCGCCTGCTCATCGACCACGGAACGCGACGCCAGTTATCTCATCCGCAACAATTACCAGTTCACCCGGGATTTAGGCGCGTGGGCGCTGGCCAACAAGGCGCGTTTCGTTTATGCGTCGTCGGCGGCGACTTACGGCGACGGCTCGGCGGGCATGGAAGATGACGCATCGCAATTGGAAAAACTGCGGCCCCTGAACATGTACGGGTATTCGAAGCATTTGTTCGACCTGCAGGCGCGTCGCGGCGGATTTTTGAAAAAGATTGCCGGGCTGAAGTATTTCAATGTTTATGGCCCGAATGAAAATCACAAAGGGGAGATGCGCTCGCTGGTCCACAAGAGTTTTGCCCAGGTCCAAAAAGAAGGGGTGATCCGCTTGTTCAAGAGTTATCGCAAGGAGTTCAAGGATGGCGAACAGAAGCGCGATTTTCTTTACGTAAAAGACGCGGTGGCCATGACGTTGCACGTGGCCGCCACCAAGACCGCGGGCGGATTATTCAACATCGGGTCCGGCCAGGCGCGAACGTGGATTGACCTGGCCCATTCCGTTTTTGCCGCGCTGGGCGCGAAACCACGGTTGGAATTCATTGAAATGCCGGAAGCCATCCGGGACAAATACCAATACTTTACCCAGGCGGATATTTCGAAATTGCGGGGGACGGGCTACCAGGGAAAAGTGACTTCGCTGGAAGATGCCGTGGCTGATTATGTCCGGAATTATCTGGTTACGGACAAACGGCTGGACCCGGCGACCGCATAAATTCACCGGAACGTGACTTGCCCAACACGGCTGATTGTTGCCATGTTTGAGGGATGAAATGCAGGAATTTTGTCTGGCTGACGGCGATGGCCGTGCTGGCATCAATATTAAGCGGAGAAAGAACGTTTGCCGATGATTTCGGGACCACGACCGGGACGGTTGGCGTTACCACAAACGGGGTAATGACGCCGGTGAATCAATTGGTGACGCCCACGGGCATTCAAGTCCCACTTTCCGGAATCCGGCCCACGGCGCTGGCGTTAAGCCCGGATGGCAAAACTCTCGTGACGGCGGGGTTGACGGGGGAGTTGCTGGTCATTGACCCGGCGACCGGACAAATCTCGCAACGGGTCCCGTTTCCAGCGGACAAGGCACAACCGGAGGCCTCGCTGACGGATGCCATCATCACCACGAACCAATGGGCGAAATTGAGTTTCACCGGCCTGGCTTTTTCTCCCGACGGCTCACGTATTTACCTCTCCAACGTCAATGGCGACATCAAAGTTTTTGCCGTTGGGGCGGGGAGGGCGGTTTCACCGCTTTATTCCATGGCCCTGCCGTCGCTTAAAGCGTATTTCCGCACCAATGACATTCCCACGGGCATAGCCGTGTCGCCGGATGGGGAAAAAATCTTTGTGGCGGGCAATCTATCAAATCGGCTGTTTGAAATGGACGCCGTCACCGGTGAAATTTTGGGGACGTGGGAGGTGGGAGTGGCGCCGTTTGACGTGGCAATATGCCGAAACAAAGTTTATGTCAGTAATTGGGGTGGCCGCCGGCCCGACGCGGACAGCCTGACCGGCCCGGCCGGCCAGGGCACACTGGCGCGCGTGGACGAACGCAGCATCGCCAATGACGGTTCCGTTTCGGTGATTGATTTGGACAATTCCAACCAGACAGAACTCGTCACCGGCCTTCGTCCCTCCGCGCTGGCGCTGGCCCCCAACAAAAAATTCCTCGCGGTGGCGAATTCGGGCAGCGACACGATCAGTGTGCTTGACACGCGTTCGGAGGCGATCGTGGAAACAATTTGCGCGCGGCGAAATGAGGCGGACTTGTTTGGCGCGCAGCCGAACGCGCTGGCATTCGACAAGTCCGGCAAACGATTGTTTGCCTGCAACGGCACGCAAAACGCCGTGGCGGTTTTTCATTTCGAGCCTGGTGGCTCGCAGTGGCTGGGGTTGATCCCGGTGGGGTGGTTTCCCGGTTCCATCGTCTATGATCCGCGCGACCGGAAGCTCTGTGTGGCCAACATCAAAGGCATCGCGACAAATATGCAGCAGGCCGGCCTGGGCGCGCAGGGATTTGGATTCAACACAAAACAATATACCGGCTCGCTGTCACTGGCGCCGGTGCCGGCAAAGAACCGATTGGCCAAACTCACTCAAACGGCGCTGGATGATATGCGGTATCCGCTGCTGGCGGAGGCGTTATTGCCGGCGCGCCCAAATCAACCGGTGACGCCCGTGCCGGAGCGGGCCGGCGAGCCAAGTGTTTTTTCGCACGTCATTTATATCATCAAGGAAAACCGGACGTACGACCAGGTGCTGGGGGACATCGCCGAAGGCAACGGCGACACGGGGCTTTGCACGTTTGGCGAGCGCGTGACTCCGAACGAACATAAACTGGCGCGCGACTTTTGCCTGCTGGATAACACGTATTGTTGCAGCGTCTTGAGCGCGGACGGGCATCAATGGGCGGACACGGGAATCGCGACGGATTACGTGGAGCGCGAATTTGCCGGCTGGCCGCGGAGCTATCCGGCGGGCGGTTTTGGGATTGGAGGCAAGGATGCGCTGGCGTATTCGCCGGCGGGTTTTATCTGGAACGACGCGCTGGCGCATGGAAAAACGGTCGCGGACTTTGGTGAATTCACCACGGCCGCCAAACATTGGAAAGAGTCCGGCAGCACGAACATCACGTTCCTGGACGCTTTTCACGATTTTATGGAGCATTCGAATGCCATTGCCTATTCCAGCGAACCGGACATCGAAGCGATGCGTCCATTTGTCATCACGAACACCATAGGATGGGATTTGGCGGTGCCGGATGTCTGGCGGGCGGGGCAATTCATCGAACATCTGAAACAATTTGAGGCGCAGGACGACCTGCCGAACCTGGTGATTCTCTGGCTCCCCAATGATCATACGAGCGGGACGAAGTACCATTTTCCCACGCCGGAAGCGCAGGCGGCGGACAATGACCTGGCCGTGGGCCGGGTGGTGGAGGCGGTGAGCCATTCAAAGTATTGGACGAACACCTGCATCTTTGCGGTGGAAGACGATCCGCAAAACGGCTGGGACCACGTGAGCGGCTATCGCACCACGGCGTACGTGGCCAGCGCCTACACGAAACGCGGCGCGGTGGTGCAGACGCAATACAACCAGACGAGCCTGTTGCGGACGATGGAGTTGATGCTCGGCCTGCCGCCGATGAACCAGATGGATGCCACCGCCACGCCGATGTTCGATTGCTTCACCGACAAGCCGGATTTCACGGCATTTGACGCCGTCACCAACCAGGTGCCGCTCGACACGATGAATCCGCCGCCGAAACAGATTTCAAACCCGCAATTGCGCAAAGACTCGGTGGTTTCCGCGGAACTGCCGCTGGACAAGGAAGACGAATGCCCGGAGGATGTATTAAACAGGATTCTCTGGCGCGCGGTCAAAGGTCCGCAGGCGCCCTATCCGGATTGGGCCGTAAAAGTGGTTGATGACGATTAGGCCGGAAATGTCAGATGCCAAAGTCGGCTGGAAACCGGCGCTCCGGCCCGAATTTCACGGAAACAGTTTCAGTTTTGTTTCACAACCGACATTGTTTCGTAACACAAGTCCAATACGTTCGCGTTGCTTTCGACAGATGCTTTGCCGACAACTGGAGGGGCTTGCTGCATCGCATCGGAGAGAATTTGAATCATGACCAGCCCAGCGCCATTCTACGACCCGCAGTTGACACTGAAGACGGTTTCCGTTTCCCCCGGAATGGAGTGGGCGCCACAATCGCACGGTTGGACGCTGTTTCAAGTACACAAGGGGAAAGGTTACTGGTTGGATGAGCAATCGAGTGTCGATCTGGGAACCGGGACCACTCTGCTGGTGGCCGACAACCTCCACGGGTTGGTGCGCGCCAGCCAGTTGGGGGAAATGTTGCTGCGCGCCTTCCATGTGATCCCGTCCAGATTCAGCGGATTGATCACGGCCGGCGAACATGATTACTTCAAACAGGCCGCGGCCAGACGGGAATCCGCCTTTCAAATCTTCCCGGCCGGCCATGCGGTCGGAATCAGGCTGGCAGGAGCGATGCAGATGCGGCCCGGCTTGCTGGCCCGGCTGACATTGCTTCAGGTGTTTATTGAGGCTTTTGCCGGCGAATTAAAGCCAGCGACACCCCGCCGGGAGAACGCCGATGCCAGGGAACGACTGCGACTTTTTTTGAAGGATAACCCGCCGGACACTTTGCTGGAGATCAGTTTCGGTGAATTGGCGAAGGCGACGCACTGTACCCCGCGACATCTGAGCCGCGTCTTTTGTGAATTGACCGGAATGTCGTTTCGGGACAAGCGGGCGGAAATCCGCCTGGCGCGCGCGCGTGAACTGCTGGCCACGAGCAAATCCAAGGTGGTCGAGGTGGCGCTGGAAAGCGGATACAAATCCCTGAGTTTGTTCAACCTGATGTTCACACGCCGCTTTGGAACGAGTCCCGGCCGATGGCGCCAGAAATATCGGATTGATAACGAAGTGCCGCGCCGAAGCACCCCCAACCGGCAACTGGCCGTGTTTTGAGGCGTTGGCCGTTAGCTCACAAATTCCAATTCCTGCCGGTGCGGAATCAATCCACGCTCAAAGGCCTGGCCGAGGAAACGGCGGATGCTTTCACGCCCGCGCTCGCCATAATCCAGCGTCCAATGGTTGACATACATGCCGACAAATTTGTCGGCCAAGTCCGTGTCCATGTCGCGCGCATATTGAAGCGCGTGCCGCACCGCTTCGGCACGGTGATCCAGGCTGTACCGGATGCTCTCCGTGAGGATGCCGGAAATGGCGCGACGGTCTTCGGATGAAAATTTTTTATGGATGACGTTGCCGCCGAGCGGCAGCGGCAGTGTGTTGTTTTGCGCGCCCCACCAGACACCCAGGTCCTCGCAAACCACCAACCCCTCGTTTTTATAAGTCAACTGGCCCTCATGGATGATCAAACCGACATCGGCCGCGCCGCTCTTGACCGCGGAGAAAATCCGGTCGAAGGGAACCACGACATAGTTGAATTCGGCGGCGGGCTTGCCCAACCACAATTGCAACGCCAGGAACGCGCTGGTCATGGCGCCGGGCACGGCGATTTTTTTCCGGACGATTTCCTCGCGGGAAAATTTTTGTTTGGCGACGAGCATCGGGCCGTAGCCGTCGCCCATGCTGGCCCCGGCGGGCAACAACGCGTACTTGTCGCTGACATAGGCGTAGGCGTGGATGCTGACGGCGGAGATGTCGAGTTCGCCGCGCGTGGCGCGCTCGTTCAGCGTCTGAATGTCCTGCAAAACATGCTCAAAGCGGTACCCGTGGGTGGGGATCAAATTCCTGGCCAGGCCATAGAACATGAACGCGTCATCGGGGTCGGGCGAATGTCCAAGCGTCAACGTTTGCTGCATCTGAAAAAACTACGGGAAGCGGCCAACGGGCGGAAGTTGAAAGTTTCGGAGGGCTGCCCCCTGAACCCGGGAACCCCCACCTTTCCATGAACCTCGAGGGACAAGAAGGACGGGCGGATATAGTTCTCACCCCTCACCCTCAATCCCTCCCCATGAACCCGGGGGACCCTCACCTCACCCTGACCCTCTCCCCTCCCATCCGATGGGAGCGGAGAGGGAATCCGCCTTCGCCAAGGCTACGGCGGACCAGTGGCAGGCGAATGCCAGTGGTCGCTTGGAAGCCCGGCAGAATGCGGCAGGTTCTGGGGGGCAAGGCGCGAA
>JBKQUF010000299.1:0-7612 GCA_052140285.1 Limisphaerales bacterium | reverse complement strand
GTGAATTCGGACGACCCGCGCCTCAAGGGCAGTTGCATGGTGATTTTGGAAGAAGGCGATCTGGGCACGTTCGACCGCGGCACGCCCACCAAGAAACTGGTCCATCAACTTTCCTCGACGAACGATCCCATTTTCAATTTGAAGGTCCCCGCCTCCCGGATTGTCGGCGGTTACACGATCAAGGATGGCGTCATCGTCCCGAATTTTTCGCATTCAGAAATCATCGAGGCGGTGTTTCGGCGGACGCGCGTGACGGTTGGGCTGATGACCGCCGCGAAATTGCTTTCCGCGGTCGAGCCGGTGATTCTCTATCAACGCCGGCGGTTCCGCGGAGGCGAGGGCGGACCCGGAACGCCGCGTTACGAACTGGGCATCCAGCAAAAAGAAGACGCCCTGCACCGGTTGACGGATGTCTGGGCCACCGGCGAGGCGAGCGCTTCGCTGGGTTTTGCCGCCGCGCGGTTGTTCGATGAGTTGGACCCCTTGGAAAAAAACAAGGACCGCTGGCTCGCGGAGAAGAATTTGACCGGGCGCGCCGCGTTCAAGGAACTGGCGAAAAAACAGCAGGAGGCTTTGAAGCTGGTCAAAACCCTGGCGCAGCCCGTCGGCGCGCGTGATTTGAAGCAGGAGGAAGAATGGGAGGCCGACCCGCTGGTGAAATTTTCCATCCTGGATTCGCTGGCGAACGTTCTTTGCCCCGCCTGCAAACTATGGAACACCGGCCATGGCGCGAACATGATGCGCGAAGCCGTCAGCCTGATGGGAGGATACGGCATCACGGAGGAGTGCCCGGGATTCCTCGGCCAGAAATGGATGGACGCGCAGTTGGAGGCCACCTACGAAGGGCCGGAGGCGGTGCAGCGGTTGCAACTCTCCCTGACGATGGCCAATGAATTATTCCTCGCCCAATTCGAGAACTGGATTGCCGACATGCGCCGCCTGGCATCCACCCGTCCCGGCACGGGAGCCTGTACGCTGGCCACGGCCATGCACCTCTGGCTGTGGACCCTTAAACATATCCAGTCCGCCACCGACGCCGATGGGGCCAAGCTTTACCACAAGTTGCGCCAGGGTGTGACCTTTCCGCTGGCCGACGCGCTGTGCTGGCTGCTCGCCGCGCGGCAATTCGTCTTGGACACCGTTGAGTTGGAAACCAAAGGGGCGGAAAATTCAGCGCTCGCCGGTGGTCTCGCCGGCACGGTCGCCTTCTTCACCGACCTTTGCCACGTTCAAGCCGCGCGCGCCGCCGGCGAAGTCGGACGCATTTGCGCCGAAATTGTCCATGGCTACAACCGGCATCCGGCCTGGAGTGAAACATCTTGCCACGCTTGCTATCAAGCCAATGAGTTGGAAAACCTTGAAGGTCTTATCCCCGGCATAAACGGTTCCGCCCGGGCTTATTCGGACGTGGTTGAACCCGGTGAATGGCATCCGTTGAAAGCCGGACCATGCGCCGAATGCGCCGGGTTGGAAGCTTTTATCCGCTTGCGCACCAAGCTGGACGGCTGCCTGACCGGCTGCCGCTTGGCCAAGGACCGCGCCGCCGATGAATTGACAAAAGTGATGACCCGCGAGGCTTTGGATTATCCGGCATGAGCGTTCCGGCCAGCGAACCCGATTCGGCGACCGTCGAACGCCCGCAGATGCAGGCGGACATCGTCTGCGTCGGCTTCGGCCCGGCTACGGCGGGATTTCTCGCCACGCTGTCCCAGCGGATGATCAACCCGGACGGCTCACCCGCTGTCGAAAGCGCCGTTCTGCCCGGGATGCCGCCGCAGGTCCTTTGCTATGAGCGGGCGGACGACATCGGCTTCGGTGTTTCCGGCGTGGTGACGCGGGCGCGGGCCTTGCGCGCGAGCTTTCCCGAAATCGAAAAGGCCGGCATTCCCATGGCCACGCCGGTGAACGAGGAAAAAGTTCTTTACCTGCTCGACCCCCACGGCGCGAGCCGCCGCTCCGCCACATTGCGATGCGCGGACGGCCTGATTCGCGCCACGAAATTTGCGCTGCCGTTTGAACATCACGCGGTGAAACTGCCGTGGACACCCTCGTTTCTGCACAAGCGCGGCGGCATGATTTTCTCGATGGGGCAATTGATGCAATGGGTCGGCGCGCAGGTGCAAGGCGCCGGGACGGTCCAGATCTGGCCGGGCACGCCGGTTTCACAGGCGCTGGTCGAGGAGAAAAAGGTCGTCGGCGTTCGCCTGCTGGACCAAGGCGTGGATAAAAAGGGAAATCCTTCCGACGGTTTTGCCCCCGGCATGGACATCCGCGCCGCGTTGACGGTGATTGGCGATGGACCGGTGGGGGCGATCGGGCGGCAATTGGACGAGGAATTTGGTTTGCCGGAGGGACACCACACCCGCGACTGGGCGGTGGGCATGAAGTTCGTCGTGGATTTGCCGGAGGACACTCCGCTCAAAACCGGAACCGTTCTCCACACGTTCGGCTACCCGGAGCCGGAGATTTTTGGATTTCTCTACGTTCATCCCGAACGCGTCGCCTCCCTCGGCATTTTCGTGCCCTCCTGGTTCGATAGTCCCGCGCGCACGGCTTACCGTTATCTTCAGCATTGGATGCTGCATCCCTATCTCTGGCGCCATCTCAAGGGCGGCAGGCTCCGTTCCTGGGGCGCGAAAACTCTCGGCGAATCCGGCCGCCACGGCGAACCGCATCTCACCGGCGACGGTTATGCGCGGATCGGCGAAGGCAGCGGGAGTACCAACGTGCTGACCGGTTCCGGCGTGGACGAAGCGTGGGCCACCGGCGCCCTGCTGGCCGAAGGCGTGCTGGAATTGCTCAAGGCCAAAAAACCGTTCACGAAGGAAAATCTCAACGAAGCCTGCGTCAAACGCCGCCGGGCGAGCTGGGTGGACAAGGAATCCATCATCGCTGAAAAGTCCCGCGACGGTTTCCAGGCCGGCGTCGTTACCGGCATGATTGGCATGGCGCTTGCCGGGTTGACAGGGGGAAAATTGTCGCTCGGCCACCCGCCCGTTCAACCGTGGAAACGGATTCCGACTTTGGAAAATTATTATGCCGGGCGCATTCCCCGCGAAAAAATTGAGCAACTGCGCGCGGATTGCCGGGCCAGAAATGTTTCGTTGCATGGCGCGCTAATAGACCAGACGGGCTGGCCGGCGATTCCATTTGATGGCCAACTATTGGTGTCGCATCAGGACGCGCTGTTGATGGGCGGCAAAGTCCAGGCGCCGAAGGGTTATCCCAACCACGTGGTTTTCCTGCATCCCGAACGCTGCGCGGAATGCGGAGCGCGGATTTGTATTGAGGCGTGCAGCGGCCAGGCCATCACGCCCGGCGAAAACGGCGTGCCGGATTTCGACCGCGAGAAATGCGTTCATTGCGGCGCGTGCCTGTGGAATTGCTCGCAGGCGAACCCGGAAAATCCCGAACGCATGAACATCGCCTTTCGCGCCGGCACGGGCGGATTGCATTCGGCGGAGAATTGACGGAGTAAAAACTTATGAACCAATCCTTCCAAATTGTCGTTTGCGGCGGCATCGTGCCCGATCCGTTGCAAACGCTCGAACCCGTCGCCTCGCCCGCCGGGCCGGCGTTGAAAAATGAAATGATGCTGCCCGCCATTCTCGATCCGTGGGCGGGCCACGCGCTGTTCGAGGCGGCGAATCTCGCCAAAAACACGCCCGGCAGCAAAGTCTGGCTTGTCAGCCTCGGCCCCAAAGCCAAATTGCAACAGGTGATGATGACCGTCGCCCAAAAAGCGCCGTTTGAACTGGTGGCGCTCGACGGCCCGGCCGGTGGTTTTACCGAAGCGGCGGACGTTGCCGCCGTTTTGGCCGAAGCGATTCAGGCCATTCCGGGACTCGACAAATCGCGGCTGCTGGTTTTTGGGGGTTGGGAATCCGCCTCGCGCGGGGCGGGCGCAACAATGCAAATCATCGGCGAACGCCTCGGCATCGTGGACCAGTTCCAAGGCGTGGATGAATTGAAAGTGAACGCCGATGGTTCGCTGGAAATCCTGGAACGCCTCGAGGGGGGAAAACATCTGGTCTCGAAATGCGCGGGCGCGCCGGCCCTGCTCGGCTGGGCCACCGGCAATTTGCCGGAGCCAAAAAATAATCCGCAGATTGGCATGGTGAACATGCGCACGGTGATGCCGGCGCTGCAAAAGGCCAAACCGGTGAAACTGGGCGGGGACGGTTTGAGCTTTGACGGGGTGGCGCTGCCAAAACAATTGCGCGAAACCCAAATCGTAAAGGACCAATCGCCGGACGAGATCGCGAAGGAAATCGTCGAGTGGATAAAAAAATAAAAATTTATGGAAACCATTCTTCTTCTCGCTCACACGGAAACCGGCGGTTCGCTTGCCCAATCCGCCCGCGAAGCCCTGCACGCGGCGGCAACGTTGCATAAATCGCTCGCCGGCTCAAAGCTCGTCGTGGGCTTGATCGGTGAAAATGTTCAGGCCGCGGCCAACTCCCTCGCCGCCTGTCCGGCGGCAAAGTATTTCGGCGTCAGCGGCATGGAGGTCAATCAGTCGCGTTATGCCACGGATGCCGCCGCCGCCGCGGCCATCGGCAAGGCCAGCGGCGCAACCATTATTATCTCGCCGGCCACTTCACGCTGGGCGCGCTGTCTCGCCGGAGTGGCGCAACGGCTCGGGGGACGAGCCGATACGCATGTCACTGGCGTGACGGTCACGGACGGAAAAATTTCGCTCCATCGCTGGTATTATCGCCAGCGCATGGAAGGCGCGCTCACCCGCGCACATCGGCCGTGGTTTATTTTGGTTGATCCTGGTAGCCAGCCCGCGTGCCAGTGTGGCGGCGGCACGGCGGCGGTTGAAAATGTTCCCGTCCAGTTTTCCGACGCCTGCCAGCGCACGACGGTCACGGGCGTCCGCGCGCCGGCAGCGTCCGCGCAAACCATCCGCCCCGAAGCGCCGCTATTGTTGGTGGCCGGCGCGGGCTGGACCAAGAAGCAATCGGACGGACGGACGCATTTGCCGGAGGCGGAAAAATTGATTCTCGATTTCCTGAAAAATTCCAACGCCTCGCTGGGCAGCAGCAAATCGCTTGTGGACCAGAACGGCGACGGCCAGGCGGTGCTTTCTTTTTTATCGCACCTGAATCAGATCGGCCAGACCGGCGCGACTCCGCGCCATGCAAAAGGCCTTTCGACCTGTTGCCACGGCGAAGAGCCGCACACGGTGGGTTGGCGGTTTGTCGGCGAACGCCGGGCGGTGAACCTGGACCCGAATTGCGGCTGGGCGCGCGGCAAAGCCGACGTGCTATACATCGCCGACGCTTTCACGGTCATGGCGAAAGTGAATCAATTGCTGGCTGCCCCGCAATAGAAATTCCAACATCGTTGAAGCCTCATTTCACCTCCAGCCCCGCCGCCCCGCGCAGGGCCGCAAACAGATTTTTCCCGGTTTCCTGGCTCACCGGTTTGCTATCCTTGCCATCCGGTTCCTCCACCAGTTCGGCGGGCAGCTCTTTCAGAAAGCGCGAGGGATGGCATGGCATCAGTTGGCCGTACTTTTTCCGCCCGCCGCAATGACTGATCGCCAGCGAGTGCATCGCCCGCGTCACCGCCACGTAGAACAACCGGCGTTCCTCGTCCAAGGTGCCCTCCACCGTTGAGCGCGAGTGCGGCAGCAATCCCTCCTCCAAGCCCACGATGAACACGCGCGGAAATTCCAGTCCTTTGCAACTGTGCATCGTGATCAGCGTCACCGCGTCGCCCGCGCTCTCCTTTTCCTCCTCGCGCTCCGCGTCCAGCGTGATGTCCTCCAGAAAACTTTGCAACCGGTTCGCGGCCGGCGCCGCCGGTACGCCAAAATCATCCAGCGTCACCACCAACTCGCGCAGATTGCGTACGCGGTTTTCGGCGTCCTCCGCGTTTTTTTCCCAGCGTCGCAATTCGTCGAAATAACCGGTCTCATCCAAAAACTTTTCGCACCACGATTGCAACGGCCGCGGCGAGGCAATCGCCGGCTGCAACTGCCCGCGCGTCCGTTCGATGAATTCCACAAACGCTTCGAGGCTCTCGCGTGTTTTGCGTTGAAACTCCGCCTGTACCAGCGGATTTTTCATGGCGGCAAACACGGAACATTTCCGCTCATGACTGGCCGCCAGCAACCGTTCCATCGTCACCTCGCTCAAGCCGCGCGCCGGCACATTGGCGATTCGCAACAGGCTGATGTCGTCATTCGGATTGATCAGCATCTTCAGGTAGGCGAGAAAATCCCGGATTTCGCGGCGGTCAAAGAAGCTTTGCCCGCCGATCAAATGGTAACGCACATTGGCCTGCCGCAGCGCCGTTTCCAGCGGACGCGATTGCGCGTTCGTGCGGAAGAGAATCGCATTGTCGCCCCACGGCACGCGGTGCGCCAGACGCGCAAACTCAATCTGCTCCACAATGTTCCGCGCCTCGTCCTCGTCATTCGTGTACGCGCGCAGAACGATTTTACCTCCCGCGCCCTTGTCCGACCACAACTGCTTGGCGCGGCGGCGGGCGTTGTTTTTGATGATGGCGTTCGCCGCGTGAAGAATGGTGTTTGTGGAGCGGTAATTCTGCTCCAGCTTGACGATTTTTACGGTGGGAAAATACTTTTCCAAATCCAGCAAGTTGCCGATGTCCGCGCCGCGCCAGCCGTAAATGCTCTGGTCATCGTCGCCCACCACGCAAAGATTCTGGTGCTTCGCCGTCAGCGCCTGGATGAGTTGGAACTGCGAGGCGTTCGTGTCCTGGTATTCGTCCGCCATCACAAAGCGGTATTTGGCGCGGCACAATTCGAGCACGTCCGGATGTTCGGCAAACAGCCTCAACGTCAACAAAATGAGATCGTCGAAATCCACCGCGTTGCAGGCGTGCAAGGCGGATTCGTACCGCGCCCGCACGTGTTGGGCCAATGCGAGGACGTTTTCATCGGCGTAAACGGACGATTTCTCGCCGCCATTTTTGAACCGGCTCAAGCAGCTTAACACCGGCGCGGGGTCCATTTTTTCGCCCTTCGCGGAAATCTGCGCCAGGATTTTTTTGATCGCCCCCAACTGCTCCGATTCGTCGTAAATAACGAAATTGCGTTTGTAACCGAGTTTCTCGATGTGCTGCCGCAAAATCCGGACGCACAACGAATGAAATGTGCAGATGGTCGGGCGATTGGATTTGTCGTCCGTTTTGTTCCGGGGAATCAATTTGCCGATGCGCTCCTGCATTTCGCGCGCCGCCTTGTTGGTAAACGTCACCGCCAGGATATTTCCCGGCGCCACACCCTTGGAAATCAAGTGCGCGATGCGATAAGTGATGACGCGGGTTTTGCCCGTGCCCGCCCCCGCCAGGATCAGTACCGGGCCGTTCAAGGTCTCCACGGCGTGGCGTTGTTGCGGGTTGAGCGAATTCAGGTTTAACACGGGGCGCGGAGTTTAATTTCCCGTGCGGGTAAATCAAGCACATCACGTCGTGATTCAGCACTATCTAGTGTAGTGTGTCGCAAATGGCTAGTGTAGTGTATCACAAATAGCTAGACATATTGGGTTTTTCATATAAAATGGTTCCCGATGCCAAAAGTTGCCAGCGCGGTGGTCCTATCCGAGGCTGATCGAAGCCAGTTGGAAACCTGGGT
>JBKQUF010000298.1:0-2664 GCA_052140285.1 Limisphaerales bacterium | reverse complement strand
GTCGAAGGCGCGATTTTCGGCCCGATGGCGCGCACTTATGCCTACGCGCTGGCGGGCGCGTTGATTGCCACGTTCACCGTTACGCCGGTGCTGGCGTCTTTTCTGCTGCCGGATCATTTGAAGGAATCTGAAACATTTGTCGTGCGCGGACTGCACCGCCTTTACAATCCCGCGCTGCGTTTTGCGCTGACCCATCGCGCAATTGTCGTGACGGTTGGAATCATTTTTCTCGCCGTAACCGCGTTTTTCGGCTCGCGGCTTGGTAGTGAATTTCTTCCGGCGTTGGACGAGGGCAATCTTTGGATTCGCGCCGAGTTGCCGATGACAACTTCGTTGCAAGACGGCGAAGCCGCGACTAGAAAGATGCGCCAGATTCTTCAAAAATATCCCGAAGTGGTCACAGTCGTCTCGCAGCATGGCCGTCCCGACGATGGCAGCGATGCGTCGCCGTTTTCCAACGTGGAACTTTTCGTGCCGCTCAAATCATACAGCCAGTGGCCGAAGGGAATGAGCAAAGAAAAATTGATCAACGATGTTCAAGCGGAGTTTCAAAATGAATTGCCCGGCGTCAATTTTAATTTTTCGCAATACATTCAGGACAACATCGAGGAGGGAATTTCCGGCGTCAAAGGCGAGAACTCCGTTAAAATCACCGGGCCGAATCTTGAGACGCTGACGCAATTGGCCAACGGCGTCCGTGATCAAATGGCGCAAGTTCGTGGCATCGCTGACCTCGGAATTTTTCCAGTCATTGGCCAGCCGAACCTCGACATCACGGTGAACCGCACCAACGCTGCGCGCTATGGCCTCAACACCGGCGACATTTGCACCGTCATCCAAGCCGCGCTGGGCGGAACTGTCGCGACGACGATTCTTGAAGGCGACCGGCAATTCGGCGCCGCCGTCCGTTATCCACTCGAATACCGCAACAGCATCGAAAAAATCCGCAACATCAAAGTCGCCAGCCAGAACAGCGGCGGCGCGAACGCATACATTCCATTGAGCGAACTGGCGACAATTACTTTGGACACCGGCGCATCGTGGATTTATCACGAGAGCGGCGAGCGGTTTATTCCGGTCAAGTTCAGCGTTCGCGAACGCGACTTGGGCGGCACGGTTGCCGAGGCGCAATCACGCATCGCAAAAAACGTGAAACTTCCGCCCGGCTATCGTTTGGTTTGGTCTGGCGAATTTGGAGAACTTCAAAGCGCCAAGCAGCGTTTGGAAATCATTGTGCCAATCAGCCTCGTGCTCATTTTGGGATTGCTTTACAGCTTGTTCAATTCAATCCGCGAATGTTTGCTCTCGCTCGCAGGAATTCCATTTACCGCCGCTGGCGGCGTTCTTGCGCTTTATTTTTCCGGCATCAATTTCAGCATCTCCGCCGCCATCGGTTTCATTTCGCTTTTTGGCGTGTCGGTGATGATCGGCATTCTACTCATCACGCATTACAACCAGGCGCGGCTTCGCGGCGGCACGCCGTCGGATGCGATGTTTTCCGCCGCGTCCGGCTTGATGCGCCCATTGTTGATGATGAGTTTGTCCGCCGGAATTGGACTCTTTCCGGCGGCAATTTCAACTGGCATCGGCAGCGAAGTGCAACGTCCGCTTGCCACCGTCGTAGTCGGCGGAATGTTGTTTGGCTCAATCATGCTGCTCCTCGTCGTGCCCGCGCTGAAAATAATTTTTCTCGGCGGCAACCATAAACCGGCGGCAAAGGCTGAATCAAAATGAAAACCAGCTTTCAACTTACGACAATTGCGTGCGGCGCATTGCTGCTCATTGCCGGTTGCACTGTCGGGCCGGATTTCAAAAAGCCCGCCGCTCCGAGCGCCAGCGGTTATACTGCAACCCCACTTTCAACGACCGGCAGCGCCACAAATGTTTTCGGCGGCGGAGCGCAATCTTTTACCGCCGGAGCGGACATTCCCGGCGAATGGTGGGCGCTGTTTCACTCCAAACCGCTCAACGATTTGATCGGGCGTTCGCTGACAAACAATCCCGACATCAAATCAGCGCAGGCGGCGTTGATGGTCGCGAAAGAAAATGTGCTCGCCGGACGCGGCGCATTTTATCCGAATGTTTCTGGAAGTTTTTCAGCGACGCGAAATAAAACTTCCTCGGAAATTTCGCCCACACCCAATTCCGGCGCGCAGTATTACAGTTTGTTCACGCCGCAAGTCAGCGTTTCTTATGCGCTCGATGTTTTCGGTTTGAACCGCCGCACGATGGAATCTTTGCAGGCGCAACAACAGTCCGCGCGTTTTCAACTCGTCGCGACGCACATCACCTTGAGCGCAAACGTCGTTCTCGCCGCGATCCAGGAGGCGTCGCTGCGCGCGCAAATTGACGCGACGCGCCAGCTCGTCGCCATCAATTCGGAAATGGTTCAAGTGCTGCGTGAACGATTTGCAAAAGGACTCGCGACCCGCCTCGATGTCGCGGCGCAAGAATCGCAACTCGCGCAAACCGAGGCCGCGCTGCCGCCGTTGCTGAAACAATTGGCACAACAACGCGATTTGCTGGCGGCACTTGCGGGTGAATTTCCCGACAAGGATTTGTCGGAACAATTCGAGCTTTCAGATTTGCAACTGCCGCAGGAATTGCCGGTCAGCCTGCCGTCGCAACTCGTCGAGCAGCGTCCTGACGTGCGGCTGGCCGAGG
>JBKQUF010000297.1:0-15736 GCA_052140285.1 Limisphaerales bacterium | reverse complement strand
TATGAAAAACCCAATATGTCTAGCTATTTGTGATACACTACACTAGATATATTCGACAAGGATGTTGCGGCCAAGAAAGTCCGCCCGAAGATTCAATCAGTCGGTCACACCTCCAATTTTCTTAATAATATGCGATTGCCGGTTCACCGGTGGTTTCGTTACAGCGCGGGTTTTTCCGCGGAGTGGGTGAAGATGTTGCTGGCTCAACGTGATGGCAAGGAACGACGGGTTCTCGACCCGTTTGTTGGTTCGGGAACAACTTGTCTGGCATGTGACGAAATGGGCGTACCGTCCCACGGTATTGAAGCGCATCCATTTGTCTATCGGGTTGCACATGCCAAGTTGAGTTATGCCACCGATCCAGAGCGATTTATTTCCAAAGCGAAGAAAGCATTTTCGTTTGCCCGGAAGGCAATGGCACAGACGGAGTGCTACCCCGAAATCATCGGCAAGTGTTATGGGCCGGAAACGCTGGATTATCTGGATCGCTTTCGTCAGGCCGTTGAAATTGAGCAGGATGGTTCTCCCGAAGCCGAGTTGCTCTGGATGTCACTCTTATCATCGTTACGCGTCGTTTCCGAAGCTGGCACGGCCCCGTGGCAATATGTCCTACCAGGCCGACGCAAGACTGTGCCGCCACCGCCCGAAGTCACATTGCAAAAGGCAGTGCAAATGATTGCTGCCGATATTCGATTCATGGCTCGCCGGGCCAAACCGCTGGCAAAACTGCGCGTGGATGACGCCCGCAAATGCATGACTTTACCAGATGGCTGGGCCACTCTAGTTATCACATCCCCGCCCTATGCGAACAACTACGACTATGCTGATGCGACACGGTTAGAAATGGCATTCATGGGCGAGATTCGTGGCTGGGGTGACCTTCAAGAAACAGTGAGGAAGCATTTGATCCGCTCCTGCTCCCAACACGTTCCACCCAAATCCGTGAATCTCGATGAAGTGCTGGCCATGCCGGAGCTTGCCCCTATTCGTGACGAGATAATGTCTGTATGCCACGAACTTTCGTCAGTGCGGTTGGAGCGCGGCGGCAAAAAAACCTACAACAACATGATTGCATGCTATTTTTTAGACATGGCGCAGACATGGAATGCGCTCCGGCGAGTTTGCGCCTCGCCTTCGGAGATTTGTTTTGTCATTGGCGATTCCGCACCCTACGGCATTTATGTGCCGGTTATTGAGTGGTTCGGGAAAATGGCGCTGGCTGCAGGCTTCGACTCGTGGACATTTGAGAAACTACGTGACCGAAATATCAAATGGAAAAACCGCAAACATCGCGTGCCGTTATGCGAAGGGCATTTGTGGGTGCGCGGATAAAACGGAAGCTGTATGGCTGAATCACTGGCACATCGTTGGGGACAAATCATCGGAGATGGTTTTGAAATGTTCGTTCGTGATGTTTTGGGCGATGTTGCGAAACGGCATGGACTCTATCTTGATTTCAAGAAACCACGCGCGGCGCGTGCTGGCCAAGGCAAAGTCACATGGCAAGATGGCTACGGAAACAAGCACGACCTCGACTATGTTTTGGAGCGCGGCGGAACCGAGGAAATACTTGGCGCCCCAATTGCATTTATCGAATCGGCATGGCGGCGATATACCAAGCACTCGAAGAATAAGGCGCAAGAAATTGAAGCGGCGGTAATGCCAATTGCGCTGACGTTTTCTCGTCATCAACCGTTCTGCGGCGCGGTGCTGGCGGGCGAGTTTACACACAACGCGCTTCATCAGTTGGAAACGAAGGGCTTCTGCGTCCTGCATATTCCCTATGCCTCCATCCTGGCCGCGTTTAATGAACTTGGCATTGATGCCTCACCTGAAGATGGCGTTAGGGGTACAACTGAGAAGCAGTTCCGCGAGAAAATTAAAAAATGGAAATCCCTGGCGCAACCGCAAGCAACCAACCGCTTTCTGGCGAAACTTCACGTGCTTCATAAGCATGAAATTGCTGATTTTAAGCAACGTCTTGACGCCGCGCTTACCCGACAGGTGGTTTCGGTTCGGTTGACGGTGCTTCGCGGCCCTTCGGTTGAGTGTTCGGATGCTAACAGCGCGATTGCTTATTTGATTAAAGAAGAGAAGTCGTATCGGCTGCGCGAAAGCGGTGAACAACGGGAGGTTTTTGAAGTTCAAATTCGATTCAATACTGGCGCGAAGATTGAAGCGACTTTTCTTAAACGCGCCGAAATAATCACGTTTCTCAGGGGCTTTGAATGATATAAAGTGCCAGTCCGAATATGCGCACAAAACCAGATCCGTCTTCACCAAGGCTCCAACGGGAAAAGCTCTTGCCCTCCCATTTGTTGTTATCTTGGCATTCGCCCACGCCCAATCTATGCTGCTCGCGTGAGCATTCTGGAAGAACTTAAATGGCGCGGCCTGATCGCCGATTGCACCGATGAGGCGGAACTGGCGAAGAAAATCTCCACGCCGATCACGCTTTACAGCGGTTTTGATCCCACAGCGGACAGTCTCCATGTGGGGCATCTGGTTCCACTGCTGGCCTTGCGGCGGTTTCAATTACTTGGACATTTTCCGATCGCGTTGGCGGGCGGGGCGACCGGCTCGATTGGGGACCCCAGTTGGAAGGCGCAGGAGCGGCAATTGCTCACGCGGGAGATTCTGGAGCGAAATATCGCCGGGGTGAAGGTGCAACTGGCCAAGCTGCTCGATTTCGAGACCAAGGAAAATCCGGCGCAACTGTTGGACAATGCCGCGTGGACGCGGGACGTGCGATTCCTGGATTTTCTACGGGACATCGGAAAACATTTTTCCGTCAACCAGATGGTTGCCAAGGAAAGCATTCGGGCGCGAATGGAAGACCGGGAGGCGGGCATCAGCTTCACCGAATTCAGCTACATGCTCCTGCAGGCGTTCGATTTCATGGTGCAGGCGCGGGACTTCAACTGCGAACTCCAGATCGGCGGGAGCGACCAATGGGGCAACATCACCGCGGGCATTGACCTGTGCCGGAAAAAACTGGGCAAGCCGGTTTTTGGCCTCACGCTGCCGCTCATCACCAATGCCGATGGCAAGAAATTCGGCAAGACCGAGGCGGGCGCAATCTGGCTGGACTCCAAACGCACGAGCGTCTATCGGTTTTACCAGTTTTGGATCAATACCGACGACCGGGACGCGGTTCGTTATTTGAAATTCTTCACCTTCCTGACGCGGGACGAAATTGAAGCGTTGGAAAAGAAACATTTGGAGAATCCCGGCGCGCGGGAAGCACACAAGGCGCTGGCGAAAGCGGTGACGGATTTGGTCCACGGCCCCAATGCAACGCAGGAAGCCATGCGCGCCAGCGAAATTTTGTTTGGCGGGGATTTGAAGGGCGTTGCCGAGGGCACCTTCAATGAAATTGTGGGCGAGGCGCCGACCCGGGAGATTGAACGGCAAAAGCTGGAGGGGGCCGGCATTCCGCTGGTTGAACTGCTGGTGCTGGCGGGGCTTTGTCCTTCCAAAGGCCAGGCGCGAAAAGACATCGAGGGCGGCGGCGTAAATCTCAATAACGCGCGCGAAACGAATATTCAGCGGACGGCGACCGCCCATGACCTGTTGTTTGGCAAGCACCTGCTGTTGCGCAAGGGCAAAAAAAACCATGTCGTGGTGACGGCGAAATGAGCCGGGCGGCTTATGGCGACACAATCCGATAGAATCGCTGGGTGTTGCCGGGGGTGTTGGTGTCACTAAACACCACGACAGCCCCCGTTGCATTGGTGGCACTGGCTGGCAACGTGGTCCAGGAACCCAGCGCCAAGTTGGTGCTGTACTGAACGAGATATTGGAATCCAGCGGTGGTGGCGTAGGTCAGGACAACAGAGCCGCCGACAGCGACCGTTGCTCCCAAAATTATTTGTGGAGGAGGAGGAGCGGCATGGACGGTGAAAGGCGCGGTGACGGCGCTGGCCAGCGCCGGCTGGACACTGCCGGCGCTGAGCCACTTATTGCTCAGGTAGCTCGCGATGCCGGCGGCGTTGGCGCTTTGGTCGTTGGTGTAAACCAGAATCTCCGCGATGTCTCCCTGGAAGCAAGTGCTGCTCGTGTCAAAGCCGGAACCGATGTGCCCCTGGCTGCCGGCGGAATTCAGAAAACCGGCCGCAGTCCCGGTAACCACGGCAACACCATTCAGATAAATCGTTTTGTTTGTCTGGGCATTGATCGTGTCCATCCAGACACGGGCCGCCGGATAAACAAAGCTGCCGGGAACAAAATCCAAATCGTCACCGTAGTGGGCAAAAGTAAAGTCGCCCGAGCTGCGATAACCGGTGTGCAGGGAGTTATCGGTGGCATTGCCGCCGCTGCCGGTATCGCCCATGAAATAGCTGGTCTGGGAACCCTTGTTTGAGGCCACTTCGATGACGGCAATCGTATAGGGCGTTTGGTTGAGGAAGGTCAGATCCACGATCAAATAGGCGCTGGAACCGTTGAAACGCACCACCCGCCCCTGCCCCCACGCGCCCGCCGCCAACGTTGTATTGGTGGCCAGGACGGGAGAGATGCTACCGCCGGCATTGCGGCCATGTCCGCTCTGGTCGCTCCACGTTGTGACGGAGTTTCCACTGAGCGTCAGACTGTTCAAAACCGAAGCGTCGAGCCACAAGCCCAACTGGTTTTGCCCGGGCGGGATGGGAGGATTGGGAGTGATATTGGTGGCGGTCAGAACATCGCCAGCCCACGGCACATCGAGGCGGAGGTTGTTGAAAGTGACCACGCCGTTGCTGCCCGCAGAACCAAGATTGTAATTCGTGGTTCCGAGCAATGGCCCAATGCCCGTATTCAGGAGCACTTGCACGTTCTGGGTTGCAGCCAGTCCACTGGTCGAGGGATTGGCAAAAATGTCCGCCGTTTGCAGGATGGGTTGGGTGTCAAATGGCCGTCCACTGATGGCATTTCCAGGCTGGGTGGACCAGAGCAACTGAGAGGCCGGTCCTGCGTTCACGTTGATGGCAGCAGATTCGACCGGCGGCAGGCTGCCGGAGGAGAAATCCAGGGTGACTGCCGGACTGGCATTGGTCACAAACAGGCCAGTGAAGCTGGCGATGCCATTGAGCGGCATCGCCGACGGCAGGACGGGAGAGGCGTTCAAACTGCCGCCGCCAACTTCAGCCGCCATGACAGCACTCGTGTAACTGGCAACGGTGTTGCCATAAGCGTCGGCAATCGTCACGACCGGTTGCTGCGCAAAGATGGCGCCCGCGGTGGCGGTGCTGGAAGGCTGCTGGCTCACCCACAGCAGGGTGGCCGCGTTCGCACTGACGTTGATGATGCTGGAAATCACGTTGGGATTGGGGAGGGTGGCGTCGTTGAAGGAAAGCGAGACATTGCCGGACGCGTTGGTGACATAGAGGCCGGAGAAGACGGCGGTGCCACTGCCGGCGATCACCGTCTGGGCCGCAGTGGTGGCGTTCAAGTTGCCGCCCGTGCCACGGGTTTGAACGGCGCTGATGGCATCCGCGGCGTTGGAAATCACGTTGCCGTAGAGGTCGGTCACCTGAACCACGGGCGGGGGCGTCAAGGCCATACCCGCCGTGGCATTGGCGGGAGGCGGTTGGACGATGACCAGCTTGTTCGGCGCCGCGGCGTTGATGCTGAAGGTGGCGCTATTGGCAACCAGGGTTGTCGTGGGGTCTCCGACGGCCAGTTGCTTAAGGCCCGCGCGGTTGATGCTTAGATTGGGGAAGTGCGCAATCCCGTTGGCGTCCGTGTTGGTGGCTTGGATTCCGGCGAGTGTTCCCGCGCTGTTGGTGAGGGAAAGAGTGAGCAGGAGGTTCGGAACCGGAGTGGCATTGGTCCTGGCCGCGACTTGAATTTCCGGCGTGATGACCGCTCCGGCCATGGCGCTGGACGGTTGTTGCGCCCAACTCAACCCCGTGGCGGCAACCGGTGGCGCCGTGATGGTGAAAACCGCGCTCGTAATGACCAGCGACGAATTGGCCGCGGCGAGTTGTTTGAGGCCGGCCTGGCTGAAGCTCAGATTCGGAAAGTGGGCAATGCCGTTGGTATCGGTGTTGGTGGATTGGATGCCGGCCAAAACGCCGATGCCGTTGGTGATGAAGAGGGTGACGGGAAGGCCGGCCACCGGAAAGGTTTCGTTGTAGGCCCCGACTTGGATCTCGGGCGAGATTGGGTTGCCCGCGACGGCGCTCGCAGGGGGTTGCACCCATTGCAACAAGGTGGCCGTCGTTGGTGGGGAGATGGACAAAGAAATGTTGGAGAGAGAGACCCCCGCAGTGGAAGTGCCGAGGTCGAACATCAAGTTGGCGTTGAAATCCGATGATTGCGTCATGGTGAAGACATACTGGAAGTGGTTCTGCACCGGGGTGAGGTACGTGGCGGCGAGATCGCTGTAGTTGAGATAGGGTGAAACAGCCTGTCCCACCTCGGCCTGGATGTAGCGCGCCCGGGTCGCCCAAGCATTGAACGACAAGACGTATGTGAATCCCTGAATGAGACGAAAGCCGGTCTGTTCCAACTGGATGTCGGTGGTGTAGGTGCCGCCGTTGGTGATGTTAAAAGAACTGACGCCGTTCGTAATCGTCCAAGCCGCCGAACCGCTGTTGGCCAGCGAAAAAATCCAGCCATTCGTTCCCAGGGAAAAATTTCCGTTGGTGGCCATGTTCTCGCCAGGTTGGATCAGGTTGACCGTCACGCTTTGTTCGTTGGAAAATGGGCCTTCCGTGCCGTCCCGATGGACGGCGGTGACCCAGAAGTAATACGTGGCGCCGTTTTGCAGGTAGGTCAACCGCGCCAGGGTGGCGGTCGAACTGGCGAGAAAATTCGTTGATTGCGAGTTGGTACTGCCGTAAATGCGGTAATAAGCCACGTTGGTGTCCCCAAACTGATTGAAGATGAGGGTCACGTTGTCGGGATAAGACTCCGCGAGCAAGTAAGGTTGAAGCGCGACGCCTGGCCAGGAGCAGCGCCAGGTGCGATAGGCCTCGTATTGATTCACCCAGTTCATTTCAAACGCCTTGGTCCCGTCAGGGCGGACTTCGGTGAGCTTGGGCAGATTTCCAACCGCCCAGTCGATCAGGGTGTTGCCGTTGGTCAATCGCTGGACATTGCCCATATAATACGCGTAGAGGGAAGCGTTAGGCACGGGGGGATACTGCCAGACCATGGTGGCGGTCATTTTGTTCGTGTCCACCACATATTCCACGCCGCGCGACACGGACGGGTTGTGCAAGTTACCATCATCAAACATCGTGTAATCGTTGGTGCCGACCATGCGGATGGCATGCTGGTTTCGCGGCCCATCCAGCGGATCATTCGGGAATGTGAAGTAGCTGTGCGCGCCGCCCAACCGCCAGATGAATCTGCCCGTGGTTCGATCAATTTTCGTGATTTCGCTGGTGTTGCGGCTTGAGAGCAGGATGTTTCCGTCGGTGTCCGCGTCAATGGCGTTCATGTGCGGAAAATCGAAGCCGCTGGAAGTCAGATCAATGAACGCCTGCTCGTCGACAATATTGATATGGTCCCACGCGCGCCATTGGAAGATCAAGTCACCGGCCGCCGTGAATTCCTGGATGGCGCATTCGGTGACGGAGGCGTTGGTGAGGCCGCCGCTGATGTAGCGGCTCATGTCCACTGTTTCCGTCTGCAAGGCGGTGGTAAAATAGGTTCCGTCCGCCAGCACCTGCAACTCATGCTCGTCCCCGCTGTAACCATTGGTCGTCCAGTATTGGACGATTTGCTGGTAGTTGGTGTTAAAGCCGTTGAAATGGTCGCCGCCTTCGTCGCGGGCCAGCATGGTCATGACGCCGTTGTGCTGGACCTTCATGTCGCGCCGTTCGTCGGGATACTTGGAATACCAGACGGGTTGTCCTGAATTATCAAAAATAACATTCCAAGGATCGCCGTTGCCGCCACGGTTATCGATGAAGATATATTGAGAATCGGGGTTGTTGCTGGTGGTGATGTTGATGTAGGGAAAGTCCACAGGAACCGAGACCCCATTGGGCATGATTCCGTCTTGACCGGGGACCAAGCCAGCGGGAATTCCCAGGGACTGGGCCGCCGCCGGGACGCCTGCGGGTGCGCCGACCGAAAGCGCGGCTGCGCGCGTCAGGCTGTTCGTGGTGGCGTCAGTTTGGGACGCGGCGGCGACTGGCGCAAGTTTGGGGCTGCTGAATTGGGTCGTGGTGTTGGCGGCCAATTGCTGAACCTGGGTGGAACTGAGGTCATAGTTATAGACGCGCACGTCGTAGATTTCGAAGATGGATTCGTTGCCAAAGTTGTTGCCCGAGGGGCTGTCTTTGGCCCCGATGCACAGGTGTTCCGCAGCAGCCAGGTCATAGACCGTGTTGCCGGTCTCCTGCGCCGCCAGCACACCGTCTATATAAAGACTGCGTTGCCCAGTCACGGCGCTAAAAACGCCCGCATAAAAATGCCAGTTGCCATCATTGCTTTGAGTGCTTCGGGTGGCCATATCATCCGGATTGTTGTAAACGCCCGTCCCCAAGGTGACCGTGCCCACGCTGCCGTTTCGAACCGTGAAACACGCATAGGTTTGTCCGTTGCTCACGCTTCCGTCATTGCGAAGCTGCCATCCAGCTTCCGATTCGCCATACTTGGACACCCACGGGTTCCAGTCGCCCGGAAAACCTTTCGCCCAGCACGTGACGGTGAAAGCGTTGTTGATGGAGGTATCGAACGTGTTGGTGTAATTCGCGTCCAACGTGGACGAGTTATTGATGGCGATGCCCGTGTCACCGTCGGGGAAGTAAAGCGATTGACCGGACTTGCCGGTCGGCACATCATTCGTGAACAGATAGTGGCCGGCGCCGACGATGTAACCGTCGTGTGTGCCCGCCGGCGAATAGCCCGAAACATCGGTCAAATTGCTTTCTCCGGCAAGCCATTCACCCACCAGGCTTGGAGATTCAAGGGTCAACATCGCGTTGCCGCTCGTCACGCTGCCGTTCTGGTTCGTGACCATCAACCGATACGAACCCGCGTCGGCCTGCGCCATATTGAGAATAGTCAAGGTATTCGAATTTACGCCGGAAAAATTGACGCCGTTCATCAAATTATTGCTGTTTAACTGCCACTGATACGCCAGGGGCGGAGTGCCGAGGGCGGTGGCACTGATCTGTGTCGTTGCGCCCGCAAGGGCGGAGAGGGATTGCGGCTGCACCAATATCTCCGGCGCAACGGCAAGAGGAGTTGCCGGGGAGAGCACTTCCCCGGGGATGACTTCCGAGGGGGTGGACAAGGATTGTCCGGGCATGGCCCAGCCAACCGACAGGTTGTCGCCGCCACCGCCCTGTTTATGCCGCGCCTCGATGTAATATCGCTGCCCGGCCTGCAAGTTGAACGGCGCGGATTGCTGGGAGGCGTATGTATTCCAAACCTGGGCAGAGGTCGAACCCGGGACGGAAGCGATCAGGCTCGCATTGGCGGGATTGGCGTTGGTGCTGAACCACAATTCGCTGTTGTCGTCACTGGCGATCCAGAACTGATAGGCGCCTGTGTTCGGCGCCGTGATGAATCCGCGCACCCGCGTGCCATAGTTCTGCGCCCAGTTGACCGGCCCGCAGAAACTGGGCAGTTGATCGCTGAGGTTGGGATAGTCGGGGTAAGCCGCGTTGCTCGTAAGATTGCTGACGGCGGTGCCGGGAATGTTGAGCCAGCACTCCCAGAGCAACGAACCGGTGGCGGGAATCAGTTCCAGTTCGGTCAACCGGACCGACGTGGCCGCGGCGAGATTATTGACCCTGGTAATGAGCAGGCGGTAGCCGCAGTAGGCCGTGGTATTGGTGAAGGTGTAGGCCCGAGCCTGAAGGCGGCCGCCGAAGGTTTGGTTGGTTTCAGTGTCCAGCAGAAACAGGTTGGACGAGGCGTCCACGCCATAAAGCTGCCAACTGGCGGGGTCCCCCGCCGGGTTATCAGTGGCCGAGGTGAGGGCGTAACAGTCCACCACGTGCATCGCGCTGCCGGGATAGACATACTGTATCCAACTGAAATTAGTTGTGCCGTTGGGGACGACCAAATCCTGCCATTCGGTGGCGAGATTGTCATCAAAGGCCATCGCCTTGGTGGCGTTCGGTGGGTTATCGCCGCGGGCGGTGATCGTGCCTGCATTCGTGAAGGCCCCGGAGATCATGAACTGATATTGATAGGGCAGGATCGGGGTGTTCGTCGTGAGGTCCACCTGGGGGGTGAGGGTGACGGTGACAATTTCGTTGGGCGTAAAGGCGGACGGCGTCTGGAAGATCACGGTCTGGTTATCACTGGCGATTCGGGTCGTGCCTGGATGGAGTCCGCTGCTGGCGCCGGTCACCTGGATGCACTGCGCCAGATTGGTAACCGCGGTCGGCGGCTCCCAGGCAAATCGCACCAGCACGAAACAAGTCTGCGCGGGGCAGTATTGCGCGCCAGGCAGGGGAGAGAGGTAGCTGTAACCCAACGCCTGCTGGGCGCCGCCGTCGCTCTGAGCCAGCGCGCCCATCACCCCCAGGATCAACCCAAACGCCGCGAACAGTGACTTGAGCTTTCTCATGACATCATATCTGTGATCGGGTCGGACACGCGCCCAACGAGTCGCGTTGGAACATTTTATGGCAATGACAAACGGTAAAACTGCGCGGGTAAATTGGTGGAGGTGTCGTTTGTGACCATGGCACTGCCGTTGACCAAGGGCACCGTTTGGAGCACCTGCCAGGCGGTCAGATTGGTGGAAACCAGCACGGTGGCGGTCGCCGCCCCCGGCGCCGTCAACCCAAATTGGACGCTGCCATCCGGGAACATGACCACCGAACCCGGATTGAAGGACGGGGGATCAACGATGCTAAAAGGCTGGGCGCTCACACCAGACACGGCGGAATTGGTCGCGCTGACAATCTCGATCGAGTAATTGCTGGCGGGAACGTTGGTATAGTTGATTGACCAATAGTAAGCCCCAAGGTTCGCAGCGTTGGCAGCGATGGTGTTGAGCACCGAGCCGCCTTTGAGCAGTTTAATCTTGACGTTTTCGGCGATATTGTTAGTCCACCTGATAAAATACGGCAGGCCTCGCCGCCAGGCTTCCCCGCCGGCGGGGCTGGTCACTTGAATCATGGGCGGAACGGTGGCAAACGAGGCGGTGGACCAGTCGCTGGTGCCGCCGTAGTTGCTGACGTTGACACGCCAATAATAATTGGTGCCGGGCAGCACGCTCGGGAGGGTAAAGGAGAAGTTCGTCAGGGCAGGCTGATCCACGACTAGATTGTTGAATCCGGAATCCGTCGCCAACTGGAAATGAAACGACTGGGCAAAACCATTTGGCGTCCACTGGAACATGACCGGCTCGGCCTGGTTGACGGAGGCTTGAGTAGCCTGTCCGAACAATATGGGAGGAATGGAAACTTCCGGCAGGTCGGGATAGGTGTAGATGTACTCGCCCAAGTTCGTGGTGGTTATGTCCAATGTATTGGCAACCGGATCATAGACGGTCGTCAACGGCATAAACACGCCCTGGCCGACATTGGTGCGGTAATAAATGGTCAGGTTGGTTGGATCTGGATACAGGGGGGTGTCGAAGCAGTAATTATTTGTAGGCAGGTCGAAGCTGAGGCCGGCGTCCAAAGTGTCGAGGTTGGTGCCTGAAAGGGTCACGCGCGGGACCAGGACCTGCGGCGCCTTGCCGGGGAACTGTGGAAACCGCACCGCGTCGTCATGGAGGCTGACGACCAATTCATTATTGGCCGCCCCGCTCACGCTGTTTAAGGTGACCGCGACACCGGAATTGCTTCCGTTATAAACCTGGCCGGCGGCCACGTCCTGATTGGTGTCCGAATGAACCAGGGCCGGCGAGTTCCAGACTTGCTTGGTTAACCAGGATGGTCCCTTATAGCCCGGAATGGAAATCTCAAACATCACCTGGTTCGAGGCATTGACTTCAGTCAGGGTAGGACCCGTACCGCTCTGGGCGGCGGAGACCCAACCGACATAGGTGTTGCCGTTGGGAAAGCGCTGGACGACGCCTTGGTTGGGGGTGACCACGTCCGGAACATGCCGGTATTGCCAGACCAAGGTGGCGGTCATGTTGGTTTCATCCAGATGGTATTCGACCGCCCGCGAGTAAGGCCGCGCCTGCAGCCACGGCCACACAGTCTGGGGAGTACCGTTGTCAAAGAAAATAATATCGCCGTTGGCCAGACGGTGAATACTGTGCTGGCCGATGAAATAATACGGAGCATTGATCGGGTTCTCGCCAATGAACGTGAAGTCGTTTCCGATGCCGCCGAGGTGCCAGAGGACAGCCCCGTTGGTACGGCTGATTTTCAGAATTTGGCTAAAGCTACGCAAGGAGAGCAGATAGTTATTATCCAGCGGGTCAATGGTCAGCGAGTTGGCATGGGTCCAATCCACGCTCGCCGTAGTGAGATTAACCAGGGAGTTAGTGATGGGCAGATGGAAGCGGGCGTGCCACTCAAAGACAACCTGGCCGTTGGGAGCAATTTCCTGAAAGACCGCGCTGGTGAGCACCGCATCCGGTCTCCCGCCGGGAACATACTGGCTCAAATCCACCGGCCAATTCTCGGATTCCAGAAGCAGGGCATCTCCATTGGGGAGGAGCTTGAAATCGTGGGTGTCAATGGGGTAGCCATTGCCAGGGCTGATCGTGTCATCTATGGCGAAGGTCTCATCTTTGAGCCCCCAGTAGGTGGCGAACTGCTCGGGAATGAGGCCGCAGGGTGTGACCGCGCGCCATATATTAGTGAACGGGGAGGCATACAGGGGGTTGCCTCCGTTATCCAGAACGGCATTGAATACATTGGTGGCGGCTCCCGTTACGCCCTCACCTTGCGCGCCGATATTTCCAATAAAATCACCCGGCGCCACCGGGCCATTGCTGGTTATCATCAGTGAAGGAAAGCTTGCCGGCACTTGCGCGTTTGCCCGGGGACTGGCCAGGCAAAATAACGCGGCCAGCGGGATACAAAACCAAATGATTTTTTGAGAGTTCATGGGGGGTCTTACTTTTTTTATGTTTTTGCTGGCACCGGTTGCAGCGCCATACTGATTAAAATGATTACGGCACCTGCAAACGGTAAAAGCCAACGTCATAATTGATGGCATTAGTGTCGGTGAATACCGCGCTGCCATTGACGAGCGGCACGGTCTGGAGGGCCTGCCAGGCAGTCAAATTGGTGGAATACAGCAAGGTGGCCTGAGCCGCGCCAGGCACCGCCAACGCAAACTGCATCGCCCCATTCGGTAACGGGGTGAGTTCGCCCGAGGTGAGCGTGGGCGCATCAATGATGCTGAAGTTGGTGGCGCTATCGGCGAACATGGCGGCATTGGTCGTGCTGCTGACTTGCATGGAATAATCGCTGCCGGAAACCAGATTAAAGCCGGGGGACCACTTGTAAGCGTCCGTGTCGGGGGTGCTTGGGGTAATGGTTTGAACCGGCGCGCCGCCTTTGTAGAGCGTGATCGCCACGTTTTCCGGGATGTTGCCATTCCATTGGATGAAGTGAGAACTGCCGCGCAGCCACACTTCACCGCCGTTTGGAGAAGTCATTTGGATCGCGGGGGAAACGGTGACAAAAGAGTTGGTCGCCCAGCCGCTTGTGCCGCCATCATTCGAGGTGTTGACGCGATAATAATAAGTCGTGCCGGGTGCAGGATTGCTCCAGACAAAGAAAGCGTCCGTCTGATAAGGGACGTCCACCACGGGGTTGGCAAAGTCCTGGTTGGTGTCGATCTGGAGGTAATATGAGCCGGCAAAGCCCACGGGTGACCAGGAGAGCCCGACGGGCTGTTGCTGGTTAACTATATCGGTCTCATTGGTGGCGGCCATTGCGGGAGCAATAACCTCAGCCGGCTGAACGCCCGGGTAGGTTTCGACGGCGTTCAGAATCGGCGGATACGGCACTTGGGCCACGTCGGGATAGCCGAAAATCACCTCGCCCATATCACCTCCCTGGCCAGTGAGTGACAAGGTGGCGGTCAGTTGGCCGAGGACGGGGTTGTAAGATGTCGGCAGGGGTGCGAAGACGCCCGAACCGGTTTGCGGGCGGTAATAGATAGTGAGGTTGGCAGGATTGGCGTAGCCGAGATTGGCGGTGCTGAAGGCAAAGTCGGCATTGAGAGTGGGAAGGGCGTTTTCCGAAAGGCTCACGCGGATGGGCAGCACGCAGGGGGCTGTATCATTAAACAGGGGATTCACCGGGGCATGGGGTTCGCTCGTCACGGTCATGGAATTGTAACCGCCGCCACCGCTGTTGACGGTGAGCGAAACGCCGACAAGGCCGGTGAAGTTATAAGTATCAGAATCGGCCAGTTCATAGTTGATATCCGCAGTGGCCTGGGATTGCGACGGAAAGGGGAACCGGAAGGCGCGGTAGCTGTCGGCGGTGGGATCATTGAAGCGCATCTCAAAAACCACCTGACCGCTCGGGGTGACTTCCGTGCAGGCAGGGATGTATTGGTTGGAGGTCCCGCCGACGCCGGGGACAATCTGGGCGCTGCCCCAACCGATGAAAGTATTGCCGTTGGGCAGGCGCTGCGCGCTGCCGTAATGCCAGGAGTAAACATTGGTGGTCGGCTTGTAAGACCAGACCAGCGTGGCGATTTTGTTGGTTTCATCGAGCTTGAATTCGTACACCGCCGAGGAATAGGTGGCCTGTTGATTGGCGTTGCAAAACAGAAGGATGTCGCCATTCGCCAACCGGGTCACGGTATGGTCGGAGAACATCGTCAAAGCCAGTTTTGGATTCACGCCCACAAAGGAGAACTGGTTGGCCAGACCTCCGATGCGCCACATGATCTGCCCGGTCTGCCGGTTGATTTTCCAGACATCCATCCCGAAGTTCGAGACGAGCAGGTTGCCATCGGTATCCATAAAAACCGAGTTTAGATGAAAACCGTCAATGACGGGATTCAATGCTATCGGGTTGGTCGCGTAACCATATGGGCCATAGTAACTATTGATGGTAAAGTGATCCCAAGTGCGCCATTGGAAGACAACATTCTGGTTGGCATCAAGCTCCTGGATGACCGCCCCTGCGACCAGTGCGTTGGGATATGCGCCGGGGACGAACTGGCTGAGGTTCATCCGGGTTCTGTAGTAGCCGATCAACAGGACGTGGCCATTGGGCAACAACTGGAAATCATGACAATCGGCGAGATAACCATTGCCGGCCGGGACGGTCCCCGCCGGGTTCTGATTTTCATCGAGCAAGTCGTGAAAGACATCGCCGCCGCCGGTGTAAGAATATGTGTGAAATAGTCCGCCATAATGCAGGTAACCGTCGGACAGAGGCTTGAAATCATACACATCGTTCGTCGCCGGCTGATACCATAAGGAGGTGGCGTCATTGGTCAGAACCATCATGTAAAAGGCTCCGTTCGTCCCCGGATCGGTGACTGACATGAAGATGGCCCCAGGCGCAACAGCGTTGGTGTTGTAGGTCGTCACGGTAAAGCCGGGGAAATTCGCCGGCACTTGCGCCTCGACGGAAATGGCAAACAGAGCGTTGACCATCACAATGAAACTTAACAAGCCAAAGGTTTTCATATTCTGATATTTTCTGATTTGCGCCGACGAGTTCTGATTCTCGCAGTTTATCGGGAGGGCTGGAAACTGCGGCATTGAAGCACACTTCCAAAAGTCTCTCTCAATCAAGGGCTGGCATACGGTAGCTCATCTTGGGGGAAAATTCAAGAAAAAATCCCGGTTGATTTTTTTAGCATCTTCTTTTCCTTGTGAAATCGCGGCGGAAAACGCACG
>JBKQUF010000296.1:0-24628 GCA_052140285.1 Limisphaerales bacterium | reverse complement strand
GTTCATGAAATTCCCAGGCGCCGTGCGGGGTCGCGGGATCATGGGGCCACTGCTGGTTCACATAAGTGCCCGAATACGTCAGCACCCGGTGGTAAAGGTCGGGATGATACCACGCCATGATCAAGGCGCAGGAACCGCCGGAACTGCCGCCCATCGTGGCGCGACCATCAGGATCGCGGGTGAGGGTGACGTGGCATTTGCTTTCCACAAGGGGCAGCACCTCCTGCTCGACGAATTCGGCGTATTTTCCCGACATCGTGTCATATTCCAAACCGCGTTCGCTGCCCTGGGCATCGCCGCCGCCGTTGCCGATGGAAATGGCGACCATCGGCGGCACCTTCTTTTCGGCGATCAAATTATTGAGGGCGGCAAACAACTGGCGATCGGGACCATCCTCGTCAACGATGAACGGCGCGGGCGTTCCCGGAACATATTGCGCGGGGACAAAGACGGTGACATGCCGGAGATAAGGCGCCGGATGGCTGGTGGTTACGATAAGGTCGGCGGGGTTGGTCGGGCTGGGCGTCCCAAACGTGCCCGGGTCTCGCGCGATACCGGGATAAAATATTCTGTTTGTCGAACTCATTATGAGTTGATAGACCGTTCCCTGCGGCACATTGGTCTGCACGCTCATTTCCGGCGCGGGATGGTGGGTGGGACCGATGATAAAATTGCCTTCCGCGTTCACGGAGGGCACAGCGCCATCCGGCAATTCTGTGGCGGCGACATAGCCGGGCGCATGCGGATCGCGGGTCGGCGGTCCGGAACGCGCCGGCTGCGCCGGGGCAGAAATTGTGGCGACGATGAAAGCCACCGCCAAAATGAAATGAGTCTTCGGCATCATTATCCTGTTGCTTAGGTGTGCAGTGATTTAATGACTAGGGGTCAACCAAAACGCGGTAATATTTCTGCGGGGTGTTGGTCATTGTGTCTGTAAAAGTGAAATTGGTCGTGCTGTCACTTTGCACAGGTGGTCCCCAATTAACCCAATTGAGAGCGGTCAAATTTGTGGAGTATTGCAGTTGGTATATTTCATTGGAAACACCCAACCAACTCCCGGCGAAACCGGGGGCGTTCAGCGCGCCAATCGCGAGTCGGGGCACATGCTCCAAGACGACGCCGTCGATGTGCGCCCCGGCGCTGGCCATTGTAATCGGGACATCGGCAAAGGCCAGAGTCGTCAGATTGCCGATGGCAACAAAATTTGTTGTGAATTGCCGCCAATCAAAATTAGTCAATCCATCGGCATTCTCATAAATCGAAGCAACAACGTTGGAATTTATTGAAACAGTCAATTGGCTGGAATAATGGGGGCGTGGCGTATGATAAAAGCTAAAGAGATACATTTCCCCCGCCACCGTTGGCACGGTTTGCCAAACCGTGTTGGGTCCGGTCTCCGCTTCAATTTCCAGATTTTGGTTGCAGCCCGGCGCTGAATAAACTGCATTGGTTAAGTACGCCGCCGGCGCGACCAGCCCATTGGTCCACAACTCGAATACGGCTTCTTGTGTTTGCCAAGGCGAGAGTTCCGAAGCCGGGAAATACCCCCAATTTACCGACTGCGTAACTGGCGGCGTCGAAAAGGTTCCATTTACGACAAGATTTTGCGCCTTACCTTGAGCTGTTAGAAGACAGACCACAGCACAAATTGCGATGGTTGCGACAAAATGCACATTGGCATAGTGACGAAATCGCGAAGCATGTCAATCAACGTTGTTAAATGCGGGGTTCAGGGGTTCAATGCGCGGAAATCTCTCCCCGTGGTTAAAACTTACCGCCTCCGCCTGCCGGGACCGAAATGATAGCCTCCGTGGACGCGGACGGCGCGGGCTTTGCCGGGGAAACCGCCGGGTTTGCCGGATTTGTCTTCATCAAAAAGAGCGGTGTAGCGGTAATCGAAATTCTCCAGTTTAACACGCTCAATTTTTTTGCTGATGAACCGCTCGATGGCGAAGACGTGGCCGGCGTCCTCGGCGGTCATGATGGTGAAGGCATCGCCGGTGGCTTCAGCCCGGCCGGTGCGCCCAATGCGGTGAATATAATCCTCCGGATGTTGCGGCACGTCGTAATTGACGACGTGGCTGACGTCGGCGATGTCCAGTCCGCGCGCGGCGATGTCCGTGGCCACGAGGGCCTCGAAGCGGCCATCGCGAAATCCACGCAACGCCTGTTCGCGTTCGCGCTGGGTGCGATTGGAATGGAGGACGGCCACGGCGTGGTTGGTGCGTTTAAGCGTCTGCGCAACGCGGTCGGCGCCGTGCTTCGTCCGGCAAAAGATCAGCACGGAATTGTATTTTACGGAATCCAGCAGCTTGAGCAGCAATTCGGTCTTTTGCGAATCGGCGACGGGATAAATAACGTGCTTGACCGTATCGGCCGGTGACCGGCGCGCGCCAATTTCAATGGTTTCGGGATTGTGCATCGCCCATTTGATGAGCGTTTCGATTTGCGGTGGAATCGTCGCGGAAAAAAGGGCGGTATGCCGCTGGCGCGGACAGCGCTCGACGATTCTGCGCACATCCGGCAGAAATCCCATGTCGAGCATGCGGTCGGCTTCGTCGAGCACGAGAAATTGAATTTTATCCAGCCGCAGCGTTCCGCGTTCCAAGTGATCCAGCAATCGTCCGGGCGTGGCGACGACAATGTCGGTGCCGGCGCGCAATTCATCCGTCTGCCGTCCATAACCGACGCCGCCATATACGACGGTGGTTTTGAGATTCGTAAAACGCGCGTAAGTATGAATGGCGGTTTCGACTTGCGCGGTAAGCTCGCGGGTGGGTTCCAGGATGAGCGCGCGCGGACCGGGCGCGTGTAGCGCAAGCTTCGAGAGAATGGGGAGGGCAAACGCGGCGGTCTTGCCGGTGCCGGTCTGCGCGCTGCCGATCACGTCGCGTCCGCCCAGCACGAGCGGGATGGCGCGGAGTTGGATCGGCGTGGGATCAGTGTAACCCTTCGCCTTGACCCCATCCACCACCGCCGGAGACAGACCTAAATTGCTAAAAGGCATGAATCAGTCTAACAACCCCGCCGATTAATGAAAGGAATGAATTGGGGCGTGGTCTATGATGGCGATGGCGCCTCTTCCGCCGGGGGCGTTGCGGTGGGGTTGTTTTCCGCCGGAACCGCTTCCGGCGAAACCGGGGTGGCCACGGCGGCAGGCTCGGCCGGAGCGGGATCATCCGGCATTGAGATAGCAACCGCCTCGGGTTGCGGCGCGGCTTCATCTGCCGAAACAATTTCCGCTTCCGCCGCCGGTTTCCCTCCCTCGGGTTTCTTTTCCGGCTTGGGCGGTCGGGGCAAGGGCTTCTTGGCGGTTTCCATGTGGCCGTCGGCGAATTCGAGGACATGGCCCTGGTGGATCAACCAATGCAAATCGGCAATCAAAGCCGTCTGTTCGGCTGTTGGCACGTCCGTTGCCGCTGCTTTGGGCTCGTCCGGCTTGACCTCGATGACCGCCGGTTTGGGCGGAGGGGGCGCGAGCGATTCAACCATTTTCCGGCGGGTACACTTCGGCGTGGCGTTGATGAATTCGACGATGCGTTTGATGTTTTCGGAAACCGGCGTGGCCTCCATGTCCAGAAATTGCGGGCGCGCCACGCTCACATGAACAACGGTCTTGTTGACCTTGAAAAATTGCAGGCCGTGCGAGGCAAATTGTTTGCTCAACGCAGTTGCCACATGCAGCGGAAAACGCTTCTGGCTTTCCCATTCGGCGCGGACGAGGCGATACAATCCGCCGCAGCGCAGGTTCCGGCTTTTCACGCCGTCAATCATCATCGTCTCCGCGGGTTTGATGATGGTTTCCTTGTGCGTGGCGCGGAAATGTTTCTCGACCTCCTCCAGCGTCGGCAGCTTGAGGGGTTCGGGCACATTGAGACAGGTGTATTCGGTCTTGAAGCTTTGGTCATCGACCCATTTCTTCACCACGGCCTCGTCCTTGACGATTTTCACGCGGGCCTTGAACACCTCAAACGGCATCCGGGAAAAACGCTCGGCATGCAGTTTGCGCAATTGATTTTGGTAATCGTGATAATTCGGCGGGCCGAGGATGACGCCGCTCATGCCGCATTGGGCCACAAAGGTGTAGGTGCCTTTCGGCGGCTCGGTGGGGGTGCGATCGGCCTGGTAAAAAGTGGCGAAATGAGTTTTCAGGACATGCGCCACCGCCTCGTCTTCCGAGAGCCACGGCGTGTCGTCGAGGGCGCAAACGAAGAGCGGCTGCGTGATGTTGCCGTCTTTTTTCTTTACCGCCAGTTGCACGGCATAACGCTCCGGCTTTTGCAGGACCAATTGCGCAATCTGAAACAGCGGATAAGCGCGCCCGGTCACCTTGATTTGGCGGGCCAGTTGGTCCACACCCTTGTCATCGGCCAGGAACGTCACGGTGATTTCCGGCAAGGGCGCGGGCAGTTCGGCCGGTTCACGACGCCGGTCGGCTTCTTGACGATCTCCGCGCGGTGGGAAATCACCGCGGCGCGCATCCCTTTTCCCGCCAAACTTTTTGCCGCCATGCGGACGATCTTCGCGGCGGGGGCCGCCCTCCGGTCGGGGGCCGCGGCGTTCTCCGCGTTTGCGTTCGGGTTTGACGCCTTCTTCGCCGGTAAATTTCTCGAAACGATTGGCTTCAGCCTTGCCCTTGGCCCAGGCGGGCTGAAACAAATCGTCTAAATCAAGTCCGAGATCGGAAACGTCACTCATGGAAAAAAGAATCAAGCGGCCTGCAACTGCCGCTCGCAACTCATACCGAGTCTGATGGGCCGGACATCGGCTGTCAGAACAACACAAACCTGCGCTTTGATACTCATCAATTTCCCCAAGGATATGCTGTAATGAGACGCGGCGCAACCTCTCCTTCATCCATTTGCCGGACATCAACAGTTCGCCAGGTGAACGTCCGTCGGCAGGAGACACGCAAAAGCGCCATTTCTCGCGCTTGCAACGGAAATTCCCCAATCAACCGCATATCCGCGCCGGCATCGGCATTATCATACAGCCACACACGCCACCGCCGCCACCGGCGATCATCATTCACGAATATGACCCGCCGGATGACGGAATGGATTAAATGCAAATCAACGACTTGCGCGTCTTGTTTCTTAAGAGGCAGCGATTGTGATACCAGACCATTAATCTCCGCTCCATTTGTAATCGTAACCGGCTGGGGGGTCGTATTGCCACGATTCTATACGATTTAGAGACTGCATCGCATTCCAATACATTTTGATGAAACTGACGTGACCATCTACGAAGCTTACCATGTCTTTGGCATTGTTATAGTGCGATGTTCCAACGGGTTCATGCCAAGAATATGGGAGCAAGCCGGGGAATTCCAAAACCAGAACCGTCTTAACTGGCTCCCTGACTGAAGTCAATTTCCGCCCTGCAATACCAGGCCAACGGGCAGCCGGAGGATTACCCACGAGAAAATTTCCGCCGTTGAACGCATAACTTGAATAATAAAAGCGTGCCTGCTGATTGAGACTTTGAGAAACGTAATTTACATCGTTCTCGTAATAAAATTTATCCGCCGGACAGGCAAAAACTGTGGCACGCTCTGGTGATGCGGCCGTCCCCACATAGGTTTTCATGAGCACCGTGTAAGCCGAGAAGGAAGCAGGAGGATGATTGGTCGCCGGGGGAAAGGCATCACTCGAATCGTCGGCATACATACGAACGCTGATATTGATTTGCCTCAGATTATTCATGCAAGGTGCCTCCAACGCCTTGGTTTTTGCCCGACCGATGGCGGGAAGCAGTAATGCAGCGAGAATGGCGACGATCGCAATAACAACCAGCAGTTCAACCAAGGTGAATCCTTTCGTCAAATTGAAATTTCTTTTCATGCCAGTTTGGATGACACAAAGAGGCATGCGTCGCTGCCTAACGATCCAAAGCTCCGCCGTCGCACCGTCGCACTTTGCCAAAAATTAAGCCGCCACCGCTGTTTCATGTTTTAAAAGCAGCAGTTCGTCGCACTTCAATTCAGCAAGCGCCGTTACTTTGCCGCTGGAATCGAGGAATTCGACTTCGAAAACATCAGGCGCAAATACTTCCACGACCGTGCCAACATGGCCGGCAGACAGTCCCTCGCCGGGTTTGTCTTCCAGCAACGCTACGACATCAAACAATTTAACGGGCGTTTTTTGCACACCGTTTCTATAACACGTATCTACAAAAGCCTTGTCCGCGTTCGGCAATTTCATTTTGAATGTTCATTTCGCCTCCGATTCCACCGGCGCGCCGTTGCGTTTGGCCATAATCGCCTCGACGATTTTTTTCGCGAGCGCGGGTTTTTCCACCAGCGCCTTTTGCGCGGCTTCCTTTCCCTGGCCGATCAATTCGCCCTCGAATTGCAGCCAGGCGCCTTTCTTCTCCACCACGCCGTTATCCACGCCGACGTCCAGGATGCAGCCCTCCTGGTTGATGCCGTGATTGTAAATAATGTCAAACTCGGCCTCGGCGAATGGCGGAGCCACTTTGTTCTTCACGATCTTGACCTTGACGTGGTTGCCCGTGGCGTTGCCCGCGGCGTCCTTAAGCGTGTCTTTGCGGCGGATATCAATACGCACGCTGGCGTAGAATTTCAGAGCCTTGCCGCCGGGCGTCGTTTCGGGATTTCCGAACATGACACCGACTTTCTCGCGGAGTTGGTTGGTGAAAATACAAGTGGTCTTGGATTTGTTCAGGACGGCGGTAAGTTTGCGCAGGGCCTGGGACATCAACCGCGCCTGCATGCCCATGGTCGCCATGCCCATTTCGCCTTCCAGCTCGGCCTTGGGCACGAGCGCGGCGACCGAATCGATCACAATCACGTCCAGCGCATTTGACCGCGCCAGCGTCTCGCAGATGGTCAGCGCTTCCTCGCCTGAATCCGGTTGCGACACCAGCAAGTCGTCCAGGTTCACCCCCAGCTTTTTGGCGTAACCCGGATCGAGCGCGTGTTCGGCGTCGATGAACGCCGCCAGGCCGCCGCCTTTTTGCGCGTTGGCGATGACATGCAGCATCAATGTGGTTTTGCCGGAGGATTCCGGCCCGAAAATCTCGACGACCCGGCCGCGGGGCACTCCGCCCACGCCCAGTGCCAGGTCCACCGCCAGCGAGCCGGTGGGGATCACCTCGATTTTTTTCAGTGCGCGCGCGTCTCCGAGTCGCATGATGGCGCCATCGCCGTAGCTCTTGGTGATGGAGGAGATGGCTGCTTCCAGTTCACGCGCATGCGGCGCGGCGGCTTTGGGATCGGAAACTTTTTCGACGGGTTTTTCGGTAGCTTTGGCGCCCATAAATTTTGAATTCGGTTGCGGTTGAACGAACTGGGAAACTAGCGGAATCTGCTTGCCGAGTCAAATGGGGAGAACCAAAAAAGCGACGAATGTAATCTGCAACTGGCATGGCATAATAAATCCGGCAACGAGGGAGGGACTTTTCCAGTCTTTCATGGAAATCAAAGAGGCTGACGATGCCAGGGGCGGCGAGGCACGGTTGGCAGGGTTCAAGTTAGCTGCCAAGATTTAAGTTGTTCACGCAGTATTTGCCGGGCGCGATACAGCCGCGATTCGACGGCCTTGGGCGTGGCTTGAAGAATCGCCGCTGCCTCCCCCACGCTATGTTCCCCCCACTCACAAAGCACAATGGCTTCGCGTAAATCCTCCGGCAGCTTGCCGACGGCGGCGCGCACGGCAGTGGCGCGTTCGGCAGCAAGAGTTTGTTCGTCCGGCGCGGGATCGTTTGCGGGAAGCGTGCCGCCAAGGGTTTGTTCTGATTCTCCAGTTTCAGCTTCGAACGAAATGGCCGGGTGTCGGCTGCGCCAGCGGAAATGATTTCGGGCGAGATTGGCGGCGATAGCGAAAAGCCAGGTGGAAAATTTTTCGCCCATGCGGAAACTGTCACGCGCCTTGAAAACGCGAACAAATGTTTCCTGGGCCAGATCATTCGCATCATCTTCGTTGCCGACCATGCGGCAGAGAAAATGGAAAACCGGCGTCGCGTGGCGTTCCATCAGATTGTTGAGCGCCGTGTCCTGGCCGGCGATCAGGCGTTCCATGTCGGCCCGGTCATGGGCGTCGGCTTCAGTTTGTTCCATGCTCATGGCCGGGGATTATTTTATTTCGGGTCCGGTCCGAGCGTGTTTCTTTCCATATCTGCAAGATAGCGGCGACCTTCCTCCGGCGGCATAATCTGGCTGACGTTAATAAAGTATTGGAGCATTTGAGACTGACAGTGAACGCGGCAAGCGGCCAGTTCATCCAATTTTTGTTGGGCAACCGGGTTGACATTGGTTGCATTGTTCAAAGCTGTCTTCACTTCCTGCTGTTTAGCCGCAATCATCCGGCACATTGCATCGCATTGGGAAAGATAATCCTTGTGCAATTTTTGGATGCGGGCCATTTCGCCGTCGTTCAGGCGATACTCGTTCTGCAACCAATGCAGACCTCCCGGAGACTCTTGGACACAGTCCCGACAAAGGCTCTGGCTGATGGCAAATGAACCGGCGAACAAAGCTCCACCCACGGCCAGCGCGCCCAGTACGATCATGAGGGAACGGTTCATAACTTAACGCATGGCCGCTGGCGCAACGGCGGTGATATATTGCGCCTGTGCATCCTGTTGCGCCAGATGGTCGCCTGCACGCACGCCAATCAAAGCACCCGCCATGACCAGCATACTGGCAGTGACCAGCGCAAAACGCGGACGCAACACCAGCGCCGCCAGCGCATCGAGCCAGGAAGCAGATTTTACTGGCGCCTCGGCGTCTTCGATTCGCCTCCAGACATTTTCCTGGAAGCGTGGCGGCAATGGCGGCGAAGAGCGGGACTCGCGCAAGAGCGCCGAAAGTTTCGCGTCATCTGGGTTTGTATTTGCATTCATGGATCGAATGGGCGGCGGGATATTTCCGCCGCCCGCATTTTATAGTTTCCGTTTCACCGGCACAATCCGGCTGATACCGTTACTTGGCGGCAACCGTGCAGCAAGACATCGCGCCCGACGGACTTGCAGCGCAGGCTTGAATCGCCTTCGGGCTGCTGCCGGTCATGTTTTTGGCACAGGCGAGGGCGGGATTCACGTCGTTGTTTGTGCCGGCAACCTTTACAGTCTGGTTGGCCGCGGCGCGCGGCGAAAGAGTGATTCCCGTCGTATTAACAGGATTCCCGTCGTTGTTCGTGCCGGAAACCTGCTTGATCTGGCTGCCGGCGGCACGGGGCGAGAGCAGCGCGTCACTGGCGGTCGCGTTGATGGTTATCGCGGTCAGGGCAACCGCGCCGATGCTGAGTAAGAGATTTCGTATTTTCATTTTCATTTTTTCTTTTTTTTGGCGGGGCTTCATTGCGCCGCCGAATGTTTGTACTTGCAATACACCGCCATTCGAAAAATCCCGCAAAATTTATTGCGCCAGAATTCCCCGACCGGATTTGAGATAGTTTGAGTGCTTTTGCCGTCGGCGGTGTAAACTAGAGAATGGCATCGGTGTTCGATGTCCGATAGAATTGATAAAAACAACCTGATCAACACATGAAAAAAACAATCCTAATCGCTTGTGCCGCTGTACTTTTATGGAACGCCTCCGCGCGCGCCGACGATTCCACCTTGACCCCGCCGGTGAAATCCGTTTATGGCGATTACCTGAAAATCCAGGCCAACTTGGCAAACGACTCGCTGGCCGGCGTGGCCACAAACGCCGGGGCCATCACAAAGGCGGTTCAAGGTGACGCGAAAATGCTGCCGGCGGAAGTCGGCACCGAGGCGGAAGCCCTGACCCAGGTTAAAGATTTGCAGGCGGCGCGCGCCGCCTTCAAGCCCTTAAGTAATTCGCTCATAAAATATCTCGCCGACCACAAGGCCAAAGAAGCCTACGTGCAAGTTTATTGCCCGATGGCGGATGCCAGTTGGCTTCAAGCGGACAAGAACGTGAAAAATCCTTACATGGGACAAGCCATGTCGGAGTGCGGGGAAATCCAAAACTAAATCGAGCGTCACGAATTCGGCATGACAACGGTTGCACCCATGCTTGGCGTTGAAATACTTTCCGCGCTTAAAGAATTTGTCAACGCGACCAAGCTGCATCCCATCCTGGTCAACTTCACCGCCGCGCTGGCGCCGGTCTCGGTGGCCAGCGATTTGCTTGGAAACCTGATAAAGAGTGAACCGCTCCGTAACACGGCTTGGTGGACATTATTTTATGCGACTGCCATCACGCCGTTCACGGCCATCACCGGCTGGCTTTTCTGGATGCCCGACGATAACGGCGCTTCCGGCATGGCGATTCACAAATGGCTGGGCAGCGGGCTGGCATTGCTCCTATTCGGCCTGTTCGCCTGGCGTTGGAATTTGCACCGGCGTCAACAGTGGCCCATGCCGGCGTATTTTGTCGCGGGAATTATTTTTGTCGCGGCTCTGGCATATCAAGGCCATCTCGGCGGTCAGCAGGTTTTCAGCGGGATGTGAAGGCAAAACCAAAAATTGGCGTGTAACAGACAAAATCGGTTTAGCTGAAAAGACCAAATAATGTCACAATCACAACTATGAAAGCGGCACTGGCCATCATTTGCAGCTTCGTGCTGGCGGGAACACCATTCCTGCCGGCGCAAACGCCGTTGCCGCAATGCGTGAAGCAGCCGGTTCCCGCGTGTTGCCAGCACGGTTGCAAGATGCCGTGCTGCCAGGCGAAACCAATGTCGAATTCGCAACCCGCACCGGCGGTTCCGGCAAGAACTGCCAGCCAAAACCAGCTTTCACTTCTCGCCGCCAATATCGCGGTTTGGGGTTTGACTGACGCCACGACCTCCCGGCTTCCTTCAGCGTCTCCAATCTCATTGGTGACGAAAGGCAGTCCGCTTTATGCGCGGAACTGCGCCCGGCTCATCTGATTTTTCTTCTTCCGCGCCCGTAGTGTGCCCATTGCCGGCGTGCTTCGTCCCCGTTTGATTTTGCGTCCCTGAATTTGTTGTGCGGTGAAGTGAGTTTGCAGTCGAAAAAATATGAAGCCAGTTGCCATTTTGTATCTGTCCGTCGCCGGCGCGCTTGTGCTCGCCGGCTGTCGAGGCATCCCCGCGTCCGGCGAAAAGCAGGCGCGTCGCGACCTGGACGCGGTTGCCAGCCAATATCGTCCTGGTAACCATCCGGCGTCTTTGCCGGAACTGACGCCGGATTCGAGCCTGAGCAACCTGGTAACTTATGCGCTGCTCAACCAGCCGCAGGTCGAAGCGGCATTTTACGACTGGTCGGCTTCCGTCGAGAACATCACTGTAACGCACTCATTGCCGGACCCGCAATTGACCTTCCAGGCTTATATCCAGAACGTTCTCACATCGCTCATGCCGGGGTTCGCCTGGAATTTCCCCGGCCCCGGCAAACTTAAAGCGCGCGCCGGGGTTGCCGCCGCCGAAAGTCAGGCCGAATACTTCGCCTTTGAAAGCGCCGTTCTGCAAACCGCCTTTAATCTGAAAAGCGCCTATTACCGGCTTGGGCTGTTGGATGAACAGCTTCGCCTCAAGCGCGAGACACTTTCGTTGCTGGAAAATCAGGGGCGTGTTCTCGGCGCTCAAAACGTGGCGGGCACGGCATCGCTGCCGGAATTGCTGCGTGTCCAAAGCGAACAGGATCGCGTTCGCAACGAAATCGCCAATCTGGAGGATTCACGCCATTCATCGTTGGAAAATTTCAAGGCCGCGCTGGGCTTGGCGCCACAGCAGCCCGATCCACCCACGCCCGCGCATTTTGAAATGAGCCGGGAAAATCCCGATGCCGACGAGTTGCTCCGCACGGCGTTCGAGCGCAACCCGCAACTCAAGGCGATGGAAGCCGACGTGCGAGCCGCCGAAGGCGGAATCGCGGTGGCCTACAAGGAACGTGTGCCCGATTTCAACGCGAGCCTGTCCGCCGAAGTCTATCATCCGCCGTTTTACTGGCCGCAAGCCGGCATAACGCTGCCGATTTGGCGCGACAAACTCGCGGCGGAACTTGCGCAGGCGCAAGTGAACGAATTGGCGGCAAAATCGCGGTTAAAAGCGGCGCAGATTGACCTCGCGGTGAGCTTCGCGGAAATGTCGTTTGCCTACCGTGAAACCAGCCGCGACCTCGCGCTGATTGAAGACAAACTCCTGCCGCAAGCACGTCAATCGCTCGAAATCGTCCAAGCCGGTTATCGCGCCGACACGACGGATTTTTCCAATCTGACCGACGCAGAACGAATGCTTTTAGATTTGCAATTTGAAGCCGCTCAAGCCCGCACAGACCGGGAAATTGCGCTGGCGGATTTGTCCCTCATCGTCGCCGGTCTGCCGCCAGCCAACGCGCCATTTTTGAACACCCAATGAAAATTATGAAATCAAAATCGATATTCTTTGCAACACTTCTCATTGCCGCCATGGGCCTGGCCGGATCCGCGCCTGACAGTTTGTCCGCCACGGACACCAACACCGCTGCTGCTTCATCGGGAAAGACACTCTACACCTGCGGAATGCACCCGTGGATTATTGAGGATCATCCGGGCAACTGCCCGATCTGTGGCATGAAATTAGTGCCGATTCGCAACACCGCCGACACGGCATCCGCAAGCTCCCGCAAAATTCTCTATTACAAGTCCACGATGATCGCGGGCGAAACCAGCCCCAAACCGGGAAAGGACAGCATGGGCATGGACATGGTTCCAGTTTATGCCGAGGAGGCCGCTGTCGCGAGTTCTTCCACCATCGCGATTGACCCGGCGACAATTCAATTGATGAACATCCAGACAACGGAAATCAAGCGCGGGCCGCTGCGCCGAACCATCCGCACCGTCGGCACCATTGACTACAACGAAACCGCGCAGGCGGACGTGACGACCAAGTTCAAGGGCTGGATTGAAAAACTGGACGTAGATACGACCGGCGAATTGGTGCATCAGGGCGAGCCGTTGTTTGAAATTTATTCGCCGGAACTTTATAGCGCCGAGGCCGAATATCTGGCGGTTTTGGATTCTACAAACATCCTGGACTCAACGGTCTTTCGCGAAGCTGCTTTGGATAAATTAAAATTCTTCGATATTTCGGACGAGCAAATCGCCGATTTGGAGAAATCACGCGTGCCGCACAGGACGCTCGAAATTCTCGCGCCGGCGGACGGTTTCGTGATTGAAAAAAACATCGTGCGAGGCCAGATGGTGGACGTGGGCATGACGCTTTACCGGCTGGCCGACCTCGCCAATGTTTGGGTCTATGCGCAAATTTACGAACAGGACCTGCCTTATGTCGAACTCGGCCAGGAGGCGACCATCGCGCTTTCGTATCTGCCCGGCCGCACGTTTCAGGGGCGCGTCACATACATTTATCCTACGGTGGATGAGAAAACCCGAGCAGCCAAAGTGCGGCTGGAATTTGATAATCCCGGTTTTTTACTCAAACCGGGCATGTTTGTGTCAGCGGAAATCATTTCCAAACTGGACCCCTCGGCATTGCTGGTGCCGGATTCGGCGGTGTTGCGCAGCGGCGAGAAAAATACCGTCTTCGTCGCCCTGCCCGGTGGGAAATTTGATCCCCGCACGGTGACGCTGGGACTGGCTTCCGAGAATAATGAAGATCAAGTATTGAGCGGATTGGAAGCCGGCGAGCGGGTGGTGACTTCGGGCCAGTTCATGCTGGATTCGGAAAGCCAGTTGCGGGAGGCGATTGAAAAAATGCGCCAGCCGGCGGGTACCATGATTGAAATGCCGGCAGCCGCCAACACAAATTCAACACCGCCGGATGTCGCGCAATAACAAGGAATTCCCATGCTCCAACGCATCATCGATTTCTCGCTCAAGAACAAGTTCATCGTCCTGCTGGCGACGGTCGCGCTGGTGCTCGGGGGCATTTACGCGGTCAAAAATATTCCACTCGATGCCATCCCCGACCTGTCTGACACGCAGGTCATCATTTATACGCCCTGGGAAGGGCAGGCACCAAGCATCGTCGAAGACCAGGTTACCTATCCCATCACGACCAAAATGCTTTCGGTGCCGCGCGCGAAAGTGGCGCGCGGCTACTCGTTCTACGGCTATTCGTTTGTTTATGTCATTTTTGACGATGGCACCGATCCTTATTGGGCGCGCAGCCGCGTGCTCGAATACTTGAGCAGCATCAGCGGGCAACTGCCCAAGGGCGTCACGCCCTCCCTCGGCCCGGACGCCACGGGTGTCGGCTGGGCGTTCATGTATTCCATCAATTCGACCAACCGCAATCTCGCCGACCTGCGTTCGATTCAGGACTGGTATTTAAAATATCAACTGAGTGCCGTGCCGGGCGTTTCAGAAGTGGCATCCATTGGTGGTTTTGTGAAACAATACCAGGTGACAGTGGACCCGACGAAATTGCGCGCTTACGACCTTTCGCTGAACGACGTGAGCCGGGCCATTGAACGGAGCAACGGAGAAGTCGGCGGTCGTTCCATCGAACTGGCGGAAACCGAATTCATCCTGCGCGTCAAGGGCTACATCCAAAATCTTGACGATTTGAAAGAAGTCGCCATTGGCGTCGGCAAGAACGGTGTGCCGATTTTGCTGCGCGACGTGGCGAATGTCCAGTTCGGCCCCGACGAACGCCGCGGCATCGCCGATTTGAACGGCGACGGCGAGACCGTCGGCGGCATCGTTGTCGTGCGCTATGGCGCAAATGCCTACAAAGTTGTCCAGGACGTGAAACAGCGTCTGGCGCAAGCCATGAAGGCGCTGCCGCCGGACGTGAAAGTCACGGTCGCCTATGACCGCACTGCGTTGATCGACCGTGCAGTCGCCACGCTCGAAGAAAAGCTCATTGAGGAAAGCATTGTGGTCGCGTTGGTCTGCCTCGCGTTCCTGCTGCACCTGCGGAGCGCGCTGGTGGCCATCATCATTTTGCCGGTTGCGGTGCTGATTGCATTCCTCGTCATGTTCGGACAGGGCATCAGCTCGAACATCATGTCACTGGGTGGCATTGCCATTGCCATCGGCGCAATGGTGGATGCCGTCATCATCATGATCGAGAACGCTCACAAGCATTTGGAGCGCGACCAGGGCAAAAAGCCGCATCGGGAAATCATCCGTGACGCCGCCATCGAAGTCGGCCCGGCGCTGTTTTATTCCTTGCTGGTCATCACGGTTTCATTCCTTCCCGTGTTCACGTTGCAGGAACAGGAAGGCCGGCTGTTCAAGCCGCTGGCGTTCACCAAGACGTATTCAATGGCGGCGGCGGCACTGCTGTCCATCACGCTCGCGCCGGTGCTGATGGGCTGGTTCATCCGTGGTAAAATTCCCAAGGAGGAAACCAATCCCATCAATCGTTTTCTCATCCGGCTTTACAAGCCCGTCGTGGACTTGGCCATCAAGTATAGCTGGATGGTGGTGGTGTGCGGCGGCATCTTAGTCGGCTGGGTGTTTTTCCCGTGGAACTCGATTGTGGCGCATGTGCTGCCGCAAGGCCGCGTTCAGGAATGGGGGTTCTCCGCCGGTAAAATCTTTCCTTACCAGAACATCGGCTCGGAATTTATGCCGCCGCTATACGAGGGAGATTTGCTTTACATGCCCACGACGTTTCCGGGCATTTCGCCGACCAAGGCGCGTGAATTGGTTCAAGCCACCGACCGTATCATTAAATCCTTCCCCGAAGTGGAAACGGTTTTCGGCAAGGCCGGGCGTGCCGAAACCGCCACCGATCCCGCTCCACTGGACATGATTGAAACCACCATCCGCCTTAAGCCGGAAGCCCAATGGCCTGCCGTGGACATCAAGGACGACGACGGCCGGCTCATCGCCCATCGTCGCCGTACGCCGGATGAACTCGTGGACGCCATGAACGACGCCGTGCAAATCCCCGGCCTCAACAACGCCTGGACAATGCCAATTCGGACGCGCATTGACATGCTTTCAACCGGCATCAAGACGCCGGTCGGCATCAAAATCGCCGGCCCCGATCTGGCCACGCTGGAACAAATCGGCATTGAGGTCGAAGCCGTGGTGCGGCAGGTACCCGGCACGGCCAGCGCTTTTGCCGAACGGGTGATGGGCGGACACTACATCGAATTTGAAATTGACCGCGATGCCATCGCGCGTTACGGCCTGACCGTCGGCGACGTGCAGGACGTGCTCTCGGTCGCGCTGGGCGGAATGCCGCTGACGACAACCGTTGAGGGACTGCAACGCTACACGGTGAATCTCCGTTATGACCGCGATTTCCGTTCCGATTTGGATTCGCTCAGGCGCGACATCGTCATTCCCGCGCCCACCGGTGCGCAGATTCCATTGGGCGAACTGGCCACCATCAAGGTCGTGGACGGTCCGATGTCGATCAAAACGGAGGATGCCGTGCCCAACGACTGGGTGTACGTGGACATTCAGGGTGTTGACGTGGGCACTTACGTCCAAAACGCCATGCACGCCGTCAACACAGCGATTGCCGGCGGACAAATCAAAATGCCACCGGGCTACAACCTTTTCTGGAGCGGCCAATACGAATATATGCTGCGCGCCCAGCAACGACTGCTGATCGTCGTGCCGCTCACACTGCTCATCATTTCGCTCATCATTTATATGAACACACGCTCGCTGCTTAAAACCGCCATTGTGCTGTTGGCCGTGCCGTTCTCTTTGGTGGGCGCGTTCTGGACGCTCTACCTGTTGCATTATAATTTGAGCGTGGCGGTGTGGGTCGGCATTATCGCGCTGGCGGGACTGGACGCCGAGACCGGCGTCATCATGTTGCTCTATCTCGAACTCGCTTATGACGAATGGAGGCAAAAAGGGTTGATGCGAGACTTGGCGGATTTGCGTGACGCGATTTATTACGGCGCGGTGAAACGGCTGCGCCCGAAAATCATGACCGCGTGCGTCATTATCGCCGGACTCGCGCCGATTTTGTGGAGCCACGGCACCGGCGCGGATGTGATGAAACGCATCGCCGCCCCGATGGTCGGCGGCGTGATTACCTCAACCATCAGCGTATTGGTGGTTTATCCGGCTATTTATTACCTGTGGCGCTCCCGGCAAATCAAGATCGACCGCCGCACGAATTGATTTTGCGTTAGCTCGCGGCGCTGGCATTTTAATGTCTTCATGCTTTCACAAGACACAGTTTTGAATGCGCTAAAAGCCGTCAAGTATCCCGGCTTTTCGCGCGACATCGTTTCCTTCGGCCTGGTCAAGGACGTCTCGGTCGCCAACGGGGCCGTAAGTGTTTCCCTGCAATTGACCTCCGCTAATCCCGAAGCGGCGCAACAAATCAAAGCCGAGACGGAAACGATCCTGAAAAATCTCCCGGATGTCACGCGCGTCATGGTGGACGTGAAAATGCCAGGCGGACCGGCCGCGCCGCAAAATCCGTTTTCGAACCAGACGAAGGTCCCCGGCGTCAAACGCGTCATTGCCGTCGCCAGCGGCATGGGCGGCGTCGGCAAATCCACCTGTACCGCCAACCTCGCCTGCGCCTTCCAGCATCTTGGCGCCAGGGTGGGCCTGCTCGACTGCGATATTTACGGCCCCAGCATTCCGCTGATGATGGGGGTCCATGAAAAACCCACGGTCAGCGTAAACGAACAACTCGTGCCGCCGGTTGCCCACGGCGTAAAAGTCATGAGCATCGGCTTATTGCTGACGGACGATCAGCCGGTGATTTGGCGCGGGCCGATGATCACCAAAACCATCCAGCAGTTCCTCCTCTCCGTCGAATGGGGTGATTTGGATTTTCTGCTGGTCGATTTGCCGCCGGGCACCGGCGACGCCCAACTATCCCTTTGCCAGACCGTGCCGCTGGATGGCGGCGTCATTGTGACGACCCCGCAGGAAGCCTCGCTGGGCGTCGTGCGCAAGGGCATCGCCATGTTCAACAAAGTCCATGTCCCCATTCTTGGCATTGTGGAGAACATGAGCTATTTCACCACGCCCAACGGTGAGCGCGTGGAGATTTTTGGGCACGGCGGCGGCAGGGCGGAGGCCGTCCGCCAAAAAGTGCCTTTTCTGGGCGAAGTGCCCATCTTTACCGAAATCCGCGAGGCCGGCGACCGCGGCATGCCCATCGTTGTCTCCGCGCCAAATCATCCCGCGGGAAAGGCGTTTATGCAGGTTGCGGAAAAGCTGCAGGAAATGAATTGAGCGCGGTGCCGCCGGCCGCGGCCTATGCGGAAGCGGGCAGCTTTGACGAGGCGACGGATACTGCGAAAAAAGCGATTGCTTTGGCCCAGCAAGCCGGACAAGCCGGCTTGGCCGCGCAAATTCAGTCACTTCTCACCCTTTACGAGCAGCATCGCGCTTTTCATCATTCGTAAATCGCGAAAACTGCTTGAGTCCGCATTTTCGTTCCCCAAAATAGGCGCGTGTCCAAATGCGCAGGAATTATTTTCGCCGCGGCCGTTTTTCTGGCCGGTTGTTCCACCTCGCCGCCCAAGCCTCCGTCACAGGTTGAGGAGGAGCCGCCCAGCGTCACGGGCACATCGCTGAATTGGACCACCGCCATCGCGCCAGCGCCGGTTGTGGGATCGCCCGTTGTGCCGCGCCAACAATTCCAGGAGCCTGAAGCGCCGGTGGTGCGCCCAACCCCTCCAACTCCCGTGCGCCAGCGAGCTGCGCCGGTGGTGAATTCATGGGTTCCCCTTCAGGAATGGGCGGGCGCGCATGGCCTTGGACCGCCGCGCCGGTTGTCCGGACCCGCCGTCGAATATGTGGTGAGTTCGTCGCATGGCACGATGGTTGTGGCGATTGGGAGTCTTGAGGCGACTTGGAACGGCGTCACGATCAACCTCGGTTTCGCGCCGCAATTGATCGACGGCCAGGTTTTTCTGGACGAAATCGACCTGCAAAAGAACCTGGAACCGCTTTTGTGCGAGCCGCCCTTGAAATTTGAAGGCAACCGAGTGATTGTAATTGATCCGGGCCATGGCGGCTCCAATTCCGGCACACACAGTGTCCTGGACGGGCGGTTTGAAAAGGAATTCACGCTCGATCTGGCCCTCCGGCTCAAGCCGTTGCTGGAGACCAACGGCTGGACGGTTTTTTTGACGCGCACCAGTGACACGTATGTAGCCAATTCGAACCGCGTGGTTTTCGCCAGGGCGCACCACGCCGATTTGTACATCAGCCTGCATTTCAATTCCGCCGCGCCCGATACGAAACAAGCCGGGTTGGAAACGTATTGCTACACGCCGACCGGCATGCCCTCGACGGTGACGCGCGGTTACGCCGATCCGTGGTCGGAAAAATTATCCAGCAACGATTTCGACGCGCAAAGCTTGCAACTGGCCGTAAGGTTGCAAGGCACATTGCAACGGGCCATCGGGATGAAAGACCGCGGGGTGCGCCATGTCCGGTACATCGAAGTGTTGCGCGGCCAGGAGTGCCCGGCGGTATTGATTGAGAACGGTTATCTGTCGAATCCGGCCGAGGCAAAATTGATTGAAAGCGGCCCATACCGGCAGAAACTGGCGGAAGCGATTGCCGCCGCTCTCGACGGCAAAAGCGAGGGCGGAAAATAACGCGATAACTGATGCCACCTTCCAGCATCCATCTTCCATCCTCGTTTATCCTGATCACCGGCGGCGCCGGTTTCATCGGCTCGCACCTGGTGGAACGATTGTTAAACGACGGGAAACGGGTTGTAGTCATCGACGACTTTTCCACGGGCAGCATAAATAACTTGAAGGCCGTAAAAGGAAATCCGCGTCTGAAAGTGGTCGAAGGCAGGATTTCGCAATGCCGGGACCTGACAAGGTTGGCGGCGAACGCCGAATTTATTTTTCATCTGGCGGCGACGGTGGGCGTGGAACTGGTGGTCAAGTCGGCCCTGCATGTTTTGGAATCCAGCTTCCATGAGACGGAGATTTTGTTGCGCGCCGCGGTGAAACATTCGACGCCGGTTTTGCTGGCGTCCACCTCGGAAGTCTATGGCAAGAGCGTCAAGGAGGAATTTGGCGAAGGAGACGATCTGCTGATCGGTCCGCCCAACCAGTCGCGCTGGAGCTACGCCTGCTCGAAATTGACGGATGAGTTCCTGGCGCTGGCGTGCGCGCGGGAGAAGCAACTGCCGGTAATCATCGCGCGGTTGTTCAACACGGTTGGCCCGCGCCAAACGGGCCGGTACGGCATGGTATTGCCGCGCTTCATCAGCGCCGCGAAACAAAACACGCCGCTCCGGGTGTTTGGCGACGGCAAACAAACGCGCTGTTTTTGCCTGGTCCACGACGTGGTGGAGGCGCTGGCACGATTGAAGGATTGCCAAAAGGCGCGCGGTGAAATTTTCAACATTGGGGGCACGGAGGAAATTTCGATTTTGGCGCTGGCCCAACTGGTGGTGGAGACGCTCAGGTCCAAATCCAAAATCGAATTGATTCCTTATGAAAAGGCGTACGCTCCGGGGTTTGACGATATGCGCCGGCGCAAACCATTAGTGACAAAACTGGAGCGTTTCATTCAGTTCAAACCACAGACGCCGTTACGGGAAATCATCCGGCTTACGGCAAAATAAATCGAATCCTGTGCTCAAAATCCTTTTCCGACGTGCCATACGCGGGCTAAGGATTCGGGTTATCCTTCCTTTTTATGATTTCCTTTGACCATTCATGAAAGCATGGCACAGTGTCGGCCAGGATTGGCGCATGTCGAAGAAGATGTTCAAATTTTTCGCCCGCGACAAAGAGAAAAAGGGCGCTTCGGCGGCTTCCGCCACGCCAGGGATTTATTTCCAATCAGCCGGCGGTTTGCTTCTGCTTTGTGGTTTGTTGTGCGCGCTGGTAATTGGTACGTTTTGGCCGTCGGTGCATTGCAAAATCCAGGTTTACGATGAGTACGATTACCTGGTGTTCAATGCCGCCGTGAACCACGGCTTCACCTGGAGCGGCGTGGGTTGGGCCTTCACCGCCTTGGGGAAATCCAACTGGGTTCCCTTGACCTGGCTGACCCACATGATGGACTTTCAATTTTACGGTTTCAACCCGTGGGGACATCACCTGACCAATATCCTCTTCCATGCCGCCAATGTATCGCTCCTCTTTCTCCTGCTGCAAAGGATGACCGGCGCGGTGTGGCCAAGCTTCATCCTCGTCGCCCTCTTCGCCGTCCACCCGTTGCGCGTCGAGTCCGTGACCTGGATTTCCGAACGCAAGGACGTGGTCAGCTTCTTTTTCGGGATGCTGGCGTTTATTGCCTATGTTCGCTACGCCGAAGAGTCCAAAAAGACCGGCGGCCATCCGGAACGCTTTTACCTGCTCACGCTCCTGCTCTTCGTTTTAAGCCTGATGAGCAAGGCAACCCTGGTGACATTTCCATGCCTCTTGCTGTTATTGGATTACTGGCCGCTTCGCCGGATTACAGATTTCAAATTGGACGGGGCCAAGCTCTGGCTGCTCGCCGAAAAAATCCCGTTTTTTCTCCTCATCATCCCCGTCGCCATCGCCGCCAAGCTTGCCGAACAAGAGGGGCAATCAATCCTTATTCATCCCCCGCTGACGATGCGTTTGCAAACCGCTTTGATTTCGTACGCGCATTATTTGGGATTTATGTTCCATCCCCTGAATCTCTGCGCCAATTACTCATATCCAAAATCCTGGCCGGCGGGTGAATTATGGCTGTCCGCCGCGGTTCTGCTGGGGCTTTCGGCGCTGGTGTTCGCGCTGGGCGCGCGGCGGCCCTATCTCCTGGTCGGCTGGCTCTGGTATTTGGGGGCCCTCGTCCCGGTCAACGGCATTATCGAGCAGATCGGCTCCCCGACGATGACGGATCGTTACACTTATATTCCCATGATTGGCATCTTGCTAATCGTCGTGTGGGGCATCAAAGACCTGGCGGAAGCCATGCGCCTGCCGCTGCGGCCTTTGGGGGCGCTGGCCGCGATCCTTTCCATCTTTCTCATCGCCGTCACCCGGCACGATATTGCCTATTGGCAGGATAGCGACATTCTCTGGACCCATGTGGCGGCCGTAAGCAATAATAGTTGGACGGCCTATGCCAATCTCGGCACAATTCTGAATTCCACCGATCCGGACCGGGCCTTGGACAGTTTTCAAAAATCGGTGGATATTAATCCCGGCTACGTTGAAGCCCAACGAGGACTGGCGGACTGCCTTGTTCAGCACCAGCGTTTCGCCGAGGCGATTGAGCATTATCGACTGGCGTGGAACCTGGACACGGCTGATCCCCGCACCCAAGTGGGTTGGGGCGTGTCGTGTTATCATGAAGGACTCCTCAGCAAAGCCATCAATCATATGCAAATAGCGCGCGCCCTCGACCCGACCTCCACTGATGACATGTCATTTCTGGCTGAACTATTGATTCAAAAACAACGGTTTGCCGAGGCCCTTCCGCTCTTGAAAAGTCTTTGCGCCGTCCAGACCAATGATGTGGAGGACTTCAATAATCTCGGCTATCTCCTGAACAAAACTGGACAAGTAGATGACGCCATTCGTGCCTTTCAAGCCGGATTGAACATCGCGCCCACTAACTCTGTTTTGAAGGCAAACCTCGACAACGCCATCAAGGCGAAACAACAGGGAATTCGGCATTCCCCCACCAACGGCGCGGCAATGGCCCATCCGCCCGCGCGTTGAACCAAAATATGGTTCCTCGACGATTTCAGTGGATCAATAACAAGGAATCTTGAGTTTGCCAGTTGGTCATGGTTTCGTCGTTGGGACGCTCGACACCATGAGCGTGGATTGTTAGCGTATCATCATGAATTTTCTCGTCACCGGCGGCGCAGGCTTCATTGGCTCGCATGTTTGCGAGCGGTTGCTGCGTGAAGGACACCAGGTTTGGGCGTTTGACGATCTCAACGATTTCTACGATCCGAAATTCAAGCGCCGCAACATCCGCGAAGTCCAAGCCATGGCCAAGGCGTTTGAGTTCGTCCAGGGCGACATCACCGACGCGGCGGCGCTCGCGGAAATTTTTTCCTCCGTCAAATTTGACCAGGTCATTCATCTGGCGGCGCGCGCCGGGGTGCGACCCAGCCTGGCGCAGCCGGCGCTGTACCAGCGGGTCAACGTCGAAGGCACGGTCAACGTGCTTGAAGCGGCGAGGAAATCCGGCGTCAAAAAAATCACCATCGCCTCCTCGTCCTCGGTCTATGGAATCAATTCCAAGGTCCCGTTTTCGGAGAACGACCCGATTGCCGCCGCCATTTCGCCGTATGCCGCCAGCAAACTGGCCGGCGAGGCGTTGGGACATGTGTGGCATCACATCCACAAGATGGACGTGGCGATGCTGCGCTTCTTCACCGTCTATGGACCGCGGCAACGCCCGGATTTGGCGATCTACAAATTCGCGAAATTGATTTCCGCCGGAAAACCAATCCCCGTTTTCGGCGACGGTTCCACGGCGCGCGATTACACCTTCGTCTCGGACACGGTGGACGGCGTCATGGCCGTGACGAAGAAGGAATTTGGCTATGACATTTTCAACCTGGGCGAATCGCAAACGGTTGCGCTTAGCTGGATGATTGAGTTGCTGGAAGGCGCGCTGGGCAAAAAAGCGATCATCGACAGGCAACCCCTGCAGCCCGGTGACGTGCCGATCACGTATGCGGATATTTCCAAAGCGCGGGGAAAGCTGGGCTATAATCCGCGAATCCAGATTGAGGCGGGGATAAAATTATTTGCCGATTGGTTCCAGAAAAGCCACGGCGGCGAAAGTTAATTTTGGGAAACCATCACGGACGCCGTTCCTGGCGTTCCCGTGGCGAGAGGGCGGAATTGGCCGGTGCGGCGGAAATATTATTCGTCGCCTTCGTTTCGTTCTTGAACAAATAATGGATCAGCCAAAAGCGTTTGATGCCTTGAATCAAATTGTCGGAATCGGTGACGGTTTTGGAAATGCCGGACAACATATTGGAATTGGATTGCACCTGCGCATCCAGGTTGCTGGTGATATCGGCGAGATTGACCAGCGTGGCGGTGACATTGGTGTCCAGATGCGCGACCAACAGATTGGCGTTGCTGTCCAGGTGAGCCACCAAAAGATTGGCATTGGTCAGGACCGGGTGGGCGGCGACGATCGCGACATTCAGATTGGAGGTGACTTGCGCGCTATTGTTGAGGACGGTCGCCAATTGATTGGTCAGCGCGATGACCGCCGGCAGCGCGGACTGCACCTGGGCGATCATCGCCTGCAATTGGTCGGAAACCGGCGGCGTTTCGACCGGGCGCAACCAGGCCGTTTCATCCGTGGGGGTAAAATTTTCGTAAGAGTGGTCCCTCGGATGCCATGAGGCGACGATGTGATTTTTATCGGCCTCCGTGTTGTTATAGGCCCGGATGACGGGAAGATTCAGTTGCTCAATTCTCTGCAGGTTGGACGCATCCAGCCAGGTATAAGCCCGGTACAGCAGGTTGGAATGGTCATCGTAAATTTCCTGGGATAATTGCCATTGTCCGGGCTGCGCGGCGACCTGTTGTTCCAGGTCGGAAAGGTTGGTGAACTCGGTGACCGGCTGGGTGACGCACACTTCATACCCGTTGGTGCCCCGGGTGATTTCAATCTGGCGCTGATTCAACAGTCCCGCCGCGGCCACTTTCACATAAGAGCCTTCGGACCAGATGTAACGGAAATAGGGAGCAACTACATCAAATTCCACCCGCACTCCGCGCCGGTCGCCGGGCGGTTCGGGATAAATACTGGTAATGTTTCCGACCGAAAATCCCATCAGATAAACCGGATCGCCCACGG
>JBKQUF010000295.1:0-17191 GCA_052140285.1 Limisphaerales bacterium | reverse complement strand
TCCCTCTCCGCTCCCATCGGATGGGAGGGGAGAGGGTCAGGGTGAGGTGAGGGTCCGTGGGATTCATGGGAAGGGACTTCATGTTTGAAAAAAACAGCGGGCAGGTTGCCCGCTGCCACAGGCTGGTAGCGTGTTCCACCCAAACCAAATCTGGACACGGTCAAATAAAATTCTTCGTTCCGGTATTTCTTTTGTTAGATTTTGAGCCACATGAAGTGGACTGAAACATTGATTCCCACCCTCCGCGAAGCTCCCGCCGATGCGGAGATCGCATCGCACAAGTTGTTACTGCGCGCCGGATTGATCCGCAAGCTGGCGGGCGGCGTCTATACGTTCCTGCCGTGCGGATTGCGGGCGTTGCGCAAGGTGGAGCAGATTGTCCGTGAGGAAATGGACCGGGCGGGTGGGATCGAAGTGCTGATGCCCGCGCTCCAGCCGCCGGAAATCTGGCAGCAAAGCGGACGTTACGAAACCGCGCGCGACGTTTTATTCAAGGTCAAGGACAGCGCCAACCGCGAGTGGGTGCTCAGCGCGACGGCGGAGGAGGTCATCACCGGCCTCGCCGCGGGCGAGATCAATTCCTACCGTCAGCTGCCGAAGAATTTTTACCAGATCAGCGTCAAATTCCGCGACGAAATCCGTCCGCGCTTCGGCTTGATGCGCGCGCGGGAATTCATCATGAAGGACGCGTACAGTTTTGACGTCAGCGACGACGCGGCGCAAAAGACGTATCAAAAAATGTACGACGCGTACGCGCGGATATTCGAGCGGTGCGGCCTCAAGGCGTTTGCGGTGGACGCGGACACGGGCGTCATCGGCGGCAAATTTTCCCATGAATTCATGATTCCGGCGGAAACGGGCGAAAATGAAGTGGTGTTTTGCGAGGCGTGCGGATACGCGGCGAACGTGGAGAAGGCCACAAGCGGCGTGCCCAAAACCGCGGCGCGCGAAATCGGCCCGGCGATTGAGAAATTTGCGACGCCGGGAGTGGTGACGATTGATGCGCTGGCCGGCGCGCCGCACAACGTGCCCGCCAATCGTCAGATCAAGACGCTGATTTATCTGGCGGAAGAAAAACTAATCATCGTGCTGGTGCGCGGCGATGACCAGTTGAACGAGTCCAAGTTTGCCGGAAAGATCGGCACGACGTTGTATCGTCCGGCGACGGCCGAGGAGATTTTTGAAGCAACCGGAGCGCATCCGGGAAGCCTGGGAGCGGTGACGTCCACACGCAAGAACCAGCAAATCCAGGTATTGGCGGATGAACGGCTGCGCGGGGCGAACGGAATGGTGACCGGCGCGAACGAGGACGGTTTCCATTTGCGCAATGTTTCCATCGAGCGCGACATCCAGGTTTCCCACTGGTATGACCTCCGAACGGTCCGGGCCGACGAACCGTGCGTCCAGTGCGGCAAATCGTTGAAGGTCCGGCGGGCGATTGAAGTGGGCCATGTTTTCAAGCTGGGCACCAAGTACAGCGAGAAATTCAACGCGGTCTATCTGGATGAGGCGGGCGCGCGCAAGCCCGCCGTCATGGGCTGTTACGGCATCGGCATCACGCGCACTTTGCAGGCGGTGGTCGAACAAGGCAACGACAAGGATGGCATCATCTGGCCGTTGAGCGTGGCGCCTTATCAGGTGTGCATCACGCCGCTGAACGTGGATGTGAACAGTGAGGCGATGAAGCTGGCGGAAAAGATTTACGCGGAGCTGTCCGCGCGGGGCGTGGAGGTGATTTTGGACGACCGCGACGAACGCCCGGGCGTGAAATTCAAGGACGCCGACTTGGTCGGGTTCCCAATCCGCGTGGGCATCGGAGAAAAATCGCTGGCCAAGGGCGAAGTGGAAATCAAGCTGCGCGGCGGCGCGTTGCAATCAGTTAAAATTGACGGGGCGGTGGAAGCAGTGATGAAGCTGGTTGGGAAATAATCGGAAGGCAAAGCCAAAGATAAAGGCTGAAACGTAGCGCAGACTTCCTAGTCTGCTGCATCGCCGATTTCCCAATCGGCAGCGCTTCGAACCCCCGAGCCCTTATATTATTTCCAGACTCGCGGATTGGGAAATCCGCGATACAGCAGGTTAGGAAACCTGCGTTACCGTGCGCACACGGATATGCCCCTTTTTATCGCGGCAGTGGATGAAAGTCAAACTGCGCCGGACGTTTTGCTGTCGGGTCAAGCTTGACCGTGTAATATCCCCCATCATTAAAAATTTCCGTGCCGGAAAGGGAAGGGCAGAGGCGCGGACGGAACTGCCACCATTGGCCGGCCTCGTGCAACGCGGAACTCATGCGGGCAACCGTCCTGCCAAGCCGCCGAATGGGCGGGATTCCGCTGAGCAACCGGCTTTTCCAAAAAACCGCCTGCGAGTGCAAATGTCCCAGGATGGTGTGCTCAATCTGCGGGAGCCGCCGCGCGACTGACGGTTCCCGGGCCAGAAACGGCAGCGCGGTTGGGTCGTGGCAAAACAGCATTACGCGCTGGTCCGGCTCAAGACCGTCGAAGGCGGCGCGAATCTCCGCGAGATGGGCCTCGCGCAATCGCTGCCACTCCGGCCATTCATCCGGCAACGCCTCCAACTGATTGGCTGGCAACGCGAGCAAGGGCGAGGCGATCCCCATCAACACGTAGCGTCCGATGGGAAGCTGCCAGAACGGTGACAGTCCGAGCCTTTGCGTGGCCGCGCGCCAGCTTTCCAGCCGCAGGCCGCCAAGGCCGCCAACCAGGGTGTGTTTGCCGAGTTCATGGTCGCCGAGGGTGAAACGGCAGGAATCGGGAAATTTCGCGCGGATTTTGGCGAGGCATTCCTCCGCGCTTTGAAATGAAGCCGGGTCGCCAACGCCGACGAATCCGGTGTCGCAGGAATAATCGCCATTGACGATGGCATAATCTGCGGGAGGAACTTCCCGGAGAAAGCGGTCGAGTTGCCGGCCTTGCTGCAGCGGATGGCGCATCCAGATCAAGTGCCGATAGGCCAGGACGAGGAAGCGGAGCAGGGGATTGGCAATGGTGCGGAACTCGTAATCTTCGCCGAGGGCTTGTTCGGCGGGACCGGCGTAGTGAATATCGCTCAGAACAGTGATGGTCACGCCGCCGCTGGAGGAGTCTGACTTGTTGCTGGAGTCATGGTTTTCCAATTTCCCCAGAGGGTAAAATCGGGATGGGCGGATTTAAAGACGAATCAGTTTCAAGTTTTCAGGGAGCAGACACGCTAGCCCGGATATTTCACACCGCAAAGCCGGAGCGCCGGTTTGCAACCGGCTTCGGCGATCCAAAAGTGTCAGGCCGACAACTTGTCGGCGCTCTGGTCTGTCGTCGTTTCATGCGCAATATGAAATATCCTGGCTGGAGCGCGGAGACCAAGGCCCTGGGGCTGGAAACCCCGCTCTACGCCAGGCAGGGATGCCGGCCGCTACGAATTTCACCCCGCGCGCGGGCTGTGCCGGTGAATCAATGATGTTCGCCACTCCACCCGTGACTGCCGCCGGTTGGCGCGCGATTTTCCGTCCACGGCCGGGTCGTGTGAAGGCGCACTTGCTGGCGCTGTTCGGAATGAATGGCATAACCCGACGGCAAATGCCTGCCGCGTTGCCAATGCGCGCCGTCGTACCAATAATAGTAGCCGCCCACCGGGTAGTAATAAAAGTTCGCGTCCGGGTAATAATCGTAATCGTAGTAACCGTCCGGGCCGGGACCGTAAGCCACGCACCCGGTGGATAAAAGCACCCCGACTCCGAGTGCCGCTGCAATTTGCAAGAATTTGTTCATTCTGCGATGTATTTAGCAAATAGCGGGCCAAACGAACCTATGGCGCCGGAGCGCCGATTTATAATCGGCTTTTTCGCATCATCAAGCGCCAAACAACGTTCAATGCCGGCTCCAACCCCGCGTTCCGTGGGCATACGCGGATGCGCCCCATTGCGGAGATGGCGGGGGAATTTTCTTTCAATTGAGCACGTACCGGCTATTTTTCCATGAATTAAATTGTTTAAAACGGTGAAATTCTTGTCGAAAAGGAAATCATGATTCGCTGGCTATTTTCGAAGGCGGTTCGCGACGCGAGCGCGATGCACAAGCACGTGTACCGCATGTTGTGCGCGCAGCGTGATTTGATGACACCGGCGGCGGCGCAATTGGTGAGCGAGGCATTGCTGGATTTGCACCACGCCCTGCGGGAAGGCGCGCCGGCGGGAAAAATCCGCGAGAAAATGTCGAACCTGGAGGAAGTGGCCGACAAATGGCTCAAGCCGTATCCGAATCCACTATGGCGGGAAAATGTGGAGGTGCTGCTGGTGGCGATTTCCGTGGCGATGGCGATTCGCACGTTTTTCCTGCAACCATTCAAAATCCCCACCGGATCGATGCAACCGACGCTTTACGGCGTGACGGTGGAACCGGATTACGGCCCGCTTTGGGCGGTGTCCGGCAATCCGAGCCTGGAAAACGCGGCGCTCCAAAAAATATACCCGGCCCAAAAGAAAATGGTCATCCCGACGGGATGGGAGCGGGTCAAGGAATGGTTTCAAGGAGTTTCCTATATTCACTATGTGGCGCCAGTCGATGGGCAGGTCGAGGTGGGTCCGATTTTGAAATTCTTCATTTTTAACATCAAGCAAACCATCACCATCGGCGGGGCCTCCCATACCTTCTGGTTCCCGCCGGATTACGGGGAACCGCCCAAAATGAATGGAAATCAGTTGGACGGATTGATGTATCGCGCCGGGTTGGTGCCGGGACGTGCTTTTCGCCAGGGAGAAGACGTGGTGAAATTGCAGGTGAGGGCAGGGGACCATTTGTTCGTGGACCGGATGACGTATAATTTCCGCAAACCCGAGCGCGGTGAAATTGTGGTTTTTGAAACGGCGGGAATTCCGGAAGACCAACGCGAGACATGGGGGATTGCGCCAGATGATTTTTACATCAAACGGCTGAGCGGTTTGAGCGGCGAGACGATTTCATTGCACCAGGATTACGTGGTGACGGGTGTGCAGACGTTTAATGGCGAAGACATTCCGGTGGGAAATTTGGTGGCGGATGGCAAGGCCATCACCGCCGAAACGCCGCATTATGAGAATCTCTATTCGTTTGATAATCCTCCGGCCGGGGCCAAAACGATTCCGTATCACGAAAACCGCTACCTGGGCCATGCGATGATCCAACGGCTGCAAGCGGGCCAGCAGTTCCAAATCCGGCCCGGGTACCTGTTTGTGATGGGCGACAATACGATGAACAGCCTTGATTCGCGCTATTGGGGCGATTTCCCGGCAACGAGCGTGGTAGGCAAGTCGTTCTTCGTTTATTGGCCGTTGTCGTCGCGATTTGGTTGGGGAAATCAATAACCGAGGTGGAATGAGAATTGACAACGACGAAACGGTCCTGATTACCGGCGCCAGTTCGGGGATTGGCCTGGAACTCGCCAAATTTTTCGCCGCGGAAAATGCTCCACACGGCGGTTCAAAATTAATCCTGGTGGCGCGCAATCAGCCGGCGCTGGAAGCGCTGGCGGACGAATTAAAAACGCAATACCACGCCGAGGCGATGGTGTTGCCCGCGGATTTATCACAGCCGGACGCGCCGAAAAAGATTTTCGATCAACTCCAGGCGGCGAACATTCACGTGAATGTGCTGGTGAACAACGCCGGGTTTGGCGCGATTGGCGCGTTCGCGCAACTGCCAATGGAGCGGCAGATCGAGATGATCCAGGTAAACGTCACCGCCTTGACGGCGCTGACGCGATTGTTTTTGCCGGGGATGGTCCGCGCCGGACGAGGAGGAATCCTCAACGTCGCTTCGGTGGCGGGATTTGTGACCGGGCCGGGGATGGCGGTGTATTACGCGACCAAGGCGTTCGTGTTGTCCTTCAGTGAAGCGCTGGCGGCGGAATTGGAAGGCACGGGGGTAATCGTCAGCGTGCTTTGTCCGGGACCGACGATAACGAATTTCGGCTTGGCGGCGGGGGCCGGGGACGCAAAGCTGTTTCGCGTCCAGGGCATGACCGCCGAGGCGGTGGCGCGGGACGGTCACCGGGATTTTCGGCGGGGAAAAGTCGTGGCCGTCTCGGGAATTCAAAACAAATTGATGGTGCTCTCGATCCGGTTCGCTCCGCGCTGGGTTTTGCGAAAGATGGTCCGAAAATTTAACGGGTTTTCCAAGTAGGCCATTCAGAGCATGTCTGAAAAGGTAGCGGCAGGCTTCCCGGCCTGCCGTAGAGCCGGCGCTTCCAGCCCGGCGGACCCGGCACTGAAATTGGAAAACCGTGGAAAATCACGCGTTGGTCCGGGCGGCAAGATGCCGCCCTCTGATACGGCAGACAGGAGGTCCGCCACGATCCCGGCGCAGTTCGTTTTTTCAGACACGCTCTAATAATTGCCTTGCCAAAATGAAATGATGTTTTCAAGATACGCAAAGGAACCTATTATGGCTCAAACATTATTCGCTGTATGAAAGAGTATTTGTCCACCGTCCTTGGCCTCACACTCATTGTGCTGGTTATCGCTTTGATCGTGGTCAAACGGGGCGACGATGCGCAGCAGCAAAGTGATGCCGGCGCGATCACCGATTATTCCAACCAATTGCTGTCAGCGCAGACTCAACTCGGCATTAGCGAAGGAATGTTGACCGTCCAATCCAACAGCCTCGCCGGGTGGCAATCGGCGGCGGTGACATTCTCCAACAACCTTACGGAAGTCGAATCCACGAATGTTCTCGACGCGGAGCTAATCACCAACCTGACTGGACAGATTGCGGAGGTGAAATCGGAAAACCAAGTCCTGACCGAAAGCGTCACGGAATTAAACAACCAGATGACCAACCAGGTGGCCGGCCTTACGAAGCAAATTGCCTCGACCGAAGCCAGCCTGGAGCAGGCCAACAAGGACTACGCGCTCCTGGAAAATCGCTTGCGCCGGGACGTGGCCGAACGGGTGTTGGTGGAACGAAAGTTTAATAATCTTGCCGAGTTGCGGGCGCAATTGGACAAATTGAAATGGGATCCGGCCGAGGAGATTTCCGCTGATGACTTCTTAAAGGATTTAGATGTGGAAGTAAGCTCGAACGGCTCATTTCACGTCATCGCGCCGGAATAATTTGCAGCGTTTCCTGAATCCAAGGAATGGGCTGTGAATAATTTACCATTGCATTCTTGACGGTTTGACCGCATATGTTGCTTATGAAATTCGCACTTATTTGCTCACTATCCTTGATTTTGGTCGGCTGTTCTCATCACGGCGGCAGCAGCGGGTCCGTCCAAAACATCCTCTCCGAAGCGCAGGCGGCGGCCTCCAACTCTGTGGTCAATGCCAGTTTTTCCGGGCGACAATATTTGGACTCTCTCTCCAAGATTGACGTGAGCGGATGCCCGGCGGATTTTCAGACTGCCTGGTCAAGCTACGTGGCGGCATGGGGCACATTTAATTATGTAAATCCAAAGGGCGCACCCCTTGATGTGAATGCCATGGAAGCGAATGGTTTTGCTCTTTCGACATTCAAAGATGCATTTGCACAAACGGGCAATTCTCACATTAACGACGGCACCGGAATTGAACAGGCTGCGGACCAGTTGATTACCACCGCGAGCAAGTACACGCATTAAATTCACCATGCCCACTCCACGGCCGACATTATCGTCAATTTAAAGCCCAATTATAACTGTTTCAGCTTTACTATATGTATGCTTATCCGGTTTCTTGACAAATCTCATTTTTCGCGTTTACTCACTTGGTGGGCGATGAATCTCTTGAGCAGCAAATAGTGAAGATGGAGAAGCGGCTTGCTCCACTTCGCATAAAGCACGACCAGTTGCGCGACGTATTGAATTCGCAGCAGAGCGAGATAGCACGCCTTGAAGCATTGCATTCGGAAGAGGAGCAGCTTGCGCGCGAGATAGCGGTGATGGAAGGGCGACATCATGGAAATGATGATGAGTATGATGATGACCCGTAGCAGTGCGTGAGACTCCCATGCACGTTCACCATATATGACTGCGACAAACGAACAATTGGTTGATGCGTATTTAACCATGACGACCCTCATGGCGACTATGTTGGAGTTTCAGGCGACGACCGCTGAAATTTTGATTCCGCTGGCGGAGAACTTGACCGATGAACAGAAAGGATATTTAGCAGCCGCCTTAATTGACGGTCGCAGGCTTGCAGCGCAGTTAAGAGAGTCTGCCATTGAGTTGAGACAGTCGTGACCCGCCGCCCATTCCTATTGGTTTTTTTCTTGGTTTTCATAAAAATTGGGTATTAAACGCTAAATTTGGGGATTGTCAATGAACCGGATAAGCAAGTACTATATGTTAGACAATGTATGTTATATTTAGTATGATTTGACAAACACCCTCCCTTTGGCTATTTTGCCACAACTTATGAGGAGTCTTTTGTCGATGGTTTTGGCGACGGCGACGGCGACGCTGTCAATGACAACTTCTGTGTCCGCCATGAATCGGTGGGACGCGCTGGCCATGATTGAAAGCGGCAACGACGATCATGCGATTGGAAGTCACGGCGAGATTTCGCGGTATCAGATTCTACCAACCCTGTGGCCGGGAGGAAATCCATGGAACGGGCAGGAGGCCTTGAACGCGGCCCGGGAGATCATGCGCGTGAGACTGGCCCGGTTCGAGCGGCTGCATAAACGGCCGGTAAACGACGTCGAGTTTTACGTCCTGTGGAACGCGCCGTGGGAAGTCAGCCATCCGAGCAAGACGGTCAGCAAGCGCGCGGAACGCTTTGCCAATCTGGTAAAGGCTTCGGGGTAAGGCCGGCTTCATATACCGCAATATATTGTCCGACGGTTTTTTCCCACGAGAAATCGGCTTTCATGCCGTTGCGACGGAATTTACGGAACAATTCCGGTTGTTGATACAACGCAAGGGCTTTGCGGACGGCCTTGGCCAGCGAGCGCGCGGAGAGATCTCGGAACTTGATGCCGGTGGCACGTTCGGAATTTTCTTTCAGGTCAATGACGCTGTCGTCCAGGCCGCCAGTGGCGCGGACAATGGGGATGCTCCCGTATCGGAGGCTGTACATCTGGTTGAGGCCGCTGGGTTCAAACCGGGAGGGCATGATATAGAAATCAGACGCGGCCTCGATGCGATGGGACAATCCCTCATTGTACCCGATGCGCACGGCGACCTTGCCGGGAAAGCGCCGGGCCAGTTCAAGGTATCCGCGCTCGTAGGCAGTCGAACCACTGCCCAGCAAGACAAACTGCATCTCGGCGCTCAACATTTCCTCGAGCGCGCCGAGTTCGATGTCCACGCCCTTTTGCTCGGCCAGGCGCGTGATGGTGGCAAAGAGCGGAAGACGTTTGTTCTCCGGCAGGCCAAGTTCATTTTGCAGCGCCAGCTTGTTGGCCGTCTTGCCCGCCGGACGGGTCATCGAATACGTCTGCGGCAGGTGCTTGTCCGTGGCCGGGTCCCACTCGGAATAGTCCACGCCGTTGAGGATGCCCACGAACGAATTTTCCCGCTTGCGCAGGAGGTCGTCGAGGGCGCAGCCGTATTCCTCGGTCATGATTTCGCGCGCATAACGCGGGCTGACGGTCGTGACGGTATCGGCGAGGACGATGCCAACTTTTAGACAGTTCAGTTGACCGTAAAATTCCGAGGTGTTGATGGTGAAATAATCCGGCGGAAGGTTTGTCAGGGCAAAGGCGCTCGCGGGGAAAATTCCCTGGTAGGCCAGGTTATGAATGGTGAGGCAGGTTCGCGGGGGGGTCCCCCACCCTTCGCCGCGTCGTTGCTGCTGAATGAGCGCCGGCACAAAGGCCGTCTGCCAATCGTGGACATGGACGATGTCCGCCCGCCACGGCAGATAGCGGGCCAGGTGCGCGACGCATTTCGAGAAGAAGATGAAACGGTCGGAGTTGTCGGCGTAGCTGAAGTCGCTTTCGCCGTAGATGCCGGCCCGATCGTAAAATTCCGGCTGGCGGATGAAATAAACGGTGAGGTTCTTTTCCATTTCGAGCGCAAACAATTCCGCCTGGCAACGGCGATTGCCCAACGGCAGATCAAACCACCAGTCCACCCGGCGCATTTGCGGGAATTTTTCCAGGATGCCGCGATAGAGCGGCGTAACGACGCCCACCTCTTGCCCGGCGCGGGCGAGCGCCTTGCCGAGGGCGCCCACCATGTCGGCCAGTCCGCCGGTTTTGGAAAACGGATGGACTTCACTGCTGGCGAGGAGAATTTTCATTTCAGCGATAAACCATCCAATAAACCAATTTTTCGCGAGTTGAACCCCACTGAACCCCCGATGTTCCTCGACACGTCCGCCGGTTTCTTCCTTCTCCCCTCAACGGGGAGAAGGATTGAGGATGAGGGGTGAGAATTATAGCCCTCCTCCCGCTTTGTCTCTTGAGGTTCAGGGGGAGGTGAGGGTCGGTAGGGTTCATGGGGACGGCGCGATGCTGCCATGCCTCGAAAATGCCCTGCTGGAGGTCATCGAACCGGACGCGGACGACGTTGGTGAATTGGCTGTGACGACCCTGACAAACGGTTATATGCCGCTGCTTCGCTATCGCATCGGCGATTTGGTGGAGCGCCAGGTGCTTCCCTATGAAACAGTCTATCGCGTTCACGGACGTTTGCGCGATGCGCTCCGCGCCAAAAACGGACATCGCGTAACCACTTGGCAGGTGGACCAATGTTTCGATGGCATTGAAGGCGTGCTCCATTATCAGTTGCATCAGGCGGAGAACGGCGCCTGCCAGTTGCGTTTCATCCCGGATGGCGCCGGGCCAAAGGCGGACAGTTTAAAGAACCTGGTTTCCCGGCTGGAAATGCGGCTGCAATCTCCGGGCCGGATCGAGGTCGAATCCGTTCAGTTGCTGCCGCCGACGCCTTCCGGCAAATTCAGGTTGACGTCCAGTGCCGGTAAAATTCCGGCTTGAGCAAACAAACGGGTCGCGGCAAAACGCCGACTCCCTGAAGGATGGGCACCGTACTTCCCCCCATTTGCAAGCGGTTCGTTTTGCGTTAATCTTCAATCATGCAATGGGTAAATATCCTCGTTGGTTTGGCATTGTTGCTGTTTGGCCGCAGGCTGTTCTGGCTGTTTGTCGGCGGTGTTGGTTTTATAGTCGGGTTTGAGTTGGCCGGGCAGGCGTTGCAGGGACAACCGGAATGGATGATTCTGCTGATTGCCGTGATCGTGGGTTTGCTCGGCATTGTTGCCGCCATCTTTCTCCAGCGCCTCGTCGTCGGCATCGCCGGTTTTTTTGCGGGAGGATATTGCCTGTCCACGCTGGCGATGACAGCGCTCCACCTGACCCAGCAAAGCGCGCAGTGGATCGCGTTTATCATTGGCGGAGTGCTCGGCGCGGTCCTGACGGTCATGTTATTGGACCCGGCGTTGATTCTCATGTCGTCGCTCGCCGGCGCGACGGCGGTTTCTCAAAGCGTCCCCCTCGATCCGTCAGCCAGGGGACTGGTTTTCATCGGGTTGCTGGTTCTCGGAATCATCGTCCAAACGGTGCAATATGCGAGCGTAAGAAAATCGCGGCAATTGCAGCAGAATGAATGAAGGAGGTGGGGAAGAGGGCGAGATAAGGGCGGATAAAACCTAAGTTCAGTTTAACGCACGTGCCGACCCCGGCTTACTCCATTTGGAGGGGGAAACGTTGGCGCGTTCTTTGAGATGGGAATGGGGGATTTGTCTGCGCTGTAAATCCCAGCGGGATTTAATCGTTCAGCCCGGCGCCGCGAGGAACGAGTTATGCCGGGTAATGTCAAAGCAAAATCAAAACCCTGACGGATTTTTATCAAACGGTGACTCCTGGCTTATGAACCATCATAGGAGGCGGCGTTATTTGCGTGAAAGCAACAATCTAAAACCGAAAAAAACAAGTGCGGCACCAAACACGCGCTCAAGCCAGGCCGAAAGGCGCGATGATCGAAATGCCTGAATGCCTCGTCGTGCAAAAAAGGCGTATGACGACAAGACAACTGTATCGACCGCGACGGTCGTGAACAGAAGAACGACAAGCTGTAAAGGGAGCGAACGATGTGGCTCAATGAACTGCGGCAACAATGCGGAAACAAATAGCAATGCTTTTGGGTTGGTGACTTGAACGAGCAAACCTTGAAGAAACAGGCTATGGCGTGAGGCAATGGAAGCGAGCGGCTCGCTGACTTTCATTGAAGATCGCCGGAAGGAGGCAACAATGATACGCACACCGATGTAAAATAGATAAATGGCTCCGAGCACACGAAGCACGCTGAAAGCGACGGTGGCAGTCGCCAGCAATGCGCCGAGACCCAACGCAATGCAAATAAAAAATAGGAAGTTGCCAAACTGGAGGCCGGAAATACCAGCCAAGCTCGACCGAAATCCATAGCGCGTGGACTGTGCCACCGAACACATCACCGCGGGTCCTGGCGTCAAAGCCGCAAGCGACCAGGCGGCAAGATAAAACAGAAATATTTTAACGCTCATCTTGTTTGTAAGCTGCGCCGCCTAACCTCCCAAGCTTCCCTGAAAGGTTGTTGTTGGCGCAGCATTCAGATAAAGAATTTCATAATTTCCCGCTGGTTTACAGTCAAATGTTTTTGGTCGCGACAATTCCAACCCTTAAATCCCAGTGGCCGGCGGCGGTTTTCCTCACCTGTCGCTTTTTTATCAGTGGTCATGAAGGTTTTCCGGTGCTTGGAACTTGGGATTTGTTTTTTCGCCTTCAGTAAGACGTTTTCAGGTTCCAGCGATTCAATAAATCCGCCGGAATTTCATCCAGGAAACGCGAGGGATGCTGCATGGCATCGGCGGCGGATTGGCCGTAACCGGCCCGAACCAACGGGTAGCTCAGATATAATTCATTTTTCGCCCGCGTGATCGCCACGTAAAAGAGACGGCGTTCCTCCTCTTCACCGTCCTGGCTTTCCATCGAGCGCGCGGACGGAAACAGCCCGTCGCACAACATGATGACGAACACGGCATCGAACTCCAAACCCTTGGCCTGGTGGATCGTTGAGAGCCGGACGCGTTCGTCATCGGCCTTCGGACGGTCGTCTTCGGCCTCGACGTTCGTGAGCAGGGCGAGTTGCGTCAGGAATTCGTCCGCCGTCTTGAATTGGTAGGCAAAGACGGCCAGTTGCTCCAAATCCTCCAGCCGCGAACGATAATTCGCAAAACTTTCCTTCAAATAATCGTCGTAGCCGGCGTCAATGACGATGCGCAGCATTTTGGCCGGCGATTTTTCCTCCTCCAACTGCGCGGCGGTGGCAACAAATTGCGCCCAGGCCACGGCGGCCTTCTTCCCCACGTGCGGCGCGCAAGTCTCCAGGGCCGTGGCCACCGGATCTTTGTAGGAGCCGACGTGAGGAGGCTCTGATTTGTTGCCCGCAGCCGATGGCCGTTCGTTAGCTTGAGTCTCGTTACCTCGACTCCTACTTTGAAAAATCTGTGTCTCGGCGGAGAAGATTTTCCATAATTTTTCCGCCCCCTTGGCGGCGATGCCCGGATGCAACTGCGCCACGCGCTTGAACGCGATTTCATCGCTGGGATTTAACACCAGCTTCAGATACGCCGTGGCGTCTTTAATATGCGCCTGCTCAAAAAAGCGGATGCCGCTGGTGATGGAGAAGGGGATCTGCCGCTTGGTCAATTCGAGCTGCAATTCGAGCGCATGAAAATGTGAACGGTACAACACGGCCACCTGGTTCAGGTTCGCGCCTTCCTCGTGCATTTCCATGATGCGCTGGGCAATGAACGCCGATTGCTGACTGGCGTCCATGCACGCGACGAGCGCCGGCTTCATGCCTGATTTGCGCGATGGCGCCAGATTTTTTGTGAACTGGTTTCGATTGGCCAAAATGGCAGCGTTGGCCACCTGGAGAATCTCGGGCGTGCTGCGGTAGTTGGTTTCAATCTTGAAAACCTTCGCGTCCGGATACCGCTTGGGAAAATCGAGGATGTTGAGAAAATTCGCGCCGCGCCAGGCATAGATGCTCTGGGCGTCGTCGCCAACCACCGTCAAATTGTGATGCCGCGCGGCCAGCAAATCAATCAAGTCACCCTGCAGCTTGTTCGTGTCCTGGTACTCGTCCACCAGGATGAATTGAAAGCGGCGCTGGTACATCTCTCTCGCGTCGGCGTTTTCCTGCAACAATTTCAGCCAGAGCGACAGCAGGTCGTCGAAATCCATCGCATTGCCGGCCCGTTTGCGTTTGGCGTAATGCACTGCCAGGTCGGCAATCTTGTCTGCAAATTGGTGGAAATAACTGAACTGAGTTTCGAGAATTTCGCCGGTGGATTTTTGGGTATTGACGGCGAGCGAGAAAATTTCATTGAGTACTTCCGGTTTGGGAAAATGTGTGCCTTTGGTCTCGATTCCCGCGTCGGCGACGCAGGCCTTGATCAAATCCTTGGAATCGTCCCGGTCCAAAATGGTGAAATCGCGGCGGTAACCGAGCGACTCGGCGTGCGTCCGCAAAATGCGCGCGCCGATGGAGTGAAACGTGCCACCCCAGAGCGCGACCAGTTGCTGGCCGAGCAGGTCGGCCACCCGCCGCATCATCTCGCCGGCGGCTTTGTTCGTAAATGTCAGCAACAGAATGCGTTCGGCGGGAATGCCCTGTTCGAGCAGGAAAGCGACGCGATAAATGAGCGTGCGCGTCTTGCCCGAACCCGCGCCGGCAATGACGAGCGCCGGGCCGGGCGCGGCGGTGACGGCGGCAAGCTGTTGCGGGTTCAGTTCGCGCGCATAATCAATGTGCGGATGAAAATCCGTCTTGAAATTCTCCAGAATGTATTCACGCGACATGGGCGGGAATTGAAACGGCAAAGGAGCAGGGGCGAAAGGAAAAAATTCCGTATTTATCCGCGTCCGTCCGTGGTTTATTTTCCCGGCATGAAATTGATTTCCTGGAACGTCAACGGCCTGCGCGCGGTGCTGAAAAAGCATTTCATCGAGTTTCTCGACGAGGAACAGCCCGATGTCCTATGCCTTCAGGAAATCAAGTGCGGCGCCGATGACGTGGAACAACTTTGGCCCCGCCATTACACCACCTATTGGAACTCCGCGGACAAGAAAGGCTATTCTGGCACGGCCATTTTCATCAAGACCCGTCCCTTGAACATCACGCCGCATCTTGGCATTGTCGAGCACGACCGCGAAGGCCGCGTGCTGGCCGCCGAACTGGATGATTTCTTTCTCGTCAACGTCTATGTCCCCAATTCCAAACGCGATTTGTCGCGGCTGCCGTATCGTCAAACATGGGACCATGATTTTCTCGCGTACTTGAAAAAGCTCGAAATGAAGAAGCCGGTGATTTTTTGCGGCGACCTCAACGTGGCGCCCACGGAAATCGACTTGGCCAATCCGCGCGCCAACATCCACAACCACGGTTTTACCGCCGAGGAACGCGCCGGGTTCGATGCGTTTGTGAAGGCCGGCTTTTTGGACACGTTTCGCGAGTTTGAAAAGGGCGGGGGACATTACACCTGGTGGAGCGTCTTCAGCGGCGCTCGCTCGCGGAACATCGGCTGGCGCCTGGATTATTTTCTCATCTCGAAATCACTTCGCCCGCGCCTCAAATCCGCTTTTATCCGGCCCAAGGTTTTGGGCAGCGATCATTGCCCGGTGGGGATCATTTTGGATTGATGATCTGAGCCGGAACGATGCAGTTGAAAAATGGCCTCACGCAAAGGCCACAAAGTTCGCAAAGGAATTTTCAAAAAAGGAGTTTCAAAAAAGCCCCCACCAAAAGGTGCAAGCTGTTTTCTTGAAAAAACCTTCCCTTCCATTTCTTTGCGGCCTTGGCGAACTTTGCGTGAGATTGAACTGCATCGTTCCGGCTTAGTTGGACAACCGAAGTTAACGCGCCAAAGCCATCCAGGCCAGCAATCCGCCCAAGATGGCGGCGGTGACGGGAATGCCGAGCCGGGCAAAATCCCAGAAGGAAATTTTAATGCCCATCGCGCGGGCCTGCTGAACGACGATAATGTTGGAGACGCTGCCAATGATGAGGAGGCTGCCGCCGAAACTATTGGCCAGGGCCAGCGCGTAGGGCGCGGGCTGGGCGAGATTGACGATTTTGACGAGCAACATCACGGCGGCGGAATTGCCGATGAGATTGGAGAGGGCGGCGGTGGAGAGGACGAGATTGGCCGGGGCATTGAGGTTGAATCCACTCTGCGAAAGCCATTGGACCGCCAGATCGCCGCAGCCGGACGATTGAAACGCGCCGGCCACGACGAACAGCCCCATGAAAAGAACGAGAATCGGCCAGTCCACCAATCCCAGAAGGTCGTCGGTGCGGAATTTGGTGCTGGCCAAATGAATGCCGGCGGCGGCAAGGGCGATAATCTCCTTGGGCAACGACGTGAAAAACAAACCGATGGCCACGACGAGGATGACAATTCCCTTTACGGTATGGAGTCGATTGAACGGATAGGTTTGTTGCGGCGTGGCATCCGCAGCGGGGGGAAGTGTTTGGAGATTATTTTTGGAGAGCGCCCAGATGATGCCGAAAGCGGCGGCCATCGCAAAAATGACGGGGACGATGCTCCATAGGAGATAGGCGCCGAAATCGAGGTGGGCGATCTGGCCGATCATCATGTTCTGGGGATTGCCGATGAGCGTGGCGGCGGCGCCGATGTTGCTGGCGATGGTGAGGGCGATCAGGAACGGGACGGGATTGATTTGGCGGCGCAAGAGGGCAACGCCAACAATGGGGGTGAAGACGAAACAGACGATGTCGTGATTGAGAAACGCGGAGAGGCCGCCCGCGGTGAGCATGAGAACCAGGAGGAATTTCGCGGGATTGCCGAGTTGCCGGGCAATGCCGGCGGCCACTTTATCGTAGAACCCGGACAGGCGGAGTTGGGCGGAGATGACGAAGAAGCCAAAGAGGAGGGAAATGGTCGGCGCATTGACGAACGAAACGGCGTCGGCGGTGGTGATGCCGCCGAAAATCATCATGGCGATGGCGCCGAGGAGGGCAATGCCGGGACGGTTCAATTTCAATCCGGGAATGCGTCCCAGGGCGATGCCAAGATAGGTAATGGCAAAGATGGCCAGGACGATGGATTGATGCCGGGTCTCGACCGGCACGGTGGCGAGCAGGACGGTCATGGTGTGGCCAGTGTGCCAGTCTGGCGGCCAAAGTAAATTTCAGATAATGAACGGCACTAGGGCCTTCACCTTTTTTTGATAGGCGGGAGCCTCAAGCCTGCGTGGCGAGGTCTTCT
>JBKQUF010000294.1:0-26904 GCA_052140285.1 Limisphaerales bacterium | reverse complement strand
AAGAGCTGATAGATCTCGCGAGAGCCCCAGTAGATGGGAACGACGCCTGTGCAAAAACAACAGATTAGGCGCTCGCAAAACCAGGCGTCGCGCCAGTCGTTCTCGACCGTGATCGAGTAGGCGTACGGGCCTAGCCCATCGACCACGCGTTCGAGATATGGCCGGAGCGCCGGTTTGCAACCGGCTTTTGGCATCCGAAAGTCCCAAGCCGACAACCTGTCGGCGCTCCGGTCTGTCGTCGTTTCAAGCGCAATATGAAATATCCGGGCTGGCGCCGGTTTCCCAATCGGCAGGCCTTCCAGCCCAATGTTGTTTTCAGACTCGCGGATTGGTCCCGCCAAGCGGGTCGCGATCCAGCCGATTGGGATTATTGGCGATGACGTTATTTCTTGCCTTGGTCACACGCGCTCAATCAACCAATGGGTTGTCTGATTCGGAAATCCAGGGACGCCAACTGGCGCGCGAAATTCTGGAACAGCAACCGGACCAAAGTTTGACCAATTCCGGGACGATAAAGATTATCGATGCCAATGGAAACACGAGCGAGATACCGTTCACCTTCAAAGTCATCGTTACTCCCACCAATTGGACGGCCATTTACAGCGCCCAAACCACTGGTTTGCCTTCCGCTTCCACAACTTTTTTGAGTTTTACCCATTCCAAGGCCGATCCGGCGTTTTCGAATGACAGTAAGGAATTAATTATGCCCTTTGCCGGCTCGGATTTTTGGGCGGAAGACCTGGCGTTGGAGTTTTACCATTGGCCCGATCAGAACATCATCAAGAAGGAATTCAAGGGTGGACGCGGTTGCATGGTCCTCGAAAGCATCAACCCCAATCCCTCCCCGGGAGGTTATTCCCGGGTGGACTCATGGATTGACGAGGAATCGCTTGGCATTGTCCACGCCGAGGCTTTTGATTCCGGCGGCAAATTGCTGAAGGAATTCGATCCTAAATTGTTGAAGAAGGTGAACGGCCAGTGGGATTTGCAGAAAATGGAGATCCGTAACGTCCGGATCGGCTCGCGCACTTGGATCGAATTTAACCTGAAACCGGATTGACAACCGCCGTGACCGGCGGCAAGTTTATCGCAGTGGGCGTGACAAAAATAATTCGTTTAAATTTCCTTGCCGGCTGTGTCTGCCTCGGCTTGGCCGCGAATCTTTTTGCCGATACGAATTTCCCCCCGCCCGACAGCACGAACAGCGACACCCAAAACGCCCTGCTGCAGATTCAAGAGCAACTGCGCGCCACGCAATTGGCCATCTCCGACATCCGCGTCAGGGATGAGGCGGAAGCCGCCAGCAATACGGCTGTTCTCACCGCCCGCATTCAGTCGCTCGAGCAAACCGTTGCCAGCCAGCACACCGGTGAAATGGATTTCGTCCACAAAGCCCAGCAGCAGACATTGATATTAGCCGGCGCATTTGCCTTGGTTGGCGTCGGCGCTCTTCTCGTTATCTTTTATTTTCAGTGGCGTGCCTTTTCTCAATTCTCGGAAATCTCCGCCACGAAACTGGCGCTCCAATCCAGCGGAACTTCTCTCATCGGCCCGGCCAATCAATTGGCTTCGGCGCTTTCCGCGCCCGCTCGCGCCGCCGTGGAGACTTCCAACATGCGTTTGCTTACCCTTGTCGAACGATTGGAAAAGCGCGTCGGAGAAGTTGAACAATCCGCGCGCGGCGCCTTGCCGCCCCCGCCCGTTTCCAGCGGGCAACATGACTTTGCTCCCGGTTCCCGCCCTGCTGCCAGCGTTCCGGCGGCCCAAAACGGTCATCACGGGCCGCGCCTCCGGATTGCCAATCTCCTGGCCGACGGCCAAACCCTCCTCAATGCCGACCAACCCGAAAACGCCTTGAAACTGTTCGAGGAAGCCCTCGCGCTCAGCCCCGACAATCCCGACGCGCTGATCAAAAAAGCCGGCGCCCTCGAAAAATTAAACCGTGCCGATGAGGCCATCGCCTGCTACAACCGCGCCATTGAGATGGACGAATCCGCCACCATGGCCTGGCTCCAAAAAGGCGGATTATTCAACCGCATGGCCCGCTATGACGAGGCGATGCAATGTTATGAAAAAGCATTGCGCGCCCAGGAAAAAACGGCGTGATCGGCGGGACGAGCCGTCCCTGGGTGGTCCTTTAAATCCTTATCCCATTCAACCGCTGGATGTTGGTTGTTTCCCATTAGTCATTAGCGCCTGGTCATTTGTCATTGTTCGCCGCAACCTTGAATTCGGCCCTGTTTTGGCCGTTTTTTGCTTGGCAACCGGTAGGTAAATACCTACCTTGACATCAACCTGAAAATATTTCCGGACTATGGGTGGTTTGCTCAGAACATTACTCAGAACTGCTCCGCTGATTCATCGCCGGGCCACACCCGGCGGCGTTTTAAAACGCGCGAAGTATTGCCTGCGCGGATTGGCCTTTGCTCGCCTGACCGGCGAATGGTTCGATTTCCTGCAATCTTCGGAAATGGAATTCATCGCTGGGAATAATCCCTGCCTTTTCCACAAGCTCCAGCGTCCTTATTTGCATCGCAGCCTGCCCACGAATGCCCGTCTCCAGGCGCTCAAACAGCATTACCAGTTTATTCTCTCGCAATTTCCGTCGGCGATGATTGAAGAGGTCTATGCGCCCGCGGGAAAATTGCTGGCGGCATTGCCCGTGGAAGAGGTTGGCACTCTCGAACTGCGTCTGTTGTGCGGCAAGATGCAGAAGGAAGGGGATTTGACCATTTCCCTGGCGATCAAGGAAACGCAAAAACAGGTCGGCACCTTGTCCTTTAGCGTCTGGAAATGCGAATCAACCCGGAAGGAAATTTTTATCGGAGGATTGCAGGGCGATAAGGCCACCAGCGAGGACGTGGTGGTCTCCATCACCCGCGGCCTTGACGGTTTGCGGCCGAAAGCGCTCCTGTTTTTCGTCCTGCAACAGCTTGCGGCCGGGTGGAAAATCACCACCATGCAGGCCGTCAGCGACGACATGCATATTTACCGGCATTTCCAAAGTCGCCGGAACGTGGCCGCTTCCTATGATAAATTCTGGCTCGAGTGTGGCGGGATCTTCGGCCTGGACGGTCTTTTCCATTTGCCCGCCGCCTTCGTCCCGCGCGAGATTTCGACGATTCGCGCCAACAAACGCCAATTGTATCGCCGCCGCTATGCGATGCTCCGAAACCTGTCGGCTCAGATTGCTGCCCGCTTATCGAGCCAGGAAGTCCCCGCTTGCCGGGAAAATGTCCCGCAACTAACTGAAAAAGACCTCGCGCCGCAAGTGATCAAAGCCGCCGCCTGATTGTAGATTCCTCCGAAAGATTCCCGCATTAATCCCCTGAACCTGCCGCATCCTGCCGGGCTTTTGAGCGACTATGCGCGTTCGCCTGCCCTTCCCTCTCCGCTCCCATCGGATGGGAGGGGAGAGGGCCAGGGTGAGGTGAGGGTCCCCCGGGTTCATGAGGAGGGATTGAGGGTGAGGGATGAGAATGATTGCCGCCCGCCCTTCTTGTCTCTTGAGGTTCATGGGTGATCAACTAGCCCGTCGTGCAACTTTGAAGACCAGACAACCCCATCCGACAAGGAAACTGATTCCGCCAATCGGGGTGATTGCGCCCAGCCACAAGACATTCGTAACCGCCAGCAAATAGAGCGAGCCGCTGAAAAAGACGATGCCGATGAGGAAACTCCACCAGGCGACTGCCGGAAACGGTTTGCGTTCCGCCAGCACAAACAACATCACCGCATGGATGAAATGGTAAAACACGGCCTTTTCCCAAATGGAGGCGGTCCCATTCTGGGCGAGCAGACCTTTCAGCCCATGTGCGCCAAAGGCGCCCAGCGCCACGGCAAGAAAGCCGAGGACGGCGGCGACGCGGGTGGCGGTTGCCGATGACATCTTATGGTTTCGTTGGTCCGGGCACAAAGCCGCGAGCCTTTTCCATATATTGCATCATTTCGGAAATGTTAACAGATTTTCCCGCACCTGTTCGGCGCTCCTGTAAATGAAGGCGTCTGCACAAGGAACGCAACGGCTTTCGGGAGAAAGCCGCAGTTTTCACGATTTGCGGTGGATTTCATGTTTGATAAAGAAGTGAAAGAAATCAAAATTTCACTTGCATTATTTTTAATTGTAACTATCGTAGTAACAGTTATGGCGGCAAACACCCAATTCTCGATCGCGGTACACCTCATGGCGGCCCTGGCGCGCGGATGTGACCACGAGATTACCTCCGGTCGCCTGGCGATGAGTGTCAATACCAGCCCGAGTTTTGTCCGGCGCATTTTGGCGAAGCTCTCCAAGGCAAAACTGGTGAAGACCGCGACTGGCAAGACCGGCTCCTGTTGGCTGGTGAAGGATGCCGGGCAAATCTCGCTCCGGGACATCTACCGGGCGGTGGACGCTCCCAAGGCGTTTTCCATCCACGCGTACAAGGAACAAAAAAGCTGCGTGGTGAGTTGCAAAATCAAGGAGGCGCTCGAAAAAGCCCTGGAAAAGACCCAAAAATCATTGGAAACAGCGTTGGGCAGGATCAGCCTGGCGGAAATCATTTCGGAGATGAAATAAACGATTTTTACGCTTAATTGTTACTATTAAAGTTGCACAAATAAACCAAACCACAGCCAAACAAAAGGAAAGGACCAAATACCATGAGCAATAACAAAAAGAAACTGGCCGGAAAAGTCGCCGTTGTCACCGGCGCCTCCAAGGGCATCGGCGCGTCCATCGCCAAACACCTCGCCGCGGAAGGCGCCTCCGTCGTCGTCAACTACGCCTCCAGTAAAACCGGGGCCGATAAAGTCGTGGCCGAAATCACCGGCGGCGGCGGCAAAGCCGTGGCCGTGCAGGCGGACGTCGCCAAAAAAGCGGACATCGACCGTCTGTTCGCCGAGACGCGGCAGCATTTCGGCCCGGTGGATGTGCTGGTGAACAATGCGGGCATTTATGAATTCGCCCCGCTGGAACAGATCACCGAGGAACATTTTCACAAGCAATTCAACCTGAATGTCCTCGGGCTTCTGCTGACAACGCAGGAAGCGGTGAAACATTTTAATCCTGCCGGCGGAAGCATCGTCAACGTGAGCTCGCTGGTCAGCACGCTGGCCCCGCCGAACGGCTCCGTCTATAGCGCCACCAAGGGTGCGGTGGACGTGATCACCGGCTCGCTCTCCAAGGAACTGGGCGCGCGCAAAATCCGCGTCAATGCCGTCCGTCCCGGCTTGGTGGAGACTGAAGGAACGCAGACCAGCGGGTTTACCGAGGGGGAGTTTCACGACCGCTACGTGGCCAACGCGCCGCTTGGCCGCATCGGCCGGCCGGAAGACATCGCCACAGCGGTGACTTTTCTGGCATCCGACGATTCGTCGTGGGTCACGGGAGAAACGCTGCTTGTTTCAGGCGGTCATCGTTGAACGGCCAGGAACCATTAACCATCCAACCCACTTGAATATGAATACATCCAATACCGCACCCGATCTCACTCAACGCCCGCCGCGCAGCCCGCGCGCGCGGCTGGGCGGTTACGTCCTGCTGCCGCGAATCCTGGACAAGGGCCGCGCGTTGCTGGCTGGCAAGCTGGGCGAATATCATTTCGCCGGCAAGGGCATGGACCGCCATTTCTTTACCTTCACCGGGCTGGACCATGAATCGTTAAAGAATGAACTCGCCAAGGGTGGCGGCGACGGCGAAATCCTCGCCTGGGTCCAGGCCAACTCCAAGCCCCAGCGCCAGCCGTGGGAAATCGTCGCCTGGAGCGAATACCATCTGCATCGCACGCCGGACAGCGACAACGAGACCCTCCTCTATTTTGCGGAGTGCGTGAAAAAATTCACGGCCACGCGCGAAGACATTGCCACCTGGTTTGACCTGCTGGACCTCGATGATCATTGCAGTTTTGGTGGGAAGGCGTGAGCCGGACCGGGTCGGGTAAGAGTCTATTGGGTTCATGAGATAATTTGCGTTAATTAACGTTAAAACACGTTAACTCGCGCCGCGTCCATCGCGCAAAAACCCGCAAAATCGCGCAAAAACGAACCGAAAAACAAGGAAGCAGAAAGCAGAAATCCGTCTGCGTAACGCTTCGCCGCGACAAGTTCGGAAAGGAGAGGAGGGCACGGACGGCGTGGGACACTTTGATGAAGATCAGGGTGTCGCCGACCTTCAGGCCGGTCTGCTTTTGCATTGCGCTGGCTCTCATGGCAACGATTAAAGCATAAAACGGAGAAAGCGTTAAGTTTGAAAATTGTAAAATCGGAAAGCGGATGGAATAAGCCACCAAAGACACGAAAAAGTGAAATGCGGAATCCAACCGAAAGTCCAGCCCGCTCCAACCTAATCCAACCATTTTTTATGAACCTGCGCCGAAAAGCATTTGGGGGGAGCGCCCGGCGGCTCCTTCGTAAAAACCTTCGGGAACAAATATAAGGCTGGAGTGTCCAATGGATTACATGCCATTATCATGATTTGCAATTGGCGTCATTTATCCAGGCAACCATGAGAGCGTTGATTCACCGGCTGATCAAAGTCCTGACCTCGCTACGGCTTACCGTGGCCTTGCTGGCGTTTGCCATCGTCATTGTGTTTATCGGCACACTGGCGCAGGTGGATGAGGGGCTGTATAACGCCCAGGCGCGCTACTTCCGGCAATGGATCATTTTCGGCGCCGACTTTTTTGGGCATAAAATTCCGCTGATTTTTCCCGGCGGCTACCTCATCGGCACGCTCCTATTGGCCAATCTCCTCTCCGCGCACATCTACCGTTTCCAACTTTCCGTCAAGAAACTCGGCATTCAACTGGCGCACTCGGGTATCATTTTGCTGCTGGTCGGCCAGTTGGCGACCGACATGATGGCCCACGAGTCGCAGATGCGCCTGACCGAAGGGGAAACGAAATCGTACGGGGAAAGCGCGCAGAATTTTGAACTCGCCTTCATCAGCCAGCCGGACCCCCGTACCCGGCGCGTGGTTTCCTTGCCGGCCCGGCTCCTCGCCAACGGCGGTGAAATCCAGGACCCCAGCCTCCCGTTCACCATCCGGGTTTTGCAATACTGGAAAAATTCCCAGCCGAATTTTCGCGCGCCGATGGTCACCAACGGTCCGCCGCTCACGCCCAATGGTGTGGCGCAGAATTTCGATTTTCAACCGGTGGCCGAAGCCAAATCGATGGACGACCGGAATGTCCCCACCGCGATCCTGGAATTCAGCGGTGCGAACGGTTCGCTTGGCCAATGGGTGGTCTCGGATTGGACCGCCGACGGGGATTTGGACGCCGATTTGCAGCAGGATTACAATCAGGAAGTGGGGGCGGAAATGGCCCGGGTAATCATCGGCGACTTGATCCAACCACAATCGATTATCGTGGGCGGAACGAATTACCAGTTTGAATTGCGGCCCGTGCGGTATAATTTTCCATTTTCCCTGACCCTGCTCAAGGCGACCCACACCGTTTATCAGGGCACGGACATTCCCAAGGATTTCCGCAGTCTGGTCCGCCTGCGCAACCCCGCGACCGGCGAAGACCGGCAGGTGCAGATTTACATGAACGCCCCGTTGCGCTATGACGGCCTGACATTTTACCAATACCAGATGGACGCCGGCCAGGTCGCCGCGGACGCCGGCCACACGCCATCATCGGTGCTGCAAGTGGTCCATAATCCCGGCTGGTTGACGCCTTATGTGGGATGTGCGATGGTCGGCCTGGGGTTGGTGATTCAATTCATGTATCACCTGGTTGGATTTATCTCCAAACGCAAATGAGAATCGCAAAAAACAGTTTTAAAAGAGTTGGCGCAGGGCGCATCTTGTCATTGCCCCCCGTAGCCCGGATAATTCACAGGCAAACCGGTAGCGCAGACTTCCAAGTCTGCTGTATCGCGGGTTTCCAAACCCGCGAACGCCACGCCTGTTTGACGCCCTGCCGATTTGGAAATCGGCGATATAGCAGGTTGGGAAACCTGCGCGACTGGGGCAGTTTGCAGATGCGCCCGGCGGCGCGCGCCAACCGCGCCAAAGATTGCCGATGAAGACGTTTTGTCAAAAATGGATTCCTCCGCTCCTGGCGCTGATCATGGCGCTGTGGTTTTTTGCGCAAATCCAGCCGCCCAAGGACAAGGATTTTGCGTTTAGCGCCTTCGGCCAGTTGCCGGTGGTGGCCGATGGGCGTCTCAAGCCGATGGATTCGCTCGCGCGCACATCGTTGTTGCAGATTTACGAAAGGCAAACCTTCAATACCGAGCCGTGGATAAGCTGGCCGGCGAAGCCAAAAATCATTACCGCCACCGAATGGCTGGCCAACGTGATGATGAATTCCCCGGTGGCGGACGCGTGGCCGGTGTTTCGCGTGGATAATCCCGACCTGATCGCGTTCCTGAAATTGCCCGACAAAAATCCCGCGGAGCACCAGGACGGCCAGCATTATTCATGGAACCAAATCGCGCCGTCGCTCCCGGCATTTGACGCCGAGAACCAGCGCATCGAAACCAACGTGCCGTCCGCCAGCCGCAATGCCTATGAGGGCGCCGTGATCAAGGTCCATGAGCGGATGGAACTGTACGCGGAGCTGAAAAATTCCATCCAGCCGGAGGATGCGCAGGATTGGAAAACGGAACTGGCCGGTTACGTGAATCTGATTCCTTCCGGGGTCGCCGCCGTGCAGGCGCAGCAGGCCGGGAAAAAATACGACCAGCAGACCTTCAACGACTTCGTCGGCGAATTGCAACGGTTCGATTTCATGGCCCAGACGGAACCGCCCCTGGTCGTGCCGCCGGCAAAGCCCGGCGGGAACTGGCAGCGCCTGGGCAATGTCCTGCTCAATGCCGCCAAGGGCGGGGATCTTCCGCCCGCGGTGGGCGATTACGCCGCCATGGGCGATGCGTTGCAGAACACCAATGCGGTGGCGTTCAACGCGGCGATCGCGGATTACCGGTCGTCGCTGGTCCCGGATTTCGTTCCCGTCATGGCCCGGGCGCGCGCCGAGGTTTTCTTTAACGAAATGCAGCCGTTTTACAACGCGATGATCATCTACGTGCTGGCCGGTTTGCTGGCGATCTTTTCCTGGTTCAACCTCTCCGAAACGTTGCGCCGCTCGGCGGTCTGGCTGGTCGCGCTGGCGTTTTTCATCCATACCACCGGCCTGATTTACCGGATGGTGCTGGACCAGCGTCCGCCGGTGACCAACCTCTATTCCTCGGCCATCTTCATCGGTTGGGGCGCCGTTCTGCTGGGACTCATCCTCGAAAAATTTCATAAGAACGGCATCGGCGTGGTCGTTTCCGCGGGCATCGGTTTCATCACCCTTATCATCGCGCAGAACCTGTCGCTTGACGGCGACACCATGGAAATGATGCGCGCCGTTCTGGACACGAATTTCTGGCTGGCCACGCATGTCGTCGCCGTGACCACCGGTTACGCCAGCACGTTTGTGGCGGGGTTCCTCGCCTTGATCTACATCATTCGCGGGGTGTTCACGCGCACGCTGGATGCCGAAACCGGAAAATCTCTAGCGCGGATGGTCTATGGGATTGTTTGTTTCGCCACGCTGTTCAGTTTTGTGGGCACGGTGCTTGGCGGAATCTGGGCCGACCAATCGTGGGGCCGGTTTTGGGGCTGGGACCCCAAGGAAAACGGCGCGTTGATCATCGTGCTCTGGAATGCCCTGATCCTGCACCTGCGCTGGGGCGGGATGATTCGCGAACGCGGATTAATGGCCTGCGCGGTCTTCGGCAACGTCGTCACCAGTTGGTCGTGGTTCGGGGTGAACATGCTCGGCATCGGCTTGCACAGCTACGGGTTCACTGATGCCGCCTTCAAATGGCTTTCGCTTTTCGTCTTGAGCCAGTTGGGATTCATCGCGCTCGCATTGCTGCCGCGAAAAATGTGGAAAAGTTCCCTCGTCCAGCCTTAAGCTGGCGCCAATGACAAAACCGACTCTGCTCGTCCTGGCCGCCGGAATGGGCAGCCGCTACGGCGGCCTCAAACAAATTGAGCCGGTGGGGCCGAACGGTGAAACGATCATCGACTACTCCGTGTTCGACGCCGGGCGCGCCGGGTTTGGCCGGCTGGTCTTCGTCATCCGCCGCGACATCGAACAGCCCTTCCGGGAAACCGTCGGGGCGCGGTTCGAGGGAAAAATTCCGGTGGAATATGTTTTTCAGGAATTGGACCAGTTGCCGCCGGGTTTCGCCGTCCCGAACGACCGCGCCAAGCCCTGGGGCACCGGCCACGCCATTCTCGCCGCGGCGGAGGCGATTCACGAACCATTCGGCGTCATCAATGCCGACGATTTTTACGGCCCCAATTCATTCCGAATTTTGGCGGAGTATTTAAAATCCGGGTCCGGCGGCCATGCGATGGTCGGATTTATCCTGCGCAACACGCTCTCGGACTTTGGCGGCGTTTCCCGGGGCGTTTGCGCGGTGGATGCCGGGGGCTATTTGAAAACCGTGACCGAGCTGACGAAGATTGAGAAAGACGGCCGGGCCGCCAAATTCACCGGCGCCGACGGAGCAGTTGCGCCGCTGACCGGAGACGAAATCGTATCGCTGAACCTTTGGGGTTTCATGCCGGAACTCTTTGAGCAGTTGCGCCGGCAATTCGTGGAATTTTTAAAACAACACGGCGGGGAAAAGACTTCCGAATTTTACATTCCCGCCGTTGTCAACCGCCTGGCTGCCTCGGGTGAGGGCCGTTGCCGGGTTTTGCAAACGCCCGACTCCTGGTTTGGGGTGACTTACCGCGAAGACCGCGCGGCGGTCAGCGCGGGAATTGCCCGGCTCATTGCCGGCAAAGTTTATCCGCAATCGCTTTGGCCAAAGGGTTGACGGCGAGGTGTTTTATTTTCCCGGCCGAAAAATTGTTTCGGCCGAATTCATTGACGGATGTTTTTGGCCGTTGACCTGCGCCGCGCGCGAAACATTTTTGCCAATTTTTTTGTAAGTCGCCAGCGCCAGGAGCGGCCAGGCGTTGCGATAAATATCGTATTTCAGATAGAACACTTTGGGGAAACCCGTGCCGGTGGTTTCGTGTTCCGTCCAGGAGCCGTCGGCATTCTGGGTGCGGACGAGATATTCCACGCCCCGCTTGAGCGCGGGATTTTCGGGATCGCCGAAGGCGCAAAGCCCCATGACAGCCCAGGCCGTCTGCGAGGCGGTGCTCGGCCCCTGGCCTTTGTAAATCGGATCGTCGTAGCTGTTGCAACGTTCTCCCCAGCCGCCGTCGTCGAGTTGGACGCTCTCCAGCCAAAGGCGCGCGCGTTGCAGCCACTCTTCATCCATGTCCCAATTCATCGCGCGCATCCCGCGCAGCACCTGCCAGGTGCCGTAAATGTAATTGACGCCCCAGCGCCCGTACCACGACCCGTCCGGCTCCTGGTGGTTGCGGATGAATTCGATGGCGCGGCGGATTTGGGGATGTTGTTTGTCCCAGTTTTCGTAGCCGAGCAATTCAAGAATGCGCGCGGTAATGTCGGCGCATTCGGGGTCGAGCATGGCGTTGTGGTCGGCGAACGGAACCTTCTCGAGGATGTTGTTGGTGCAGTTCTTGTCAAAAGCCGCCCAACCGCCGTCCTTGCACTGAAACGACAGCATCCAGTCGAGGCCGCGCCGGAAACATTCATCCCGTTTCTTCGGATCGTCGGTGGGGATTTTGCGGAGCGCGAGCAGCACCATGGCCGTATCGTCCACGTCCGGGTTCCATTGGTTGTTAAATTCAAAGACCCAGCCGCTGGGTTCGACCCGGGCGGGATTTTTATGGACCCAGTCGCCGGCGAAGCGGATTTCCCGTTCCATCAGCCATTCGACGCTTTTCTTGAGGGCGGGATGGCTTTCCAGGATGCCCGATTCGTGCAGGCAAATCGCGACGATGGCGGTGTCCCAAACCGGGGAGAAGCATGGTTCGATGCGCAAGGAATCCTTTTCCTCATGTTGCAGGCGTTTCAACTCGCGCAATTCCCGCTTCAAGATGGGGTTGTTTTCCTGATAGCCAAGGACTTTGAGCGCGATGACGGAATTGAGCATCGCCGGGAAAATGGCGGCGAGGCCGTCGGAACCCTGGAACCGATCCAGCATCCAGCGCTCGCATTTTTTGAGCGCCTTTTTGCGGAAGGGATGAATGTTGTGCTCGGCAAACCATTCGGCGAACTTGTGCAACCGGTCCAGCCACAGGAAAAAATTCCGCCAGGACACTTTTTCCGGGTCGGGGGCCAGCGCCAGATCGCGTTCGTTGAGGCCTTGGGGATAAAGCTCGTCCAGGTTGACGGACACCGGTCGGGTGGGTTTGAAATGGTTGATGATTGCCAGGGGCACGAGCATCCCGCGCGACCAATTGCTCATGTCCCAGAAATTCACATGGAACCATTTGCCCAGGAGCAGCACTTCGCAGGGGATGGTGGGAACAAATTCCCAGGGGTAAAGTCCCAGCAAGGCCAGGCACAGTTTGGAGAAGGTGTTCATCCGGGGCACGCCGCCGAGGCTCAGGGCCGTTTGCCGCGCACGCAACATGCGGGGATCGGTCACCCGCACGCCGGCCAGCTTGAGCGCCAGATAGGCCTTGACGGTCGCGTTGACCTCGGACGGGCCGCCGTAATAGATATTCCAGCCGCCGTCGGGCAACTGCCTGGAAAAGAGGTGGTTGACCGCTTTGCGCTGCCACTCCTTGTCCACGCTGCGGTCCCAATAATGGTACACGACCATGTCGGAAACCAGGGTAGAATCCACCAATAATTCGCCATTCCAATACCCTTCCGGTTTTTGCTCGCCGAGGAGGAATAGTTGCGAGCGCACAATGGCCGCGCCTACGTTCCGGTCAAATTCAGTGTCCCGCCGTGCGGAGGCTTCCATTGGCGACTGCGAACCCCTTATTTCTCTGTCAGTCAACACGCCCATAACTTGCCATTTTATTGTAAACTGTAAAGAATTTAGTGAGTTGGCCGCACTGTGTCGCCGGAGGTCAAATGTGGGCGCGGAGAGGGAGGGAATGGGGGGGGAAGGGGAATGGAACAATCACTGGACGCCCATTTTTGAACGATTCCAGCGAGCCAATAAAAGATGCCGCAATTAATCCACGTCTGGTTTGACGTGCTGTTGAAGCCGGTGCAGGTCCTCGAGGTCGGCTTCCGAGTAAGCCGGATACCAAACGCCAACGAAGATTTTTGGGGCCTTCCACTTCCAATGTTCCACGTGGCCATCGGCAAACGACAGGTTTGCGCCCTGGCTATGCCGGTCGGCGGGAAGATCCAGCCAGTAATCCGCCCAAGGGCTGTCCGGCCCAAAAATGCCGAAGGTGGCATCGAAAATATCCTCCTCGTGCGTATCAATGAACACGAACAGGTCATTAGGAGGCGGCTGAAGAATTTCCGGGTATTTTATATAGGTGTTGGCCGCATCCTGACAATTCAGGCTGATGTCCATGCAATAGCTTCTGGTTCGGAGCAGATTGGGATAACCAACGACAGTTGAAATGTCCGACGGGCAATGATAAATCGCCGGGGAGCGATTGTAGGAATAGAGCAGGCCGTTTTGGATGTCCTGAGGAGTCGTGTCGTACGGCGCAAGGCCAGGGCACCACGAATTGGGATTGCTTACTGCATAGGTATTGGTGTTTGCTGAAATAACGCCGTTCGTCGGAGTCGGAGCAGGCGCGGTGACAAATCCGCCGACCTGGTTGGGAACCAAAAAGTCGTCAAAATCCGCCGAGTACAAGTGACAACTCAGTTCAAGCTGTCGAAGGTTGCTCAGGCATTCAATGTTCTGGGCGCGGCTTTTGGCCTGACTCAAAACCGGCAGCAACAACGCCGCCAGAATACCGATGACGGCAATGACCACCAGCAATTCAAGCAACGTGAATGCAACGGCAGCCCTCCGCACCCGGCCTGTCGGATGGAAGCGCATGGCAACTACAGCAATCCTTTGTGATTCTTCAATTGTTTTTGGCGCGGAAAATACTCAAGTTACCCATACCTCTTTCCGGGTAATTTTCAACGAAAATCGGCGGACCAGCCATTTGAAGGCGCGCAATAGGGTGGGCGCCCCGCCGAAAAAGCGGTGTCATGCCGCGGCCGTCCATGACGCGAAACGTTTGTAGAAGACGACGTGAGGAGTCTCGGATCGGAAAATTCAGAGTCTCGCGACTTCGACTCCTACGAAATACAATTGCGGCGGCAGATTTGTGGTAGCATCTTTTCCAGCAATTGGTGATGATAAAAACAAACCGAATGAAAGGCTGAATATGGCACAAGCGATAATGGACCCGGAAAAAGTGCGGCGATTCGCGGACGAATTGCAGCGGTTCAATACGGACCTCGAAAACCGGCTGATTTTGTTGCAGGCGCGTTTTGGCGCGTTGTCGGACACCTGGCAGGACCAGGAGCATGAGAAGTTTGCCGAGGAGTTCAAGACGGCAATGAAAGCGCTTAAAAAATTCATCGATCTTTCCAAGGAACACACGCCGTATCTGTTGCGCAAGGCGCAACGCATCGAGGAATATCTGCGCCAACACTGATTGTTATGTCCGGCCAGGCCCAAATCACGTCGGTGGAAGCGATTGAATTATTTCGCGCGGCGCTGATCGTGTTTATCAGCCGCGCGCGCCCGGTGCTCGAGGAATCCTCCGGGGAAGTCACCCGCATGCATTTGTGGCTGGAGAACGAACAACGGCGTTATTGGCAGGACCAATTGCGCGCGCGCGCCAAGGGGCTGGAGCAGGCCAAACAGGAATTGTTCACCGCGCGGATGTCCGCGTTTCAGGAAACGACGGCATTGCTGCAAATGGCGGTCCGCCGGGCCGAACGCGCGGTGCAGGAGGCGGAGGAGAAACTGAAATTGCTCAAGCGCTGGGACCGGGAACTGGACAATCGCAGCGCCCCGCTGTTGAAGGAAGTGGAGCAACTGCAAGGCTTCCTGACGGCCGACATGCCGCGCGCGGTTGCTTCGCTCGCGGAAACCGTCAAGATCCTCGACGCCTATACCGGCGCCACCGCGCCCCGACCGGAGGAAAAGGCGCCATGATCGGAGGCAAAAGCAAATTGCTGGCGGCGGCCAAGGAGCTTTCGCTCAAATGGCAGGACACGAAGAATTACTGGCGCGACGAAAAAAGCGCGGCGTTCGAGAGCAAATACCTGCAGGAACTGTTCATGAACGTGGACAAAGCCGTGGCAGTGATGGAAAAATTGGACGAGCTTTTGACCAAAGTCAGAAAAGATTGTGAATAATCCCGGCGTCAAAGAAATTCTCGCCCTCCTCACCGCATTGAAAGATGCGGCCGGGGATTTTTCCGCGCGCGAGGAAAAATTAAACACGGATTTTCAAGCCCGGACCGCGGCCGCCGCGAAGCGGGCCGATGATGTCGCGATTGAGCGGAGCCGGCGACTGGCCGAACAGGCCGGCAACGAGCAGGCGGAATTTGAAGAGGCCAAAAGCCGGTGGGAGGCAAAATTTGAAAGTCGCAAAGCTTGGATTTCCCGCGCCCATGCCGTCGTGAAACAAAAGGTGATGGAAGAAATCGGCGCGCAGAGCGGCCAATTGCGAAACCGGAACCAGACCCAGACGCTCGAAGCGGAGCAGCGTCGCGATCAGGCATTGGCCGACTCCGCGGCCGCGCTCGAAAATTTCCGGCAGAAGACCGCGGAAGCCGCCCACCGGCTGGCCGCGCTTACAAATTCCGTCCGTTCGGCCTTCCGCGGCTACGGCGGCTTTCGCCGGTTGCTGAAGCAAACTGCGCCGGAGCCGGAACCGGCGCTGGACGAAAATAAATTATACGCCCGGTTTGAGGATTTGGAGAAACAGATTGGTAACGATCTAAAGCAATTTAAAAAGTTTCCCGTGCCGCTATTTTTCCGGTTCCTGCCGTTATGGTTCCTCGGTTTGCTGCTGCTTGGCTTTGCAATTGCCGTGCCGCTTCTCCATCGCTTGGGGGTCGCCAGCGTCGGGGCGATTCCCCCGGTCACGGTGTATGCCGCCGTCGCCGCATTTGCCGTTTTTTTGGTGATTCATTTTGTCGGCGGTTTGGGGGCGAAGGTCCTGGCTCAAAAGATCGGCGCGAACGTGGTGAAAGCGGGCCGTGTCCTTGACCTCACCGCGCACCGGGCCGAGCAAGCCTACGTGGATGAACAGGCGCGCATCAAAACGGAATTTGAAACCACCCTCGCCAACATCAATCGCGAGTGGCGCCAGGCCAATCGGAGCGCGATGAATTCCCGCGGCGCCCGTCCGGTCGAGACTGATGTCCGCGCGGGAAGAATTTTTAAACGGCACGAACGAACTTCCCAGGCAACGCTGGAGCTTTTGGAAAAGGAACATGCCGCGAATCTCCGTCGCATCGAAGATCAATCTCTCGCCGAAACCGAAAAGTTCTCCGCCGCCTTGGCGGCAACGGTTTCGGGTCTGGAAGCGGATTATGAGTCGGGTTGGAAACTATTGGAAGCGGACTGGAAACAGACGATCGATTCCATTTACGAACGTATCCGGGCGGTGAACGCCGCGGCTGAATCAGCGTTTCCGGCCTGGGAATCGGCCGCGTGGAAGGATTGGACGCCGCCAAAGGAATTTCTCAACGCCTCAAAGTTCGGGCAAATGCAGGTGGACATGACCCGCTTTTTGGAGGCCGCGCCCAAAGACCTGCGCCTGGCGTTGCCCGGACCGAAGGCCTTTTCGCTCCCGCTCTCTCTCGCCTTTCCGCTGGAAGGTTCCATCCTTTTTGAAACGAACAAAGGCGGCGAAGCCGAGGCGGTCACGGCCATCAATAATGTCATTTTCCGCCTCCTGTCGGTGACCCCGCCCGGGAAGGTCAATTTCACCATCTTCGACCCCATCGGCCTGGGCCAGAATTTTGCCGCGCTGATGCACCTGGCGGATTACGAGGAGGGCTATATCAACAGCCGCATCTGGACGCAAACGACCCAGTTCGAGGAGAAACTCGCCGAGTTGAACGAGCACATGGAGAAGGTCATCCAGATGTACTTGCGCAACGAGTACGCCACCATCGCGGATTACAACGCGCAGGCCGGCAGCATCGCCGAAAAGTATCATTTTCTCGTGGTCGCCTCGTTTCCGGTGAACTTCAGCGACACCGCGGCCCGGCGGTTGCGAAACATCGCCGCCAACGGCGCGCGCTGCGGGGTTTATTTGTTGATCCATTGGGACCAGCGCAATGCTCCGCCGAACGATTTTGTCCCCGACGAACTGCGAAAGAATTCCGTCCGCCTGGTCCGCGTCGAAAAGGAGTTCCGTCTCGCGGAGTGGCCGGAGCCGGGCACGCAAGTGGTCCTCGATTCGCCGCCGCCGCCCGAATTTGCGACGCATTTTTTGCTTGAGGTGGGCGAGCGGAGAAAAAATTCGACCCGGGTGGATGTGCCGTTTCCGCAAGTGGCGCCGCCGGATGCTGAAATCTGGAGCGAAGAAACGACGGAGGAATTGCGCGTGCCAATTGGCCGCTCCGGGGCCACCAAATTTCAATATCTTGAAATCGGCAAGGGGACCCGCCAGCACGCCCTGATCGCGGGCAAAACCGGTTCGGGAAAATCCACGCTGTTCCATATCATCATCACGAACCTGGCGCTTTGGTGCAGCCCGGAGCAGGTCGAGTTTTATCTCGTCGATTTTAAAAAGGGCGTCGAGTTCAAATGCTATGCCAGCCGCAAATTGCCGCACGCCAAAGTGGTGGCCATTGAAAGCGACCGCGCCTTCGGCTTGAGTGTGCTGCAACGCGTGGATGACGAACTGCGCCGGCGCGGCGACCTTTTCCGGCAGCTTGGCGCGCAGGATTTGGCGGGCTACAAGCGGGCCGGCGGCAAGGAAGCCATGCCCCGCTGCCTGCTGATGATTGATGAGTTCCAGGAATTTTTCACCGAGGAAGACCGCGTTTCCCAGGGCGCGGCGGTGTTGCTGGACCGCATTGTCCGCCAGGGCCGCGCCTTTGGCATCCACGTGTTGCTCGGCTCGCAAACGCTCGGCGGCGCTTATACGCTGGCGCGGGCCACCATCGGGCAGATGGTCATCCGCATCGCCCTCCAGTGCAACGAAGCGGACGCCTATCTCATCATGGACCAGGATAATCCGGCGCCGCGCCTGCTCTCGCGCCCTGGCGAAGGCATTTACAATGACGCCGCCGGCGCCCTTGAAGGCAACAGTCCCTTCCAGGCTGTCTGGCTGTCCGAGGATGTCCGCGATGATTATTTGGAAAAGGTCCGCGCCCTCGCCGACAGGAAAAAATTTCCCGGGCCGTTTGTCTTTGAGGGAAGCGCGCCGGCGGATGTGCGCGAGAATCTTATTCTGCGCGATTTGCTCGAAGCCGCTCCGGTCAAGGCGCCGGTGCAATCGCGCATCTGGCTGGGCGCGCCGAATTCCATCAAAGGCCCCACCGAAGCCGTTTTCCAGCGGCAAAGCGGCAGCAACCTGTTGATTGTCGGCCAGAGCGAGGAGCGTTCGCTAACGATCCTCGCGGTGGCGCTGGTCTCACTGGCCGCGCAATTCCGCCAGGGCGCAAAATTTTATGTGTTCGACGCGACACCGCCCGGGTTTCCCGAACGGGAATTCCTGGAGCGCATTGTCAAGGCCGCGGGCGGCGACGTGGTCCAGGCGGGCAACGCCAACCTTGCCGAAGTGATGGCCGGGTTGGGCGAGGAATTGAAACGGCGGGCGGATGACTCTGCTGCGCCGGAGATTTTCCTGTTGATCAACGGCTTGCAGAATTTTAAAAAATTGCGCCAGGAGGACGAATTCAGCTTCTCCTCCAGCGATTCCGGCGCGCCCAATCCCGCAGCCATTTTGCAAAGCCTCATTAACGACGGTCCCGCGCACGGCGTCCATATCATCGCCACTTGCGACACGTACAACAACGTGAACCGGTTTCTCGGACGCAAGACCTTGGGCGAATTTGAGATGCGGGTTCTCTTCCAGATGAGCGCGAGCGACTCGGCGAGCTTGATCGACTCGCCGGACGCCGGGTCGCTCGGCCTGCATCGCGCCATCTATTACAACGACCGCGAAGGCTACACGGAGATTTTCCGGCCCTACGCGCGTCCGGGAAACGATTGGGTGGAGAGCATTGGTCCGTGAGCCGTGAACGAACGATGGCCCGGGCGTTGCATCGTCATCAAGCCAGCCGAATGTGCCCGGTGAAAAGTCCAAACCGGCGGGTTTCGATGGAATCTTTCCTCTTTTGGCGATGACTCACGTCGGCACGAGGCCGGGCGCCAGCCGCAAGGCGCGGGGCCTCACGGCGCGCGCAATGCGGGCTTGGAGTTTGTCGGCGGCTGTTTCCAAGTCGTAATGCGTCTGCAAGTCCAGCCACCAGCCGGGGCGCGTGCCGAAATAACGGGAGAGGCGCAAGGCGGTGTCGGCGGTGACGGCCCGCCGGCCGCGCACGATCTGGCTGACGCGCATGGGCGTGACGCCAATGGCTTTGGCGAGCGCGGATTGGCTCAAGTTCAGCGGCTCCATAAAGTCGTGAAACAGGATTTCGCCGGGATGCACCGGGTCAATTTTTTTGGTCTTCATAAATTCAATGATAATCCACAATTTCAACGTCGTGCGCGTCTTCGCCGCGCCAGCGGAAGCATATCCGCCATTGGTCATTGACGCGGATACTGTGCTGCCCGGCACGGTTGCCTTTCAGGGCTTCCAGACGGTTGCCAGGCGGCAGGGACAAATCGCGCAATTCGCGCGAGCGATCAAGCTGCGTGAGCTTCCGCAAGGCCACGCGCACAATCTGCGGCGGCAGGCCGTGGTCGCGCCGCCGCTGCCACAACCGCTCCGTCTTCCAGCAGGCGAAGTTGGCAATCACCGGTTTAATTTATCGTCTCGCGATAATATGTCAAGTTGCGTAGCGGCAGGCTTCTCAGACTGCCGTAGAGCCGGCGCTTCCAGCCTGGCGGAAAAAGCCATACGCCAATCAGAGGCGAACAAAATTGAAGGAGCCGTCCCGCTATTTTGGGGCCGAATTCCGGGCGGCAAGGATGCGCGCCCTCTACGGCAGACAGGATGTCCGCCGCTATGATCCCCGTGGCAATCTGCGGTTTTGAAGCGTAGGCCCAGCCCGCTTGCGCGTAACCGGAGCAGCAAAATTGCAGTCTGACGCCGTTGCTAGTTTCGCTCGACTTCCGCACAACGACGTGATTTCACGTTGCCCGGCTTGGACGAAAATCCACAGCATTGACAGAAAACTATGCACGCTCGAATGTATGGGAAACAATTAGGCAACGACATGAGCGAAAAGCAGAATATAAACTTGGCTGCTGAATTTCCTTTTCAGCACTTCGTGAACCAGTCATTTGCAAAACATCAAAATCAATCTGATGTGAGTCATTCCATTTACCGACGAGAAAAGCATTTAGCCCTTCAAAAAGAACTTCAAGGTCGAACGCTCATTTATTTAGACACGAACCATTGGGTGCATTTGAGAGATGTAAAACTTAACAGCCAAAACGAACGAGTAGGCTATCGCGAAATTTTAGGATTGTTGGATGCTCTGATTGAAAAGAAACGCATTCTATGCCCTATCAGTTATCCTCTTTTTTTGGAATTGATGAATATGAGGCATGTGGATGGGGCAACACGTCTTGCTACCGCTCGTTTGATGGATTTTTACAGCGATGGTGTTGCTACCACCTTTTGAAACCGGGATGATGTGGTCGTATTTCTTCATTTTGCATTCTTCCTTCATTTTATGTTCCCCAGGAACATTACACTTTCTCTGTTTTCTGGTTAAATCGCCTGGATGCAACCGAAATTTCAGATGGGGAGCGCGACCGTCCCGGTCGCCGTTCGAGGCGTCCCGCCTCGAACCCTTCCGCACTTGTCGCGCCGAAACAAAGCGCAGGCGGCCATTCGCAACCAGCCGTCGCGAACAACCTTCAACTATTTACGTCCTTTGCGTCCCTTCAGTCCTTCTCCTTCAGAAACATCATTTTTACCAAACAAACCCCAAAAATCAGCACCCTTTCCCTCAATGACAAAAAACAACCTTTTGTTGAGCGTTTTCGCGGTTTCCCCCCGGTGCCGCCAACCTCTTTTGCGCGAATTTGCGCTTATTTGCGGCTACTCCGAAAAACGAACCCCCAAAGACGAACCCCTTTTTCACGCGAATTAATGTGTTTTAATGCGAATTAACGTCATGTTATCCAAAAAACAAACCCAAATCGGACGGTATTCACTTTTTATGACCCTATTTCACCATTTCCGCGCCTCAAATTTTCAACGTTTCAGTTTCTCAGCTTTTGCCTTTCAGTCCAAACCAGTCAAGCCAAGTCAAGGTGAGTCAAGGTGGGTCAAGGTAAAACAAACCGATGCGACGTCCAAAGCCGGCTGCAAGTTGGCGATTGGTGGGCTTTCAAACCTTGGCGTCATGCACTTCCAGTTTTCGCCAGGCCGCGCCGTAGTAGGCGATAAAGGCGAAACAGATCAGCGGCACCAGGAAACCAATGCGCATTCCCCAATTATCCGCCAACCAGCCCATGAACAACGGCATAATGGCTCCGCCGACGATGGCTTGGACAATGAACGAAGAACCAATTTTCGTTTTCTCGCCCAATCCATGAATGCCCAATGCAAAAATCGTGGGATACATGATGGACATGAAGAAGAAGCTCAAAAGCAGTCCCGTGACCGACCACCAACCCCAATCATTCATGGTCAAGATCATCATCAGAATATTCACCACGGCGTACAGTGCCAGCATGGAATGCGCTTTGAATACCCGCAACGCCAGGGTGCCGGAGATGCGGCCCAGCAGGAAGAGCGCAAAGCCGCCGAAGGACAGCAGCACTGATGCTCCGCGGTCGGTGATGCGGAATTGTGCGCGGTCCAGATAGGGGTTGCGGACAATCAGGTCGGCGGAATAGGTGTTTTCCAGAAAGGTGCGGTTGGCCCGGATCAGTTCTTCGCCGGTGAAATTGGACTCGACCAGATGGCGTTGTTCATCCGGCAACACGATGCCACTGGAGCGGATAGCGGTTAAAAGCTGGTTGGTTTGAAGGATTTGGTTCAAACCCTTGACGAGGCCGGCCTTCTTTTCCTGGTCAGTCGAGGCCGACGCAAAATCGTGGTTTGTGGACACCTGGCTCCAGATGAATTCCGAAACGGACCGGGTTTTGGGATCGGAATCGTTCTGCAATTTGGCTGTCAACTTGGAAAGATCGGGTATGTCGCCGACGGAAAACAGAGCGGCGGAATACGTCATTTGCGTGAGCGGGATGCGAAAAACCACGTGTAATCCGTTGCCATAACGCTGCAGTCCATTCGCCCCGCCTTGGGCCAACACGGGCGTGTCGGTGGCCATGTAGTTAACGAAAAAACTGAAGATGCCCGTTTGAGCGGCGACGTAAAAGAATTGCGCCGCGACCGCCAGCGTAAAATGTCGGCGCTTCCACAACGGCCTTACCGCAACTTTGCCACCGCCCGCTTCCATCCTGGATTCTTCGACGTTGTGTAAATCAGGCACTTTGCTGATGATGAAGATAAAGGCGATGATGGCGACAACGACAGCGACGATGAGATAGGGTTTGTAGAGGTCCGCATTGCTCGTAATCGGTTCGCCGGTGGCCGAAAGCACGAAGAAACCGCCCAGGACCGGGCCGATCATCCAGCCGATGCCATTGCCACTTTGGGCGAGGTTGATACGGGCCGCGGCTGACTCAGGCGGGCCAAGCACGGTGGCGTAGGGGTTGCAAACCGTTTCCAGACAGGTCAAACCGGCGGCCAGGATGAATAATCCAAACAGGAAAGCCCAATAGGTTCCGATATGAGTCGCGGGAATAAACCAAAGCGCGCCGGCGGCCACAAAAGCCAGGCCGATGATGATGGCCCCCTTGTAACCGAACCGGACGGCGAGCAGACCGGAAGGAATGGCCATGAAAAAGTAACCCATGTAATTGGCGAATTGCACGAGCGCCGACTCCGACTTGGTGATGTGCAGGGAATCCTGGAAATGCTTGTTCAACACATCAATCATGCCGTTACACACGCCCCAAAGCAGGAAGAGCGAGGAGACCAGCACAAAGACGAAGGCATAATTGTTGCCATCGGCGGTGCGGAACCAACTGCCTTTGGCCGTGGATTGTGAACTTGGTACGGGTGTGTTCATGATGTTGTTGGTTTGATTGGTATGGGGTTCAGGTTGCGGTCAGGAGTTCCCTAGGCGCTCTCCAAAATAATATTCGCGTATTGCGTCGTGTCGCCGGTGCGAATCAAGCCAATGGCGGACGGAACGCGCTTTTTAAATTCAATGTGCGCTTCGTGTTGCAGTTCGATCCCCTCCAATGCCTTGGCGAAAGCCGCCCGGGTTTTGGAGTTATTATGTTCCAAAAACTCCCGTGCCATCCATGCCTTGCCCACCTGGAAATTCGGACGCAATGCCTGCAGCACCTGCAACACCGTCGGTACATTGTCCACGAGCGAAATATCCACTGTCTCAATCATCGGCCAGAAGGGGAAACCGCGATCCGCAATCACCAGCGTGTTTGTGTGCCGCACGCGGCTGATGAGCGCATTGATTTGAGGATTCAGGATGCCGGTTTTGAGCATGAATTTTTCGTCAATTAAAAGCCGCGCAAATCCGTGCTGGAACGCCGTGGCAATCCAGGCGCGGGGGTGCGTTTGAGAACAAGATATTCGATGCCAAGCTTTTGGCAATACTCGGGTTTGCCGCCTTTGTCGCCGTCTTCGTTCACGGCATAAATATCCGGCTTGAGTTTCCGAATCTCCGGGTCGGCGTCCAGCCAGCCGTCGCCGCTGGAAATCAACGCCTGCTTCACAAATTTGATCGAACCCACCACATACCGGCGCTCGTCCTGTGACAACAGCGGATGACCTTCGCCCTTGAGCAACCGGATGTTCGCGTCATGCCCGACGACAACATAAAGGTCGCCGTAACTGCTGACCTCTTCAAGGAACCGGACATGACCGGAGTGGAACCAGTCGTAACTGCCGGTGACGACCACTTTTTTCCGGCCCGGCGTGGACGGCAGCGTTGGCGGTTCGGGAAAGCCTTTCAGTTTGCCGTCCGGGAATACGTGGTAGGCAAATTTATGTTCACTGGCGAATTCTTTGCGGGCCGCATTCGCCGTCGTTTTCGTGTCTGCCCAGATTTCCGGAAGGCCATCCGGAATTTCGGGCAGGGCATCCGGCGCGTCATCCAACCGGATCACGTGTTTGACGTACCGGACCGCATTCAAAAAATAAAGCCGCTCCGCCAGCGGAAATTTAGGGGCCTTGCCGGCGACTTGCCGAATCAAGTCGTCCGTCCACACCAACACCGTAAGTTCGCCGAGCTTGGCGGTTTCTTCCAGAAAGCGCAGGTCGCGCGATTTGATGTCATCGAACCCGCCCGAAACGATGACCTTTTGGGGAGGGTTCATTTTTGGGCGACGCGAACATTCACCTTGAATGCGCCGGGGATCGGTTCCTGGGAAACAATAATCAAATATCCGCCGCCGCAGCCGGAATACATCGCGCCCAGGTATTGCTTTTGATACGCCTGCAAAATCGGCATCAAATCGACGCGCAACAACGGATGCCGGACGATGTGCGGCAGCAGCGTTTCCCAGCATTTCATGTTCAAGTTGAACGACGCGCCGAGGGCCTTCGCATCCATTCTGACAATCGAATTGTAGCAGTCCCAACCGGATTGGCCGAGTTTGGCGACCCATTTCGGCGCCATATTTTTTACCCCCAACGGGCTGTAACCGTCCGGCCGGGGTTCGATGGGTACGAGGTGCAAGATATTGCTCAACCATCGCGCCACTTGCGCGTTGTTGCAGGATTCGACGTGCGCGGGGAAAACGCCGCCTTGGATTTTACAATCGTAGTCCAGCCGGTTCACGCCCGGATAAATCAGCCCAATCATATCCTGCGACCCGCTCGGTTCGGTCTTGCCTTTGTTCTCGGCTTCGTAAAGTTCCCTGGCCAAAGCTTCGAGCGGGCGATTGGGCAATTTACCTTTCCACAATTTCATTGCAATCGCGCGCGTGCCGCTGGCGATTCCCGAACGGTCCATGGGGCGGAAATCCGGCTCGATTTGCGCCACAACCATCGCGCCAGGCGGCCTGGGGTTGTGCCGCGAGACAAACGGCTGATCAATCCACCCGCCCGCGAGTTGCAGGCGGTTCGGAATGGCGCCGAGCAATTTGGCAACCGGCGATTGTTTCATCAGCCGATGCCCACGCGTTTGCCGGCCTTGCGAGCGTCATATTGTGTTTTAATCCATTTGTAGGTCGCGGCCAGCCCTTTATTCAATGGCGTGGACGGTTCCCAACCGAGGACTTTTTGAATGAAAGTGTTGTCGGAGTTGCGGCCGGCGACACCCTTGGGCGCGTCGAGATCGTATTTGCGAATCATTTTCACGCCGGCGATTTTTTCGATGCGGGTCAGCAATTCGTTGATGGAAACCAGTTCGCTGGAGCCGAGATTGATGGGCGTCGCAATCAATTCATCGCAGTGCATGATTTTGTCAATGCCTTGCACGCAGTCGTCAATATACATGAAACTGCGGGTTTGATGGCCGTTGCCCCAGATCGTAATATCCTTCGCACCGGTATCAATGGCCTCGATCACCTTGCGGGAAAGCGCGGCGGGCGCCTTTTCGCGTCCGCCATCCCAAGTGCCATGCGGGCCATAGACGTTGTGGAAGCGGGCAATGGCGGTTTTCATTCCGCGTTCGTGCCAGTATTCCTGGCAGAACATTTCGCTCATCAATTTTTCCCAGCCGTAGCCGCGCTCGGCCATTGCCGGGTAGGCGTCGGTTTCCTTGAGCGCCCGGACGTTTGGGTCCTGCTGCAGATCGGTGTTGTAGGCGCAGGCGGAGGAGGAGAAGAAATAGCGCCGCACGCCGGCCTTGTAAGCCGCCTCAACCATGTTGGTGTTGATGAGGATTGAGCGCAGACATTCCACGCGGAACCGCTCGATAAATCCCATGCCGCCCATATCGGCCGCCAGATTGTAAACTTCCACCGCGCCTTCGCAGACATGTTTGCAGTTTTCCTCGATGCTCACGTCGCGGCAGATGTTCTGCACCCCGGGGACATGAAGATACCATTCGTAGAGCGGTTTTTTGTCCACCGCGCGGATGTTGGTGAATCCCTTGTTCTTGAAGTAAAGCGCCAGATTGCCGGCGATGAAGCCGCCCGCGCCGGTGATGACGATCAAATCGTCTTTCTTCAGCGGGGCGTCCTTTTCCACGATTCGTTTTTTCTGTTCCATAAATTAATTGTATTCTTAGGGTGATCTATTGGTGACACTTCACCGTCACAGATTTGCCGGTGTAATGAACGACCGCATCGGCCGTCTCTTCGGCCGCCATGCCTGCACCGTGACCGGGCGAGACAAAGACCACCCGGATGGTGCGTTCTTTCAACATGCCGGGAAACTTGCCGGCGCGTCGGCCAATGGTCAGCGTCTGTTTGCTTTCATTCCAAGTGAATGGAATGGTCGCATAGACGCCTTTTTCATAGTTGTAACCATCATTCTCGTCCTCGTAAAGCGTGAACTTGCCGTCCGCACCGCGATAAACGCGCAGTTCAATCGGGTCGGCGGGTTTTTCCGTGGCGTATTGCATCACCGGGCCGAGCGGCACAATCGAACCGGCGCGAACATAGAGCGGCAGGATATTGACGGGCGCATTGGCGGTCACGGTTTGTCCGCCGGCGAGAGTTTCGCCGGTCCAGAAATCCACCCAGCTTGTGCCAGAGGGAAGATAAACCGCGCGGGTCGTGGCTTGCGGCGTGGTCACCGGACTTACCAGAAACGACGGGCCAAACATATATTCGTCACCCGTTGCCAGGGCCTGGGGGTCCTTTGGAAAATCCATCACCAGCGCGCGCATCGGCGTGTAGCTTGCGCTCGTGATTTTCCAGGCGACGGAATAATTATAGGGCAGCATCCGGTAACGCAAACCGAGGCGGCCAAGAGCGAGATGTAACCAGTGATGAT
>JBKQUF010000293.1:0-8751 GCA_052140285.1 Limisphaerales bacterium | reverse complement strand
GTACACTGAAAACGAAAGGATTGTTGCGTTGAAGCTAAATCCTCTTGTGAAAACGAGTTGTGATATCTTCGCTCGTAAGCAAATTGTGAATTTTCGTTGCCGTGCCCGCCACCGAGACCGTCACGTCCGCTGCCGTCGGCAGATAGTTCTGCACGATAAACGTGTTATTATCGTAACGGAATAAAGCGACTTGCGCCGGAGCGTCGTCAATGCGGATGGGTTCGGACGCCCCCAGCGTGGTTCGGATCACCGCGAGAACCGTGGGCGGCAAGGCGTAAAGATCGGCCGGATCATTGGGGATCGTCAGCACGTAAAATTTGCCCTTGGAATAATCGCACGAGAGGAGGACGGGATAAGTCGTGCCTCCGGGAGAGACGCCCAGGATGTCGCCCCAGGCATCGTGGGTCAGGATATTGAAGTATTTGATTTCGGGAATAAAAATATCGCGCGGCACGGCGGTGGGATCGGGTGCGTTGTTTGTGCCGGCGGTTCCCCTGCCAAAGCCGCGCCCGCGGAAAGGCGCGCCCGGGCCCCCGGCAAATGTAAAGCGCTCCACCGGCACTGTGACGCCGGTTGTTCCCACTTCGCAGATGTCCTCAATCCCTTTGCCTTGCATCGCGCGCAAAAAACCGGAGGTCACACACACCGATTTGCCGGCTTCGAGCTGCGCCTTGATTTTTTGGATGATTTTTGGATCGGATTTCGCCTGCTCCGTCAACAGGACCATGTTGGCCTCCGCCGGAAATTTCGGGAAGATATCCATCGGCAAGCCGATCATCCCCAGGTAATCGTGGAGGAATTCGTCGCCGGTGGCGTGATACGGCGTGTAGGTTTTTATGCCGACGGGCTTGCCCACGTTGGCCAGCACCTTGTCCGCCTCGGCGAGAGTGTAGCCCGCAATGTCGGCAAAAGTGGGACTGCCGTCATTGGGACCGAGGGTTTTCAGCAACTCGGCCGTGTTGAGACTGGTGGGCTGGCCGGCCCAAGGGCGATTGGTGATGGTCCGGTACGGAATCGCGCGCAACATCCCGGAATAATTGAAGCAGCACATCTCGGGGCAACGCGCAAAAACGGTATCCAGCAACTGCTCGGAGTAGCGGTCAATCGGGTTGGCGCCGCCTTGATCCACCCAGCCCCCTTTGTCCACGCCGGGCTTGAGATTGTCCATGAACCGCATGATGTCGTAGCTCAGATAGGGTTGCAGATGCTGTTCCTGTCCCACCCACACACGCGATTCAGTGCCCGAAAACATCCCGTCGGCCAGGAGCGGCACCTTTTCCGTGTCATTGCCCATCCCGGCGTATTGGTCGTACCAGTTCGCCATCTTGATGATCACCTTGCACTTGGGGTTGACCTCCTTGGCGGTTCCAACCACCAGGTCCTTGACGACCTCGCGCATGGTCTCCAGACGGTATTCCGTCCACGATCGATTGCCTTTGGCCTTGATGTCGTAGTCCGTCTTGCGGTCAAAGAAAAAATAATCGTCCAGCAGGATTTCGTCGAAATGCCGGGCGGCCATGGCCACGGCCTTTTTCACAAATTCCCGGTTTTCCGGATCAGCGTAGTCAAACCCCTGGTAACCGTTGGCCTCACTCACGCTGAAAGCCAGCCCGCCGCAGACCTCCACTCCCTGCGACTGGTAAAACTTCTTGAGTTTCTCCAACCCCGCTTCATCCACCAGCGTATGGTTGCGCATCACCTCGATGTAAATCTTGTCGATCTTGAGATTGCGATTCAGGACGGCCCAGGACTCGGCCGGGTCCGGATTGCCGTTCATCAGCCCCTGCACGGTTCCCTGCGTTGCATAGGTTGAAACGATAAAACTTTTGTAATGGCCCTGGGCCTGGACCGAAACGGCCGATGTTCCGAAGGCCAGAAGAACGGCCAGCGCCAGGACCCAATTACTCGCGGATTTGTTTTTGCTCATGGTGTTCGCTCACTACACCTGATTGTCTTCCCGAAATCAAGTCTTTTGCCTTTTCGGCAATGTTTTAAGCCTGAATGCCGGCGCGAGATTTCGCGGATAAGCCGTGTTGAATGGAGTGTTGCAAAAGTGCTTGCCAGCAAAGTCACCGGGGTGCAGGGTTTGAGACTGTTGCGGCGGAGAGGTCCGCCGGACGCATGCCGCGCCGTCAAAATAAGTCACCCAACCACAACCATATTCGCCTATTTCACTCGTTGACAAACATCCCTTAAGTTCGGGAATGCTCTTGCTCCTGGTGATTGGCGCATTGCTGATTGTTTACGGAATTTTTTATCTCATCTTGAGAAGGAAAAAATGAACTTCGACCGTCTTTCGTATATCATTCGTAGCTTTCCCGTTCTTCGGCAATGATGTTGCCGGGCAAAACGCGGTCGCCAAAAATGCGTTTGCGTCGCGCTTCAAAGTCCGGCAGCTTGATTTTTTTTGACTTGGCGGCGGGCGGCGGAGACAGAAGCGCGATGGCCTTGCCTCTTTTCACGATTTTGACTTGTTGGCCTTCGACCACATCCACTCGCGGCTTGATGTCCAAGCCCTCGGCGATGCTCCGCACAATCGCGCCCAAGTTGCGGGCAGTGGGATTGCCGTTGTGATTGAGCATTCGGTGAAGGGACTTTTCGCCCAGGCCGGTTTGCCGGGACAATTCCTTGAAGGTAATTTGGGCGTTCACCAGGTCGCGCAACCGGGACAAAGCGCCAGCGGCGTCGCCTTCCAAGAGCATTTCCACCGCGCCGGCGTAAAACAGCCGGGCAAATTCCCGGTCGCGTCTGATCCGCGCGATAATCGTCTCGCTGTGAGGTCGTGTTGTAATCATTTTATCGTCTCGTTTCTTTGTATCGTTTCCAGCGTTCCACGGCGGCGGCGATGTCCGCGTCCTGCCGCCGTTTGCTGCCGCCGCCAAGCAGAATTATTATTGTGCGGCCTTCGCGTCCATAGTACACGCGGTAGCCCGGCCCAAAATCCAGCCGCAATTCAAAAACTCCATCTTGCAATGCTTTGGCCGCGCCGAAATTGCCCTGTTCCAGCCGCCCCAGGTATTTGTCAACGCGGTCTGCGGTAACATTGTCCAAGCCGTCAAACCATTCGGCATAGGGTGAACGTTCGTTTTCGACAAATTCCCGAATCTCAAAAGAGCCATTCATAGGGTATCATTTATGTTACCGCTGTCAATTCATCATTGCACGGCCATGCGCTTGCTTGCGACGAATTGTTTCAGACTTCCGGCATTTCAGCATTGAAAATCACCGCCGCGTTGGTGACGCAAAAGCGCGGCTTCCACGCTCGGCCAATGGAAAAGAATTCTGCGTCCGCCAAGCCGCACACAGGGAATTTTGCCGGAATTGCGCCAATTGAATAGTGTGCGGCGGCTCACCGGCAGCCGCGACAGCAGTTGTTTTTCATTAATGAAGCCAGCCTCGACGGACGGTTGCACAGTTGCGGGATTTTCATTGTTCCCCTGATTTAGAATGAACCGTTGTTTCATACATCACCTCTTTTTTGCAGGTAACTTAAATCGGCCTGTTACCGGAGCGTTAATGAGTAGTCCCCGTGTACGCGCACAGTAATCGAACTGTTATGGATGAGTTCTTCAGGACGGGATCAAAGGCGTCAGTTTATGCCAAAAGCGATGCCGATAAAATCAGTCCCGCGTGAATCGCCGTTCGATTGTATGGCTCGCTCCGCGTTGTCAAGGTAGTTTCGCCCTGTCGCCCTTCGACTTCCACCTTGACTACGCTTTGCTGCGCCAGGGAGACGGCGATTAAGGCTTCACGCGGGAGTCTCGCAACGCTCCTTTTCGTGTCTAAATGTACGAATTCGTGGCGCATAACGCGCCGAAATAGTGCGCGGTCAAAGCCAAAAATCCACCCGGACGCCCTACTCCTAACGAGCGTTAAGGATTTTTCCACCGCAGACGGCAACGCCGGTGACAATTTTCGTGACAACGCAATGACAACGCGACGGCAACATTCATCGCAACAGAGTTGGCAACGCATTAGCAGCGTTTCGCACGGATTCAAGGAATCTCTTTTGAGGATGTTTTGAGCAGGGCAAAACGTGACTTCCCCCAAAAACTCACTTGGAAAATTTTCAGAAAACACAGCAATTTATCAGAAAAAAAGCGAACAAAAAAGGCCACTGGGCGCGAAGGATTAGCCGCCTGCGACCTTTTCCGCCAATTTCAGAATGAGCCAGCCGATCCCGGCAAACACCCCCCATACGAGCGCCATCGTGCTGGCAATTTCAAAAAGCAATCCGAAAAGGCTACGCTGAATTGAACCGCACGCCGGACACCACAACGCCCGGCGACTCATTGGCGCGCTGCAATCAGCGCAAGTCGTCATCCGAAGGGCTTTTTGTTTTGCATCTTGTCCAAGTGTTCCTTGCTCAAATCGCAAATGGCTGTTCCCGGAAAGGTGTTTGCGAATTTTTCAAGCTGAATTTTCCGATTGTAGGCATACTTTTCGGAAAGTTGCGCCCGCTCGCCATTGCTGGCCTTTGTGCGCGGCGATTCAATGGCTAGAAAGTCCGCCACGGCTTCGCCGATGTCTTTGCGCTTCACGCTGGCAACCGTGCCAAGAAAGCCGGTGATGGCGTCGCGCATCGAATGGGGGCCGAGCTTTTCTAATGACTCGCATGATTCAGAAACAACGGCGAGCAACGAGATGCGGCGGCCAGTCTTTTGTCGGAATGCCTCCAGGCGCTCAAATGCGGCGAGCGCGTCACGGGATTGCGCAGCGTTCAATGCGACGGCTTGCGAGCCGTCGGCAAGCTGGCGGACAATGCGCTCCGCTTCCGTTTTGGCTTCGCCGTAAGTTGGAAAATGCCGCATGAAGCGTTTCCCGGCGGCGTAGTAGGTCAGCCGGTAGTAAGCGTAGTTTTGCTTTTGCCGTAGATCGTGGCTTCGTAACGGCGATGTTTGATGACTTTCGGGAACCTCATGTTCCGTGCCTCTAATTCCGCCGAATTTTGTGCGGAATTTGTGCTGGACTCGCCAGTTTCATCAATTTCCTTTGAAAAACTGGTGCGGATAGCAGGACTTGAACCTGCACGCCTTGCGGCACTACCACCTCAAAGTAGCGTGTCTGCCAATTCCACCATATCCGCGCGCGTCGAATAATGAAGCAGGCCGCCCCGCGCCGCGCAAGCCGAATCTCGTCCCAATCGGATGCCCGGTGCATCTGGTGTCCTTTGTTTTGATTCCGGAGATAATCCCCTTGGTGGTTTCCTCCCTCAACCATCGACTGCCCTCCACCCCTTGCCGCTCCAGCTTGCAAAAGCGCGGCGAGCCTTTCCCCTTCTCCTGGGGGAGAAGGCCGGGATGAGGGCGGGTACCGAACCGTTTTCATTCCAGCCCTTCGCCTTCGCGCCCTGGCGTGAGACTCTGCTTTTCGCTTTCCCCGCCTACTCCCCAAACAGCCATTGCAATCCGCGTTGAAGATTCTGCGGCGTGGTATTGATACCTCCGCCGGGTTGATGTCCCAAATCAATCTGCATCAAAAAGCCCACGCTGTTCGCGCCGCGATGCCCGTCGCGGATGGCGTTGATCCCGTATCCGTAATCGAGCAGCGCTTTGAAATGGTTGCCGGGCGAATGATACAAAATGCCGCCGCCTACGCCCGAAAGCGAATTTCCGGCCTGCCCTTCCCCCTGCAAATAACTCACCACCGCCGTGGAGGCATCCAGGTCCAGGCTCCAGTGCATCCGCTTGTCGAGCGGCAACAGATAATTGCCGTTGAACAGGATAAACTGGCGCGCGCTGATTTCCTGGTAGAAGTAGCCCGGCAACGACAGCGGATATTCCGCCGCCAGCGGCAGAAACCCTCCCAATCGGTATGCGCTGAAACGGTCGGCGTCCAGGCTCGACCCGGCGGTCACGCGAATATAAAAGTTCTGCTGGCTGTTGGTGAGCGTGTAGGACAACGCCGCTTCGGACCAAAACAAATGCGATTGGTCCCGCAGCATTCGGTCGCCCGAATATCCGTACGTGCCCGAATCCGTGCGGTAATGCCCCTCGTACCACACCGACAATTCCATCGCCAGCGCCGGAAACAGCACCGGCTCGACGCCGCCAAAGCGCAGGCCGGTGCGCAGGCTGAAATCGCCGTGGTTGGCCGGCAATTGAAACGTCGGGGCCGTGTCATCGCGGTCGTACACGGAATAATGCGCCGTGCTTTCCACGACCAGATTGAGCGGAATCAAGTCCCGCGGATTGAACAAATGATAAATATCAAACGAAACCTCGCCGCCGTCGCCGTCGAACGATTCCGAGGGATAATATATTCCGTCCCGATACTCATAGTAACTGTCGGCAAAACCGCCGCCGGCCACGCCAATCGCAAAATCCGTGTTCGGTCCCAGGCCGTTGACAAATCCCAGATTGGAATCAACATACGTCGGCGCCACCGTCAGGCGCAACGTCAGGTTCGTCCGCAAAAAGTCCGGCTGGTTATGGTAATAATAGGCGTAACCCGAAAACGGCTGGTGGCCTTCGAAAGCCTGGTTGTAGCCGAATTGAATTAAATTCCGGGAGGCGGGGTCGATTTGCGCGCCCGCAAGCAGTGGCAGAAATAGCAACAACGGCAGCAACCCTTGTTTCACGTGCCTTTAATTAATGCAGAACCCTCTTTTCGGCAAGTGCTAAACAAAAACCGATCCGCGTCACTCCTCGCTGGACATGCCGCGCTCTTTGCGGCTTACTATCGCGCCGATGCCGGAAGATCCGGGTCATGTGCCGGGTGTCATGTAAAGGCAAACGTTCACCGTATCAAAACAGAAAGGTAAACTATGGCTTTTGTAAAACGATTTGAAGACTTGCGCGCCTGGCAGGAAGCGCGCAAGTTGACCGCGGGTATTTATCGTCAAACCAGCAGCGGGACATTTTCAAAAGATTACGGGTTGAAAGATCAAATTCAGCGTGCCGCGGCTTCTTCCATGAGCAATATCGCGGAAGGATTCGACTGCGAATCCAAACTTGAGTTTGCTCGCTTTCTTGGTATCAGCCGTCGCTCAACCGCCGAAGTTCAATCGTTGATTTACGTTGCGCTGGATGTCGGATATGTAAATGAAAATGAATTTGATTCGCACTTTCAGCAAGCCGCAAAAACGAAAGCACTTGTCGGCGGCCTGAAACATTCATTGACGCGGCGCGACCCATCGCCCACCTGACCCCTGACCCATGACCCCTGACACCTTACAGAAAGCCAAATCCCTCGGTTTTTCCGACCGTCAAATCGCCCATTTGACCGGCCAAACCGAGGATGAAATCCGCGCGCTTCGCAAAAAACTCAAAATTGTTCCCAGTTACCGGCTGGTGGATACCTGCGCCGCCGAGTTTGAAGCGTACACTCCTTATTATTATTCCACGTACGATCGCGGCGACGATGAGGTCAAAAATAACACAGCTAAAAAGGTCCTGATTCTCGGCGGCGGACCCAACCGCATCGGGCAGGGAATTGAATTCGACTACTGCTGCGTGCATGCCGCCTTCGCCCTGAAGGAAGACGGGTTTGAGACCATCATGGTCAATTCCAACCCCGAAACCGTCTCCACCGATTACGACACCAGCGATAAATTATTTTTTGAGCCGCTCACCCTCGAAGATGTGCTTCACATTTACGAGCGCGAGAAATGCTGGGGCGCCATCGCGCAATTCGGCGGGCAAACCCCGCTCAACCTCGCCCTCGGCCTCCAAAAAAACGGCGTCAATATCATCGGCACCTCGCCCCAAAGCATCGAGATCGCCGAGGACAGAAAATTGTTCGCGGCGATGCTCGATAAGCTGAAAATCCCGCAGCCACCCAATGGCATCGCCACCAGGGAATCCGAGGCGCTGGCCATCGCCAAACGATTGACCTATCCGGTCCTCGTCCGCCCCAGCTTTGTCCTCGGCGGCCGCGCCATGCAGATCGTTTATACCGACGCCGACCTGTCGCATTACATGAAGTTCGCGGTCGAAGCCTCGCCCGAACGTCCCGTCCTGGTGGACAAGTTCCTCGAAGACGCCACCGAGGTGGACGTGGATTGCATCGCCGATGTCGGCCTCCACAAAAAACCGGAGGACGCCACCATCGTCATGGGGGGAATGCTCGAGCACATTGAATTTGCCGGGGTGCATTCGGGGGACGCCGCCATGGTGTTGCCGCCGCACACGCTTTCCAAGAAAGTCATCGCCACCATCCGCGAATATACCCATGCCATGGCCCGCGAACTCAAGGTCGTCGGCCTGATGAACGTGCAATACGCCATCAAGGGCGACAAGGTGTATGTCCTCGAAGTCAACCCCCGCGCCTCGCGCACCGTCCCTTTTGTTTCCAAGGCCATTGGTGTGCCGCTGGCCAAACTCGCCGCCAAAGTCATGGCCGGCAAGACCTTGAAACAATTGAAGTTCACCAGGGAAATCTGGCCGAAATACTGGGCGGTCAAGGAATCGGTTTTCCCCTTCAACCGTTTCCATGGGCAGGACATCCTGCTCTCCCCGGAAATGCGCTCCACCGGCGAAGTCATGGGATTGGACGCGGACTTGGGCATCGCCTATGCCAAATCCCAGATGGCGGCAAATTCATCGTTGCCTCTTCGCGGGAAAATTTTCATCAGCGTCAGCGACGCTCACAAAAAGCAGGTCGCGGCCGTGGCCAAAAAGTACGCCGAGCTTGGATTTGAACTGGTCGCCACCAGCGGCACCGCGGCCGTGCTCGAAAAGGCCGGATTAAAAGTCCAACGCACGCAAAAATTGACGGAAGGCCGTCCCAACGTGATTGATTTGCTCAAGA
>JBKQUF010000292.1:0-9553 GCA_052140285.1 Limisphaerales bacterium | reverse complement strand
GCTGGAAAAACTGGGCCTGATCAAACTTTTCGCCACTGTGCCGCAATGGGCTTTGTAGCCAGACAAAAACCGGAAACCGCCGGTTTTACTGGCCTTTTTGAAAATCTCCGAGGAAGTTAGGCTAGATAAGGTCAGCCCGCCGTATTGACATTGGTCAGCAAGCGTAGTGGTGTTTCGCCGGAGTGCAAATCGTGGAAAATCGAAGGATGCGGCTTTCTGCCGAAAGCCGCTACGCAGCCAGTGCCCTGCTCTACTTCTTCATCTGCGCAATCACCCCATCGAGTACTCCTGCTGCCGAGGGCAGGACGTGACGAAGTGTTTCCACCTGGGAATTCAATCCCACAACAGTCTCCCGCGCCCCGGCGTTCACCAGGCGGCGGTACCAATCCACAAACGCGCGGCTGACGTTCATCTCCTCGCCGCCCTGGAGTCTCTCCGCCGGTTGTCTGGCGAGGGTGGCGCAAATGATCTGCGCCGCCAGCGCCGCAGGTGGACGCGCGCCGTTGATGGCATTGGCCCAAAGAGGCAACGCTTCCGCAGTGTTCTGGCTCAAAAGCAATGCCTCGGCGCGTTGGCCGGAAATGAGAGGGTCACCGGGCAATTGGCGCATCGCTTCCGCCGTCCAATTCAGGGCAAACTCCAGAAACTCCTTCCGGCCCAGCGCAATCTCCCCACCCAGCCGCCAGGCCAGGGCATTGGCCGGCTCGGATTGCACAATTCCGTGCAATTGATGCAGCGCGTCAACGGGCCGTTTTTGTTCCACTAGAAAATGGACGTACGCCAGTCTCAATTCAGCATTCGAACCGCTGCTTTCCGCCATGCCGGTTTTGAAAGCCTTCTCCGCTTCGGCATTTTCACCCGCGCACTTCAGGGCCAGCGCCAGGCAATGATGCGGCATGGTGGTGAGGATGTCGGGATTGATTGGCGCGAGCGAGGTTTGCTTTCGTTTCGCCAGGCCTTGGCGCATCTGTTCGACCGCCGCGCGGAATTGTTTCAGTTCAAAACAGGCCAAACCGAGCGCGAAGTGCAGCGACGCGGTCAGCGTGTTGCGTTTGGCCAAAGGCGAATCCAGCACCTGCGCGATCTCGTCGTACGCGCGCGCCTTGTAGAGATAGCACGTGAGTTGCGTGAGCAGCACTTCGCGCAATTCGGGAGAAGACTCGGACGGCGGCTGCGCCGACATCAACCGATAGGCCTCCCGGTAATGCGTCAAGCCGCTCAGGAGATCACCGCTCCGCACGAGTTCCAAGCCCAAATTCATCTGCAAATTGGCGTCCTCGGGATTTTCCCGAATCGCCATGCGAAGGAGCTGAAGGTTGCGCTCCACCTTGTTGCGGTCCTTGACCATCTCCGTGGTGTAGCCGTGATGCAACAATTCCGCCGTCCCGACCGCCGTCTTCATCCCCCACCCTTTCGCGCATTTAATCAGGCTGGGGAAGACCTGCTCGTGGATGCGGTTTCGATAAAAAACGCCTGGCGCGTTCCGGAACAAGCGTGGCACCCAGTTTCTGCCCTGCGCCTCCTGTCCCCGATTTATCAACGGCAACCGCAGGGCGATGATGCCATCGCGGCCCATGTCGTCATGCAGACGCGCATGTTCGGCGGCGGGCAATTCTTCATCGGCATCCAGCACCAAAATCCAGTCGCCCGTGGCGTGCTCCAGGGCGGCATTGCGCGGCGCGCTGAAATCGTCGTTCCAAGTCGAGGAATAAATCTCCGCGCCAAATTCCCTGGCGATCTCAAGCGTGCGGTCCGTCGAGCCGGTATCCACCACGATGATCTGATGGGCAATGGGCTTGATGGAAGCGAGACAGTGCGCGAGAAATTTCTCCTCGTTTTTGGCGATGAGACAAACGGAAAGCCTCTGTGATTGGGAATTGATCACGGCCGGGAGTTTCAACCAATCGGGTTTCGCGTTGCCCTTGATGTTTTTTTGGAGAAATTGTTTCGGCGCTTTCCAATCGGGGACCAGTTTCCGCGCGTGTTGCGCACAGCGTTTTCCGTTGACGGCGTCGTCGGCCGCCAGGGCGATTTCCGCGAGCAGGAGGAAAGCTTCGGGATGAAAGGGACGCGATTGAATTGCGGCAATCGTGGCGAGCCAGGCGTCCGAATACTTGCGATTGCCGTGAAAGGCGCGAGCCTGGTCGAGATTCCCCACGCGGGCGACAGCGGGAAGGTCCTGATTGCCGTTCGCGGATTTGAGTTGGCCCCAATTGCGCTTGGAAAAGCTTTGATGCGTTTGATCCAAGTGCGGAAGCGGGATTTTGACTTCGGTTCCGGCGGGAAGCCTGGCCGGAACCGGATAGGCGTTTTCCAAGGGAATGTCGCCCATTTGCCATTTGGCGCGGAACAGATTCCAATTGTGTGTCATGGCGCGGTGGTAATCAATCCTGGCGCTCTTAAATGTCTGGCTGCCGGTGTGATGCACAAAAGCATCCCGCGCGATGCGAATGCGATAGCCCGCCAACATCGCCCGGATGCAAAAATCATCGTCTTCAAAATTTCCGGGGCCGAAACGCTCGTCGAGTCCGCCAATGGCGTCGATGATTTCGCGTTTGGCCACCAGGCAAAAGCCGACGGCGCGCCCGACTTCCAAGGATTGCCGCCGATGCTCGCGGCACCATCGCGCAGCCGACGCCGGCATTTCCTCGAGATTGGCGTAGGAAACCTCCTTGACCAATTGCAGGCCGGACACATTATTCGACATCGGCCCAACAATGCCCGTCTCCGGATGACGGTCGAAAACTTCCAGAAGCCGTTCGAGCCAACCGGAGGTCACCACCGTATCGTTGTTCAACAAGACCACGTGCTTCCCCTTGACGATGGACAAGCCCTGATTGTTTCCGCCGGCGAAACCGCGGTTGGTTTCGTTTCGGATGACAACGTAATTCGGATGGGTGGCCTGCCATTCCTTCAAAAATTCAGGCGTCTGATCCGTTGAAGCGTTGTCCACGATGATGACTTCGTGGAGCATGGGTGTGTGCGCGGCAATGCTTTCCAGGCATGCCCGCGTCTGCGCAAGCTGGTTCATCACCAGGATGATGATGGACACCAGCGGTTGGTTTGGCATCACGGCAACCAGCGCGCCACTGAGCTTGTCTTTGACCACGTCGTAACCCCAATTATCTTCGACCTTCACCGGCCCCTTCCGGGACAGTTTTCTCCACAACGCTTCGTCCTGATAAACGCGCAAGACCGCTTCGGCAAACGCGGCCGGCGAATTGGCGATCAACGCGTCTTCTCCATTCACCAAGTTCATGCCTTCGGCTCCAATCGTCGTCGTAACGACCGGGATGCCCCAGGAAAGGGCTTCGCCGATTTTGCCTTTCATGCCTGCGCCATATCTCAACGGCGCAATGGACACCCGGGTTGAGCGCAACAAATCACCCAGATCCGGGACGTGCCCGAGGAACTGGATGGATTCGTTGGCGAAGTTCTTTAAACCCGGCGGCACATTGTCGCCCGCGATTTTCAATTTGATGTCCGGACATTTCTCCCGGATCAACGGGAAAACCAACTGACAAAAAACGGCCATGGCATCGACGTTGGGCATGTGCCAGAAATTACCAACGAAGAGTAAATCCCTGGTCGCGGCGAACTCTTGGTGATGCTTGACCAGGGCATGGACGTTGGAAATCAAATCCGTCGGGACGGCGGGCGCATATTCCTTGATGGCGCTGCGGTCGGCCTCGGTCACCACCCAGAGCCGGTCGGCCTGCCGGTAAATCGCCAGTTCCCGTTGCTTGTTGGCCAACGCCGCCGCCAACGCCGCCGCCATCGCGTCTTGATTCGCCAGAAGTTGCGCCTCGCGCACCTTGCGCTGAAAGACAATGTCCACCGTATCGATGACCACCGGGGTTTCGGGGCAATGCTTGCGGAGGAGCGGCAGATAATATTCCGCATTGTCCCAGAATGAAATAATGGCGAGGTCCCAACGCCGATTCCCCAGAACTTTTTGGTAATCAACCATCGGGCATGGGCTAAACACGCCGCCGGCCTGCATCGCCACCGGATCACCGGCGATGACTTCAATGCCGAGTTCTTCCAGATACGCCGCGTATTCGTCGGCGTATTGAGGATATTTCGCCAGAAACGTCACCTCGTATCCCAACTCGCGCATCATCTTCAACAGTTGAAACGCCCGGAGGCAACCGGAGGCGCGATTAAAAACGGGAATGAACAAATCAATGACCAGAATGTTTTTGACCACACCGGAAACCGGCGATAGAAGACCCTCGAATTGTTTGGCCGCGGGGGGCGGGGCATCGCCAAGTTTCTCCAATTCCTCGACCAGTCCCTTGTATTTTGCGGAGGTAAAAACCTGGCAATAGACACGCTCGGCCTCGGCATGGAGTTTCTTCAGCTTGGCTTGAAATTCAGGATTCGCTTTGAATTGGCCGGCTTGGCGGCTGGCCGCATTCAATTCTTCGGTGAGCTTGCGCCCCCATTTCAACTGGCGCTCATATTCAATCTTGAGGTAATCCCAGATGCCTTCGGCCTTGGGCCGCAAACACCATTTCTGGACCTCCCGCGCCGGGTGCAATCGGCTAAACCAGGCCTGGGATTTTCCCTGGCGAAGGCAGCGACCGACGAATGCGTCAAAATTGAGCGGACGGATCATGTAACTGCGGGCGGACTCATTGTAGAGGACTTTGAATTCCGCGGCTGACTTGAGCCGATAGCCAAGCTCAATGTCCTCCGAACCGAAAGTAAACACGGGATTGAACAGCCCGAATTTAAGCAGCAGACTGCGTTTGCAAGAGGCGCGACCACCCCAAAAATGGGTGTAATCGTAAAACTGTCTGTGCTTTAAGGAACTGTAGCTGAATAAAAATCCGCCGGTGCCGGTAATGTAATTCATCAGCATATCGGTCTTGATGCTGGCATCCCAGCCGGTATAACCGAGCACGGCAATGCTTTCGTCCGGAAACTCCGTGTGGCTTTTTACGTGTTCCGCCAAAAGATTGGGATCGGCCACGTCGTCGTCGTCAAAGAACAGAACGAGATCGCTCTGCGCCAATTCCGCTCCATGATTTTTGGCGGCGGCGATACCCCGGTTGATTTCCGGGTGGCACTTGACCCGGGCGTCCCCGGCAAACTCCCGGCATACTTCACGCGTACCATCCGTGGAACCATCGTCAATGATGATGATTTCGTAATCAAACGCCGCGTTCTGCGCCAGGAGGCTTTGAATGCTGCGCCTGAGATATTCGGCTCGGTTGAACGTCGGGACAACAACACTGATGGCAGCGTTTCCAGCCATTTTATCTTTTGCAGCTTGATTCATTCAGGTAAGTCCCGGGGGGGGTTATTTTGGCAAACCGTGATAAAGAAAGGTGGCGACTCCTCCGTCACGCAATTCGTGAATTTGTTCCAGCGCGGCGCCCTTGCTTTCCGAAAATTGTTTCATTTGATTGTTCCATTTCTCGGGAATTTCCTTGTGCGTCTGCCAGTCCTGCAAAATCAACAGCGTCTTCCCGCAAATGAAGTGTCGGCGCAACAAATTATACCATGCCTCGTTCGCGGAGATGGGCCGGCCGCAGTCCACAAAACACATTACGATAGGACCGCTGTCCCAGGCGAATTGCTCCACGGCATCGTTGCCGTCGTAAATGGCGATGCGGGCACGGCGAGTCGCCAGATAATTTGCATGTTCGGCGACGTGGCGTTCGTAAATCGCCCGAAAATCCCCGTAGTGGGCCGGACGATCCGCCTCCTTGTAATAACCGTCCATCCAGGAACTCCGCCAAACAAAGTCGTCCACAACGTGCAGTTTTTCATTCCTGAACGCGGGATTCAGGCGCAGTCCCGCACATATATGCCAGGTGGAGCAACCCAGCCACGGTCCCAATTCCAGTACCCTGCCCCGGCCGGAATAAAATTGGGTGAGATAGCCATAATACTGTTTTTCCTCCGTGGTAATCATGCCCGGAATACGGCAAGGTGGCACCGGTCGCCGCAACCAGGGCGCCTCAACATCCAGGATGTGCTTTTCCAGCCTGGCCCCGTCCCGGTTCCTGATTTCGATCTTGAGGGGATTGATCCGCGCAAATTCCACCCGCCATTTTTCCTGGACGGCGAGTTTGGTGGTTTGCAATTTGTTTTCCAGCGCCTCAAGTTCCTTCAACATTGGCGAAGAATCCGCGGACGGCGCCGGTAAAGATGCGCGCTTCAGTTCCACTGCGGCGGTTGGCGGAATGGATTCGCCGGACGTTGGGTCTATTTTCAAATTTGAAGGGAAACTTTCCTTGAGAAATTTCCTTTCCACCGAGTAGTCGGGCGGTTTCTCAAACTTCCCCTGCACGGCTGTGGTGATGGATGAATGCGGTTTCCATTCCCGCTCCGTCGCCGCGTAATAGTCCGCGTATTTGAAATCCGGCTCGGCGTGGGAATCATCCAGCTTGTATGGCTCGACCGGAATGCCCGCGGCCTCGGCGCAGATGATGCCATGAAGCGATGAGGCGATGATTACCCGGCACCGCCGGATTTCATCCAGCACCGTTAAAGCATCCTGCATGGGACTGATGACCCTGGCATTAGCGGGATAGGAGGATTCGTTAGAGTGAAGAAATTCGCGGAAATGTGGAACAATGCCGTAATCCCACTTGGCAATTGGTTGGCTGATCTCTGGAAACAACTCCGGCCATAACAGCGCCGGGTCGCCATAGAGATAGGGCACGGCAATGCCTCTTTCGCGCAAAATGGCCGCGGATTTGGGCCCTCTGACGGCATGAACTTTGAGAAAATGGATGCCGGGTCTCAACGAACCGTCCCGGACACCCGCGCCCCAAACTTCATCGCCGTTTCGGGCATAGCCCAGGGTGGAACCGCCGATAAAAATCTTCCTGCCGGAATAATTGGGGGAACAGGCCGTGATCTCCTGTCCGGTGATTTTGCCCGCGACCTTGCCGAACAAATCGTCTCCAAAGTTTATGGGAATCGGGTCGTTGCTATGGCACGGCATCCAGAAATAGTATCTCGCCGCGGCAGACCTTGGAGGGCGCGTCGCCTCATCGTGGGTGGCTGGGGCAGTGATGTTCATCTCTTTAGTGTGCCCCACCCGACAGCGTCTCTTTTCTCAGCACAAAAGCCATGAAGTGGGTGATGTCACAATCCACGCTGTCCATCTTGAAGCTCCTGCTGCTCGAAATGCAACCAACCGCCAGTTCGTTCAGGAAGCTCACATGCGCCTCGGTGGGAAAGCCCGACGCCGGCGGCGGCAAAAGTGCGACGACCCGTCCCCCCTCCCGCAACACCTCCGCCATGCGGGGCAGGAGCGCTTGGAGTTCCAGATTGTGTTCCCAGTCGTGCCGGAAAAAAATCGTCTGCGCTTTCTGCCCGATGCGCCGGACCCAATGCAACAGCCCCTCGGCGCTTGAATCTTGCAGCGTACAAGCGTCAAAGCCGCGATTGCGGGCAAACCGCGTGGGGCGCGGCCTGGGTTCGCAACCCATCACGGAAAATCCGTGCTGGCGCAGGGCGTCCATCAATTCACCGTGGCCGGCGCCGAGATGAAGAATGACACCATCCGCCGCGTTCAAGCTGGACTCGTAATAATCAACGATGGCCTCATTCGCGTCATCCTGCTCCGCGGCATCGAAATCGACCGGCTCGTTGAAAAGAATCGCCGGAGAAAAACCGGGGGTGTATTCAGGTTTAATGTCTTCCATCACCAACATTTTGGCGGTTGCGCTCATAGTTTTATAACTGTCCTGTTCTTTTACGGGCGGGCCGACGTAGGTCAACCCGCCCGGGGAAGGAGCCAGCGGTCCCGCCCATTGGCGGACGAAATTCGCTGACCATGTCACTGGACCAGTTCGGGGCGGATTGCCGCGTGTGGTCAGTCACGCGGCTCCCCGGACCGTTCCAGAATCCGACGCCGCTGTTGGAGCGGCAAAATCTGTTTCCGCGCCGTCACGAACCCTTCACCGTTTGCGGCGCCGGCTTGGCCGGGTTCGGCGCGGGTAATTTCGGCAACTCCGCGCTCTGTTTGGTCAGCGCCTGTTGGTTGCTGTTTTGAATTTCGTCGTACACCTCGCGGCGATGCACCGGCACTTCCGAGGGGGCGTCAATCCCGATCTTCACGGTCTCCCCCTCGACGCGCACGATTTTTACGTGGATGCGTCCGTCAATGACGATGCTTTCGCCGACTTTGCGGGAGAGGATAAGCATGGCCCCACGGTCAGGCGGCGTTTTCGTTGACCGGCAAGGGGTGCTGCACCAGGTATTGCGCGGCGTTGGCGATGACGACCTGCTTCCCCAGGCCGGTGTTACGATTGATGACAATTGGCCCCTTCAAATTGGCAGTCGCATGATGGGGGCCGGCGACGGTGACGATGACATAGACGGCGGCATCGGACGGTTCAGAAAGGTTCAAAAATTTCACGTCGGCATCCGGGATGTCGGGGCGGTAATCGGGGAGGAAATAGAACGGTTCGATGACGACGAAGGCCAGGGAGGGGTTGCCCTTGACCTGGAGCCAGCGGAAGGGGGCTTCGGCGGGCTTGGCGATGAGCAGATAGTTTTTCATGTGCTCGAAACCCAATAATCCGGCGGGCATGTACACATCGCAGCAGGCAATGCTCTCCGTGGTTTCGGTTTCCTCAAGTTCAAGTACGTCGGTGCTAGTCATGGTAATCAGAGGGATAGCAGCGGTCATGCCAGCGGGTAAAGCGGCGGGAATTGCCGGGAAATTTTTCCGGTGGTTTTGTGCCGGTGGCAAAAGATTCCGGCGGGGCAGAAATTGCCGAACTGACACAAGTTGCCTTAATCACGGAGGGACACAGTCCCCAAACCCGATTCAGAACACCCATAAATAGCAAAAAACCTGTCACAACTCTCTTTCGGCGGACATCATTGGGTAAATGCCGGAACCTGATGACATCGCGCTCTTAAAACAATATGCCGGGGGTGATGAATCCGCTTTCACGGCGCTCTTTGAGCGGCATGTCCATCTGGTGTATTCCGCCGCGTTGCGGCAGGCCCGCAATCCATCTCATGCCGAGGAAGTCACCCAGGCGGTTTTCATCCTCCTCGCGCGGAAGGCAAAATCGCTAAGCCCAAAGACCGTATTGTCCGGCTGGCTCTATCAGGCGGCGCGGCTGACCACGGCCAGCCTCATCAAACGCGAAATCCGCCGTCAACGCCGCGAACAGGAGATGTATATGCAAACCTTGACGGAACCAGACACGTCGCCATGGGAACAAATATCGCCATTGCTGGATGATGCCATGGGCCGGCTTGGTGAAAAAGACCGCAACGCCATCGTTTTGCGTTTCTTTGAAAACAAAACGCCGCAGGAAGCAGCCGCGGCGTTGAAACTAAATGAGGTAACGGCCCGCAAACGCGTGAGCCGCGCCCTGGAAAAGCTGCGGACATTTTTCGCGAAGCGCGGCGTGGTTTTGACGACGGCAATCATTGCCGGGGCGATTTCCGCCAATTCCGTCCAGGCCGCGCCGTTGGCGATGGCAAAGACCGTGACCGCCGTGGCGGTTGCCAAAGGCGCGACGGCTTCTATTTCAACCCTCACCCTCATCAAAGGAGCATTGAAAAT
>JBKQUF010000291.1:0-3899 GCA_052140285.1 Limisphaerales bacterium | reverse complement strand
GTTTTCCGGTCCTGATTCGATCGGGAATCTGGCTTGGATTACAAACTTTGCCGCCGGAGAGGGTCGGGACATAAAGCTGCTCACTCAACATTACTATCGCGGCGGGGCCAAAGATCCAAAAACCAGTCTCGAAAGACTTCTCCAGCATGATGACGGCTGGGACAACCGGCTTGAGAAATTGCGGCAGATTTGTCGCGATAATGGTCTCGCTTTCCGAATCAACGAAGTCAATTCCTTCTCGGGTGGTGGAAAGCCGGACGTGAGCGATACATTCGGTTCGGCGCTTTGGTGTTTGGATTATATGTTTCGATTGGCTTCGTTTGGATGCAACGGCGTGAACATGGAGACGGATATTAACCAGCTTGGTTTCATCAGCCACTATTCCCCGATCGTTCATGATGCGGAAGGCCGGTGCAGCGTCCGGCCGGAATATTACGGGATGCTGGCCTTTGCCATGGCCGGTCAAGGGGAAATCGTGAAACTAACACTGGAAAAAACCGATGTTAACCTGACGGCCTACGCAACAAGGGACGATGAGGAGCGGCTTTGGATTACGGTCGTAAACAAGGATTTCACCCGCGATGCGGAGGTCGAGACGGCATTGCCGCAGGGCTACTCTACCGCGGGAGCATTCCGGCTCAGCGCCCCTTCGGTGGAGAGCAAGGATCATGTGACTTTCGCGGGCGCGGAAGTTTCCGCCGGCGGCACATGGACTCCTGGAGTGCCGGAAAAGGTAACGACGCAGAGCGAGGCAGCGCATCTGGCTGTTCCTCATGTCAGCGCACTTTTGCTTCAGTTACGGCGGGAGTAAGTTTTGGGCGCTGGTTACGAATTCCAATTTTGGGCAGGGCTTTCGAGGGCCGCCAGAAATTCTTCCGTTCACCTCCAATAGAGGCAAGCCGTTCCACCACTTCGTTCAAACCACGCTGGATATGGCGGCGCATTGCGGTCGCGGCTGCGTCCGGCATGCCTTTGGCGAGCGCATCGGTCAACCGGGTGTGAAAATCCGAACCGAGCGCGTGCCGTTTCACCGCGGTGTCGAAAAGCCAGTTGAAAATCAGGACTTGCTCTTTTTCAATCGCATCCCGCAACGCCGGACAACGCGCGCATTCCGCGATGCGCAGATGCAGTTTCATGTGGCAGGTATTGGCGGAAAACAAAAAATCGCGGTCTCCTGGATCAGTTTCATGCGCGGCGTAAAGCTGGTCCATGTGTCGGCCCATTTGTCGCAACTCCTTCTTTTCCGCCGTTGTGGCGCGTTCGGCAAAAAGTCGCGCCGCTTGCGTCTCCAGCGCTTCGCGCACCAGACTACGATCTTCCACGTCCCGCCGGGTCGGGATGCGCACGCGCGTGCCAGCGCGCGGCCGGCTTTCAACCAGACCGTCGCGCTCCAAGCCTTGCAGCGCTTCGGACACCGGCAGGACGCTGATGTTCAGTTCTTCCGCCAACTGTCGGCGGGACAGCACTGCCCCCACTGCCAGGTCACCTTTTAGGATATTGTCGCGGATTTCCAGATACGCCCACTCGGCCAGGGAATGTTTTCGCGCTGTCGGCGTGGCGGAAGAAGAAGCAAGCGCAAACATCCTGCGAACGCGGTTATTTTTTTTATTCACGGCTTGACACTTAAGCTATCTGATATATCAGTATTGTCATTCAAAATTCATGGCCAAAATAAGTCAAATGCGAAATCCACCCGCCATAAAATTCTTCAAATCCTCCGCCTGCTTTTCCTCAAAAAATTGGAAGGCAAAATCTGGCCTCGTGATCGCAGTCGTTTCGGCTGTTGGCTTGGCCGCCACTTTAGCCGGCTGTTACACGCCCGGCGCCGGTTCTTGGTCGGCGACACCATGCATGGCCATGCTGGATCGTTTCACCGCCGCGGATGTTCCGGCAATGGGGCCGGAGGAGATTGCCTCGCCCGCCGGCAAATGGACGAACGCGGTCACGCCGAGCGGCTTGCCCGGCAACGGCCTCGCGCAGCATCCGATGCTTTATGTCGGGGAAAATTACACCAAAATGTTCCTGGTCAACGAGGGCAAGGTGATCTGGACTTATCAGACCGGCCCGGGCTACGAATACGACGACGCGTGGATGCTTTCCAACGGCAACATTCTCTTCACGCGGATGCAGTACGTAGCCGAAATCACGCCGGACAAAAAGGTGGTCTGGCGTTACAATTGCGACAACAGCAGCGGCACCAATCACACTGAAGTTCACACCTGCCAGCCCATCGGCTTGGAGAAGGTGATGTTCGTGGTGAACGGCCTGCCGCCCCGGCTGATGATTATCAACACCAAAACTGGCGCGGTGGAGGTGAATCACGAACTGCCCTACGGCCAGACGTTTGACACAAAGAATATTCACGGGCAGTTTCGCCGGGCGCGTTACACCGCGCGGGGGACTTATCTCCTTTCCTACCTGAGTGAAAACAAGGTCATGGAGCTTGATAAAAATTTTAACGAAGTCTGGAGTTACCCGATCCGGTCGCCTTGGGCCGCCCTCCGGCTCAAGAACGGAAACACGTTGATCACCGATGAGCACGACAGCCTCACGCGCGAAGTCGATCCCAAGGGCGAAACGGTCTGGCAATTAAAGAATGCGGATTTGCCGGAGGAATATCGGTTTGTCCAAGCGCCGCAAACCTGCACCCGTCTGGCCAACGGCAATACGATTTTCACTTCCCGCGGTGGCGGCGGCAAAGGCCCGCAGATCGTCGAAGTTACCCCGGACAAGAAAGTCGCCTGGGTGCTGCAAGATTGGCAAGACCTCGGCGACGCCACGGCCGTGCAAATCCTGGACGATCCGGGCATTCCCGAAATTCCGGGCGAGTCCGAACATTGATCAACCCTGCCATTGAGAATGTGAACACGTCGAAGCTGGTTTTAGTCTTTACCGTTTCAGCCGCGTTGAACGGTTTTTGCGCCGACACCAATTCCTTCACCGCGACCAACGCCGTTTCCCCTGCGCCCGCCGTCCTGCCCGGCCACGGAATCGCGCAGCATCCGTTTCTCTACACCGGCGAGTGGGATTATCGCAAGACGAACCAGACCATGTTCGTCGTGCGCGACGGCAAGGTGATTTGGACTTATTCAATTCCGATCAAGGACGCCCACGGCACGTTGCAGGAGCTTGGAGACGCCACGATGCTATCCAACGGCAACATTGTTTTTTGCCGCAAGACCGGCGCGAGCGAAGTCACGCCGGACAAAAATATCATCTGGAACATTGATGCGCCGAAGGGAACGGAAATTCATTCCGTTCAACCTATCGGCCTGGATCACGTGCTTGTGACGATAAACGGCAATCCGGCGGCGAAGTTGCTGCTCATCAACACCACGACTGGCAAAACAGAGAAGGAATATACATTTCCCGTGTTGAATCCGGGAGCCAACCCGCACATCCAATTCCGCCGCGTGCATGAGACGAAGGAGGGGACGTTTCTCGCGGCGCATTTGAGGGATCAAAAAGTCGTGGAATATGATGCGAACTTCAGCGAAATCTGGTCCTACAAGGTGAGGTATCCGTGGTGGGCGACGCGGCTTAAGAACGGCAATACGTTGATCACCTCGGGGGATCACACCGTTTTGGAAGTCAGCAAGCGGGGCCAAACCGTCTGGCAATTCTCCCAGGAGGACGCGCCGGAATATAAATTTATGATTTTTCAGGAGGCGAGCCGTCTTGCCAACGGCGACACCGTGATTTGTAATTGGTGTCCGCACAACCTGGACCCGAAGCTCTGGCCCGGCACGGCGCAGGTGCTGGAAGTAACGCCGGCGAAAAAAGTCGTCTGGGTGCTGAGCGAATGGAAAAGTCCCGACCTCGGTCCGGCGTCTTCGATTCAATTACTCGATGAGCCGGGCACGCCTGAAATTCCCGGCGACTTGCAGCGGTGATGATTT
>JBKQUF010000290.1:0-9329 GCA_052140285.1 Limisphaerales bacterium | reverse complement strand
TCAAAGACGTCACAGGATACGACAGGATCAAGGGTTCATTGCGCGAATCTTTCGGGGGAATCTCTCTCAATTCTCCCTGCTCGCCGCCCTCTGGGTCGCTCAAATGGTTTCTGCCGTCCCCGCGGACGGCCAGTCCACCAACTCCTATCCCGCGCGCGGCGTAGTCGAGAAAATCGCGCCCGACCTCTCCACCATCACCATTCATCATCAGGCCATCCCCGGTTACATGATGGAAATGACGATGGATTTTCCCGTTAAAAACACCAACGAACTCGCCCACATTTCCCCGCACGACCAGGTCACCTTTACCCTCGTCGTGACCAAGGACACGGAGTGGATCCAGAACATCCATCACGTCGGCCCTATGTCCGGCAACATGACCAACAACCCGCCGATGAAAATGAACATGCCCGGCGCCACGACCAACAGTCCGCCAATGCAAATGAACATGTCCGAAGAAATGATGCTGACGGGAATCAAGCCGGGCGACCCGTTGCCGGACTATCAATTGACAACCACGGATGGAAACCTAATCCACCTTTCGGATTTTCGTGGCAAGGCCCTCGCCTTCACCTTTTTTTTCACCCGCTGCCCGTTGCCGGATTATTGTCCGCGCATGAACAATAATTTTGGCGAAACCCGCAAACTTCTCACCGCCGACCCTCACGCACCTGCCAATTGGGAGCTTCTCTCGATCTCCTTCGACCCCGGCTTCGACACGCCTGAAGTCCTGACGGCCTACGCCGGAGCATTTCGTGGCGAAGACACCAACCGCTGGATCTTTGCCTCCGCGCCAACCAACGTGCTGATTGATGCCGCGTTGCGCTTTGGCCTCATCATCATGCGGCAGGGCGATAGTATCTCCCATAATATGCGGACTGTCGTGCTCGATTCCAAAGGCGATTTCTACAAGCAATTCAATGGCAACACCTGGACTCCGGAGCAGCTTGCCGGCGCTATTACCCAGGCGGCCAGCCTGTGAGCAATCAAATCAAATGATCCTTCGCCTCGGAAAGGTCGTTCTCGCCTTCGCGCTGATGTTCATGCCCGGCGGCAATTGGGCTTTGCTCCAGACGGTCGCTTGGACGACGATGCTCGCGGACAATCTCCAATCCAATTCCCTGCACGATGCCATGGCCATGACATTCGACGGCCAACATCCTTGCCCGCTCTGCCGCGCCATCGCCGCCGGCAAGCAAAACGAAAAGAAAAACACCCTGGCCCAGGCCCAAAAATTGGAATTCCCCCTCTTCAAAGACTCCATTGTCCTGATCGCGCCTTCCCGGCAGGATAATTTTCCCCTCGTTCCCTCCGCCGTAAAATCCCTTTCCGAACAACCGCCGACGCCACCGCCGCGCGGACTCTGCGCTTAAATCTCCTGTCGTTGCCCGCGCCATTGCTGTCGCGGGTGAAATTTTACCCTTTTAACTGGAGGACGCCTGATGACGTTCTCGCAACTTTGAAATTTGAAAATGAAAAAAAATAAAAAAATTGATTCCACAGTTCTGAAAACTGGACGCGGCCTGCTGGCTGCCTCCGGGGCGGTTTTTGCAGTGATAGGTCTGGGAACGGTCACCGCTCAGGCCCACGGGTTTGTCGGCGATAGGTTTTTCCCCCCAACCATTGCCACGGATGATCCCTTTGCCACCGATGAATTATTGTTGCCGTCCGTCTCGTATTTTAAAAGCGGCAATCCGCCGACCGCCACCACCGACGGCGGCTTCGGATTCAACAAGGAGATTTTCCACCACTTTGCCCTCGGCATCGCGGGAGATTATCTGCACTTGAAACCCGATGGCGAACCGGCCTCCACCGGCTTTGATGATTTTGTCGTCAGCGCCAAATATCAATCCATCTGGCAAAGTGATGCCCACGAAGCCCTTGTCTCCGTCGGCGCCTTGTGGACCGTTGGCGGCAGCGGCAGCAAACAGGTGGGCGCCGACTCCGCCAACACCTTCACGCCGACCCTTTATTTCGGCAAGGGTTTTGGTGATTTGCCGGATGCGCTTGAATACGCCCGGCCCTTCGCGCTCACCGGCACCGTCGGCGAAGACCTGCCCACCAGCGCCGAACCCAACAACCTCGAATGGGGTCTGGCTTTGGAATACAGCCTGCCCTACCTCCAATCCCAGGTGAAGGACGTCGGCCTGCCCGCGCCTTTCAAAGACATGATCCCCCTCGTCGAGTTTTCCCTCACCTCGCCGGAAAATCGCAACGGCGGTGAAACCACCGGCACCATCAACCCCGGTGTCCTTTATGAAAATACTTATTTTCAAATCGGCGCCGAAGCCATCCTTCCCGTCAACCGTGCCACCGGCCACAGTATCGGCGCGGTCATTCAACTCGAAATCTACATTGATGACATCTGGCCGAAATGGTTTGGCCATCCCATCATCGGCAGTGATCAATAAAAAACTTGAAACTTAAAATCAAAAATCATTCGATAACTATGAAAATAAATTCAATTAAACGCTGGAGTCTCGTCGCCGTTTTATTTCTGGCGCTGCAATCCTCCGCCTGGGCGCATGCCTTCCTCGATCATGCCGATCCCAAGGTTGGCAGCACCGTCACCAATGCGCCCACTGAAGTCAAAGCGTGGTTCACCCAGGAACTGGAACCGGCCTTCAGCACGCTCGAAGTCCAGGACGCGCAAGGCAAGGAAGTGGACAAAAAGAACGTCCATCTCGACGACAAGGACAAGCAGTTGATGATTGTCTCGTTGCCGCCGCTTTCCCCAGGCACTTACACCGTCATCTGGCACGCTGTATCGGTGGATACCCATCACACCCAGGGCACGTTTCACTTCATTATTAAATAACCAAACCAAAAGCAGGCATGACGCCGGAATATCTCGTCTGCGCGCGGGCCGTTCATTTCGGCGCGTGCCTGCTTTTCTTTGGCTTTCTCGCCTTCGACCGCCTGATCGCCGCTCCCGTCTTGTCTGATGACAAAACTGTCGCTTTCTGGAACTCCCGGCTCAATCCCTCTTGTGTCATCCTCCTGCCCGTCATTTTCCTTTCCGGACTCGCCTGGTTTGTCCTCGTGGCCATGTCCATGAGCGGTCAACCCCCTCATTGGGACATCCTCAAAACCGTCTGGACGCAAACGCTCTTTGGTCTCGTTTGGAAAACCCGTTTCTTCGCATGGATTGTGGCCGCGTTGGTCCTCGTCAGCGGACGCCCCAAGCACCTTTCCGGTTTACTCCTCTGGTTGCAACTCTTGTTGGCGGCCATCCTGTTGGGAACTCTCGCTTGGGCCGGACATGGCTTGGAAGGTTCGCGCTGGCATTTGGCCGCTGACGTCGCGCACTTGCTCGTCGCCGGTTTGTGGCCGGCCGGTTTGTTGCCGCTGGCCATGCTTCTGGGGACTCTCCGCCAATCGCAAACCGGCGCAGTTGCGCTCGTTCGCCGCTTCTCCGCCCTCAGCCTGGCCGCCGTTTCCTTGCTTGCCGTCACCGGGTTGGTCAATGCCTGCTTTCTTGTCGGCTCATTTTCCAATCTGATCAACCAGTCCTATGGCCGTTGCCTGCTGTTGAAAATCCTGCTGTTTTGCCTCGCCCTCGCCATTGCCGCAGTGAACCTGCTTCGACTCAAACCGCGCCTGTCCGAACCGGCCACTCCGCGCTCCATCGCCGCGCTCAAGCAATTGCACTTCAACGTCCGCGCCGAACTCGTTCTTGCCGCCTTGATCGTCATGGTCGTCGCCGTCCTGGGAATCCTGCCGCCTTGAATGGGCGCGTCCCGCCGAATGGCTTGGTCATTCGAGGTTCGTTGTTGGATGTTAAGTGTTCGATGTTTTTTCTTCTGACCTCTGATCTGTGTCCACCCGTGGTTACTTTCCTACCCTCAACAATTTTCCAACATAATCTTGCCGTCAGTTGGCATGCTTCCTCCAAACCTTGCTTTTCCCCCTGGTTTCTTAGCCGTAACCATGCAGTTAAAAAATGGGTGGAACGGGCAACTTGCCCGTTTTGGCGGGCTACCAGCCCGCCAACCCGCAGCCGACGGCAGACACCAAACGGTGACGAATTTCCGCCGTCCCAATGCGGCGGCAAGTTGCCGCCGCGCACGGCCAAGTTGGCCGTGCCACCCAATTCAACCGCATTGTTGGCTTAGTTACTTCGTTGTTCAACCCAAACCCGTTCAATCCGCAATTATCCCAAAAACAACGGCTTCAGATGCCGCTCATACAAATTGTCTGTCACATTCCTGGCCACCACCGCCTCGTGTCGGTCCAGCGCGTCCAGATACCGACCGCCCATCTTCGCCGCAATCTTGAATCCCACATGAATCAATTGCCTTAGGTTCGGATTATACGCCGGGTCCCCCGGATCATGCCGCAACGCGGCCACAAACTGTTCCGCGCTCCAGCCATCCACCTTTTCTGTCGCCGGCAATTTCCCGCGGTCAATATCAATGACCGTTGCGTACGGTGCGCACAACTCATCTGCGTGGGAGAGTGCGCACGCGTAAATTTCCTTGGCCACTGCCAATCCATCGCCACCCGCTTCCGCCAACCCGATCACCTCTTCCAGCCACGTCGTGCCCGCCGTCTTGATGTGCAGGCCCGCATCGAAGCGCGCCAGTCCCCGGCGAATCGGCGCGTAGATCGAAAATTTGTCGCTGCCCGAATGCACGCTCAGTTTCAGGTTGCGGGGCAGGGGATAATGCCGGGTCACATGACGGAGCACCGCCAGGTCCTCGTTGAATTCCTTCTCGAACTGGACGATGTCGCCGGCGTAGTCCACACCTTTGTTGAAACGTCCAGTGAATTTGGGCGCGATTGTCTGTGCCGGAATGCCCGCATCGGCCACCGCCACCAGGATTACCAATAACTCAACCGGCGTTTGCGGACGGTCCGTCTCATCCATCGAAATTTCGGTGACGAAATTGCCCCCGCCCTTGACTGTGACAATGTGCTCGTAAATCTTTTGGGCGTCTTGGATGGCCAATAAATACTTGGCCGCAATCCGGTCAATCTCCGCCGGGGCAATCCCAAACGGTTGTGCAATCCCGGAAATCGCCATCTCTCCCAGCAACTCCGAATGCCTCCCGGTGAATCGCCGCACGTCTTCAACCTGGGCCGGTTTGCCAATCGTATCGGCCACGTCAATCGTGTAAAAATCGGAATGCGGGATGAACCGGTCCACCGTTTCCAGCCGGATATGGTCGGCATCGACGTAATGGCCGCGCGTCCATCCCAGCGCCTTCACCGCCGCGTCGGCGGCCGCGCGCGTGCCCGACGGCTCGGAGCCAATGATCGTGTGTTCGCGGTTCGATTTGTTCCAGACCGGCACAATATCGGCGCCCGCCTCGGCGGCCATCATGCATGCCCGCAATTGCGCTTTTGCCTGCCGTCCAAACCGATCTCCCAATCCAAAGGAAAACTTTTCCAACACCAATTTTCCGTTGTCTTTCATATAAGATTGCTTCTGAACTACATCGTTACGGCTTCAGCCTTCAGTTTTCGTTTTCGTTCTTCGGATGAAGCCCGAACTGGACCAGCTTGGCTTTCATCGTGATGCGTGAAATCCCCAGCCACCGCGCCGCCTTCGCCTGGTTCCCGTGCGCCGCGGCAATCGCCCGCCGGAACAACTCGCGCTCCGCAAACTCCGTCAAATGCGCGTGGACATCCGACCGTTCCTCCCGCTGCGCCGCGGCCAGCAAATCATCGACATACTCCCCGAACGGCTGCCGGGCCTTGTCCGTCGTTCCGCCGTCCTTGCTTAGCGCCGCCTGAATGTGATTGGCGTTGATCGTGTAATCCTGCGCCGTCAACAGCGCTTTGCGCACCACATTCTGCAACTCACGCACGTTGCCCGGCCACGCATGCGAATACAACAACTCCAAAGCTTCCGGATGGATCGACGGCGAGGCGTTGCCCAGTTCCCGCCCGTATTTGGCCAGAAAATAATTCACCAATTTCGGAAGGTCCTCCTTCCGCTGCCGCAACGGCGGCAGCGTGATCGAGACCACGTTCAGCCGGTAATATAAATCCTCCCGAAATCTTTTATCATGGATGGCTGTCTCCAAATCATGATTGGTCGCCGCCAGCACCCGCGCATCGACGCGGATGGTTTCCTGGCCGCCGAGCCGTTGCAATGCTTTTTCCTGAAGCACCCGCAGCAGCTTCACCTGCGTTCCGGGCGTCATGTCCCCGATTTCGTCCAGAAAAATCGTTCCGCCATTCGCCTGTTCAAAACGTCCAATCCGCTGCCGTTGCGCTCCGGTGAACGCCCCCCGTTCATGCCCGAACAATTCGCTCTCCAGCAACGTCTCCGGAATCGCCGCGCAGTTGATGTCCACAAATGGCATCTTCCCGCGGTCGCTGTTTTGATAGATCGCGCGCGCGATCAGTTCCTTGCCCGTCCCGGTTTCGCCGCGGATGAGCACATTCACCGGTTTGGCGGCGATGCGTCCGATTTCCTTGTAGATGTTCTGCATCACCGCGCTGTCGCCCACCAGGGCGTCCCGTCCGGTCTCCTGTTTGCCCAAATCCACCGGCCCGGACATCAGCCGGTTGCTGTCCACCGCCTTGTCGATCAAGTCCAGCAACTGCTGCATGTCGAACGGCTTCAGGAGATAATCGTAAGCGCCAAATTTCGTGGCTTCGATCGCCGTTTGCGTCGTCCCGAACGCCGTGATTAGAATGATCGGCAGATGCGGCCGCGCGGCGTGCAGCCGCTGGACCAGTTCCAATCCATCCAATCCGGGCATTTTCAAATCCGTCACCACCACGTTAAACGTTTCATCCTGCGCGCGCGCCAGCCCGTCGTTGCCGTTGCCTTCCACCGTCACCTCAAACCCTTCCCCGGCCAGCACCCGCCGCACGGTGTCGCGAATGCCCACATCGTCGTCGATTAACAAAATTTTCGTTCCGTTCTTCATTCTTTTAATTCCGGGAGAATAATGCCAAAAGTCGTTCCGCGATTCATCAGCGTTTGATATTGCAACTGGCCGCCGTGGCTCTGGACGATCCGGGCGGCAATGGACAGTCCCAGGCCCGTTCCGCTTTGTTTGGTTGTGAAAAACGGATCGAACAAACGCTGCTCCACTTCCGGCGTAATCCCCTTGCCGTCATCCGCGACTTCTATGATCACCACCGGCACTTCCCCCTTGCCCAGATTCCTCCGGTCGGCGCGGGCGCGCAACGTGATCTTGCCGTTCTCCCCGATGCTGTCCGCCGCGTTTTGAATCAGGTTCGTCAGCACCTGCCGGCATTGGGCCGGGTCGGCCCGCACCCACAATGGGTCGCACGGTTCCAGTACCAGCCGGATATTGCTCTTTTTCAACTGATTCACAAAAGAAGCCTGCGACTCCATCAGCAGCAAATCCGCCGAGATGGTGGTGAACTTCGGTTCGGCCGGCCGCCCAAATAAAAGGAAGTCGTTGATAATTCGTTCCATCCGGACGATTTCCCGTTCCACCGCCTCCACATTTTCACGTCCAGGGCTGCCCGGGGCGAGCTGTTTTTTTTGGATGAACAGCGCCGCCTTGACCGCCGTCAGGGGATTGCGAATTTCGTGCGCCACCCCCGCTGCCAGCAAACCCAGCGCCACCAGCTTCTCCCGCCGCTCCGCCAGCGCCTCGCTCTCCACCAGCTTCACGTGCAGGGGCGTGATCATCTCCCGATACACCATGATCGCCAGCGCCATTGCGATCAGGAACAAAAGCCCCAACAATGCCAAAATCGACTCCCGCAAATCGATCAGCGTGTTTTGGGCGCGCGCCAGCAGGTCGATTTGCAAATCCAAATGCGCCTTCGCCAAATCCTCCCCCGAATCAAACAAAGTTCGATACGTCTGCGTCAGCGATCCCAATGGCATCAGCAGCGCCATGTTCGTTTCCCCCAGCGAGGACGCCCCGTTCGTTTCCCCGGACGCTAATGCCTCGTCATGAACTTCTTGCGCGCATTTCATATACGCGTCTTCCGCCGTTTCGATTTGTTTCAGAACATTTCGTTCGTGTTCTGAGCTTAAATTATTTTTCTGCCCCTCAATCCACATCCTCATCCCCAGCGCCGTGCTGAGAAAATCATCCCAATTGGTTTCAGTCGGGTTCGCCCGGTATCGCAGCAGTTCGTCGCTCACATCGCGGACGGTGTCCCTGAAATGCTCGGCAATGCCCGAACTTTCTATATCCAGTTGATTCAATCGCGTGCGTAATTCCGTGGTCTGCCTTTGGGAATTGATCGTGACAAAGGCGATCAGGCCACCCATCACTACCATGGCGAGGCTCAAGGCAACGATGCGCAATTTGATGCCAAAACTCATGTTGCTTGGGGTAACTTAATGGAATTCAACGCTGAAGCGAAAAGCATAACTTGTGTTCGTGGGAAGAAGATAACCTAAAAGCATGGTGGCTTGCCACAAAAACGATTGACTTTTTGCCGCCAAATACTTGTTTGTCGCTTTCCCCAAAGCCAAACCTGCAAACACTCTTTGCATATCAGCATACCAGTTATGCTTTAATACTAGTCTGAGCATCTTGGATTCTGTGGAAAATCGAGGGTTTTACACTGTTCCTGTCGATGGCGTGTTTCATGCTGAAATCACACAATCCTTTGTCGGGTGGCTTGAAGTTTTCATACTTGGGGAATACTGGGCACGCGACGCAAAGGCCATGATGAACTCCGAAATAAGACCGAATTTTTTTATCGTTGGCGCCCCTAAATGCGGTACCACCGCCTTGGATTATTACCTGTCTTTGCACCCCGATATTTTCGTTGCCAGAAAGGAAATGCATCATTTTGGGTCTGACTTGCGCTTCGGTCCCCAGTTCTTTCGCCGTGACCGTGAAGCGTATTTGGCGGAGTTCGCCGGTTGCAAAGGCCAGTCGTGCATCGGCGAATCGTCCGTTTGGTACCTCTATTCAAGCCGCGCGGCCGAGGAAATCAAGGCCTTTAACCCGGACGCAAAAATCATCATCATGTTGCGGGATCCCGTGGCGCTGCTCCACGCCATGTATTGCGCCTTTCGCGCCGACGGAAACGAGATTCTCCCCACCTTTGAAGAAGCCTTGGCTGCGGAAGGCCAGCGAAAAAGAGGACTCCGTATCGGACGGCAAACTTACCTCGCGCAGGCTTTGGTGTACCGTTCCATTGTGCGCTTCACCGGGCAAGTCCGCCGTTATTTTGACATTTTTGGGCGCGAACGTGTGAAGGTCATCATTTACGACGATTTTAACGCGGACACCGCCGGGGTTTACCGGCGCACGTTGGATTTCCTGGGAGTTTCACCCAATCACCCGGTTCCTTCATTTCGACCGGTCAACGCCAATGTCAATGGAAACGAATCGGTTCACAGCCCCGTCGCCAGGGCTGTCTTGAAT
>JBKQUF010000289.1:0-13844 GCA_052140285.1 Limisphaerales bacterium | reverse complement strand
ACTACCGAAAATCCCAAGCCCTTGACGCCGGGCGTTAATTGAACCAGTTTGTAATGCTTCTTATTAAACCGCACCCCGAAGGTCTTCTCCAGCCAGAGCAGTCGCTGGTGCTTTTTTTCCCGCGCGGTCAGTTGATGATTCGGGTCGGCTTGAAACAACCCATCCGCTTTGGGCAGCCATTCCTGGACAGTCTTCGGATGCGCGCCCGTGAATAGTCTTAGCGTGGCGGGATCAATTTGCGCGTAATCCACGGTGGCGGACGGGCGGTTCTGCCAGTATTTTAAAACCGCCGCCGATTTCAGGTTCATTTGCGTCTCGCTCCGCACCCAGCCGTAATGATAAATCGTCGCGCTGGTATGCGCCGCGCGCGGCTGGCGCGATTTTTTATGGCTCACCACGACGTTGAAAAACAATGATTCGCTCGACCACGCCGGAATCGTGTTGCGGATGATACGCGCTTCGCTGCGATACCAGGCGGGCGACCAGGCGATGGTGTTGGCATTGCCGTAAAAGTGAAGAAAATCGAACGCGAGGGCCTCGACCCGCCCGTCATTTACGTATTTTTCCATGGCGGCCCGGATTTTGGGGAGGTCATTCTCGTGCAACACCTCGTCGGCTTCGAGATAAAACGCCCAGTCACCGGTGCAATTATACAACGCGATCGTCTTTTGCTGGCCGTAAACAAACCCCTTCACGCTGTAATCGGGACGGAGGTTTTCGTTCCATTGGGTGGGAATAATGCGGATTTTTGGGTCGCCGATTTCGCGCAGCATTTTTTCCGTATCGTCATCGCAAGGCCCGAGCGCAATGACAAATTCATCCACCAGCGGGAGGATCGAACGGATCGACGGCACGAAGGGATAGCCCAGCTTCTGGCCGTTTCGCAAAAAAGTGAATCCACTGACTTTCATGCGCGGATATTAGCGGCTGGCCAAAAAAAATTACATTCAGAATTTTCGTCCCCGGCAGTCCGTTACCTCGTCTCCCTACAATCAACGGTTCGTGCAAATCGCATCGCCGAAGCCGGCATTCGTGCAGATTGCAGTTCGGAACATCGCAAAATCCCCTTTTCCTTCATGGTATGTCTTTAGCTAAAAATTTTCAGAATTTGAAGTGGATCAAAATTAAACGAACAAATCGCGGAAGCCGTGAATGCCAAATATCAACCGCTGCGAATCGGGGATGGTAACCCGCCTGCCCGCTTGAAATGGGAAAAATTATTTTGCCGTGAATGAAAGTTCCACATTTCCCGAACGGGAAGGCCGCCGCCGAGTGATTATAGAAAATGTGACGCCGGAAATTGGGGCGGGGCGTTTTGCCATCAAACGAACGTCCGGCGGGAGCGTCGTGGTGGAGGCGGACATTTTTGCCGATGGACATGATTCGCTCGCGGCAGTTTTAAAATTTCGCGCCGAAGACAATCCGGAATGGAGCGAGACGCCGATGGAGTTTTTGACGAATGACCGATGGCGCGGTGAATTTATCGCGGCCCGCCCGGGAAAATATGTTTACAGCATTGAAGCTTGGGTGGATTCATTCAAGTCGTGGCAGAAAAATTTGCAAAAAAAAATCGAGGCCGGGCAGAATATCTCCGTCGAATTGCAAATGGGCGCGAAAATGATCGAAGCGGCCGCCCAACGGGCCGCGGCGCGCGATGCCGAAAATCTATTGGCGTGGGCGAAGGAATTGAGCGCTGGCGGCATGGTCACCAGCGATCCGGTTAAGAAGCGCGCGTTTGACCGGGAGTTGACCGAGATGATGAGCCGCCATCCCGACCGTCAATTTTGCTGCCGTTATGAAAAAGAATTGCCGGTGATGATTGATCCCGAACGCGCGCAATTCGGCGCATGGTACGAAATGTTTGCGCGGTCATTCGGCGGTTTCAAAGGCTGCGCGGAACAATTGCCGCGCATCGCAAAAATGGGGTTTGACGTCTTATATCTGCCGCCGATCCATCCGATTGGAAAATCGTTTCGCAAGGGGAAGAACAACAGCGTGGTTTGCGAACCGGAGGATCCGGGCAGCCCGTGGGCCATTGGTTCCAACGAAGGCGGTCACAAGGCGATTCATCCCGGACTCGGCACCCTGGAAGATTTCAAAAAACTGATGGAACGCGCGAAAGAATTCAAAATTGAAATCGCGCTGGACATCGCTTTTCAGTGTTCGCCCGATCATCCTTATCTCCGCGAGCATCCCGAATGGTTTCGCAAGCGCCCGGACGGCACCATCCAATATGCCGAAAACCCGCCCAAAAAATACCAGGACATCGTGCCCTTTGATTTTGACTGCGACGACTGGAAAAATCTCTGGCTGGAACTGAAAAGCATTTTCGAGTTTTGGATCGGGCAGGGCGTCAAAATTTTCCGGGTGGACAATCCCCACACCAAGACCTTCGCCTTTTGGGAATGGTGCATCGGAGAATTGAAGGCGAAAAATCCCGAATTGATCTTTCTGGCCGAGGCCTTCACGCGCCCAAAACCAATGCACCGCCTCGCCAAACTGGGTTTCACGCAGAGTTACAATTATTTTCCGTGGCGCAACTCGAAGGACGAACTGGAAAGTTATTTCACCGAACTCACCCAAACCTCGGTCGCTGAATTTCTCCGTCCGAATCTTTGGCCCAACACCCCGGACATCCTATCCCAATTTTTGCAAACGGACGGCCGGGCGGCCTTCGCAATTCGCTTCATTTTAGCCGCGACCCTCGGCGCGAACTACGGCATTTATGGACCGGCCTTCGAACTTTGCGAAAACGCGCCGCGCGAACCGGGCGACGAGGAATATCTGAACTCTGAAAAATATGAGATCAAGCATTGGGATTTGTCCGCGCCCCGAAGCCTGGAAAATCTGATCACGCGCGTTAATCAAATCCGCCGCGAAAATCCCGCGCTGCAAGCCGACCGCAACCTGAAATTTCATCATACGGACAATCCCGAATTGATTGCCTACACCAAATCCACCGGCGATGGCGATGACACGGTTTTGACCGTCGTCAATTTGAATCCGCATTATAAACACAGCGGCTGGCTCGAATTGCCGCTGGAAAATTTCGGCCTCGTGGCAGACAAAATTTTTCAGATGCATGACTTGCTGACGGAGGCGCGATACCTCTGGAAAGGCAAAAAAAATTACGTTGAATTGGACCCCGAAAAATCTTCCGCGCACATTTTTCGCCTGCGGCGTCACCTCCGCACGGAGCACGATTTTGACTATTTCGCATAAATCGCCATGAGCGCCGAAACCGACATTCTGCAAAAAGCCGCCGAGAAGAAAACCGGGTCCGCCCCGGAAAAAATTCCGATGTGGTACAAGAGCGGAATCATTTACGAGGTACACGTTCGCGCGTTTCAGGACAGCGACGGCGACGGCGCGGGCGATTTTCGCGGGTTGACTTCGCGGCTCGATTATTTGCGCGATCTCGGCGTCACGGCAGTCTGGCTCCTGCCATTTTATCCCTCGCCGCTCAAGGACGATGGCTACGACATCGCGGATTATTACGGGGTGCATCCGATGTACGGCACGCTCGCGGATTTTAAAGTCCTTTTGCGCGAGGCGCATCGCCGCGGATTGCGCATCATCACCGAATTGGTTTTGAACCACACGTCCGACCAGCACTCCTGGTTTCAGCGGGCGCGCCGTTCCCCGCCGGGCGGCGCTTTTCGGGACTATTACGTCTGGAACGATTCACCGCAAAAATACCAGGGCACGCGCATCATTTTCAAGGATACGGAATCGTCGAACTGGACGTGGGACGCCCTGGCGAAGGCATTTTATTGGCACCGATTTTTTTCGCACCAGCCGGATTTGAATTTCGACAATCCCGCGGTTCACGGGGAAATGGTCAAGATACTGGATTTCTGGTTCGACCTGGGGGTGGATGGGATGCGTCTGGATGCCGTGCCGTATCTTTATGAACGCGAAGGCACGAGCTGTGAAAATCTGCCGGAGACCCACGAGTTTTTAAAGAAACTCCGGAGGCATGTCGATGAAAAGTACGGCGACAGAATGTTGCTCGCCGAGGCCAATCAATGGCCGGACGACGCGGCCGGCTATTTTGGCGGCGGCAAGGGGGACGAATGCCACATGGCGTTCCATTTTCCGTTGATGCCGCGATTATTCATGTCCCTGCGAATGGAAGACCGCGTCCCCATCGTGGACATTTTGGAGCAAACCCCGCCGATTCCAGAAACAGCGCAATGGGCTTTATTTTTGCGCAATCATGACGAACTCACCCTCGAAATGGTGACGGACGAAGAACGCGACTACATGTATCGCATGTATGCGCACGTTCATCAGGCGCGATTGAATTTGGGAATCCGCCGCCGCCTCGCGCCGCTGGTCGGAAATGACCGCAAGCGGATTGAATTGCTCACCGCGCTGTTGCTGTCGTTGCCCGGAACGCCGGTGATTTATTACGGTGACGAAATCGGGATGGGCGAAAACATTTATCTCGGCGACCGCAATGCCGTTCGCACACCCATGCAATGGAGCGCGGACAAAAATGCCGGCTTTTCCCGCGCGAATCCACAAAGCCTTTATTTGCCGATCAATCTGGACCCGGAAAATCACTACGAAGCCGTTAATGTCGAGGTGCAGGAACGCAACAATTATTCGCTGCTGTGGTGGATGCGCCGGGTTTTTGCCCTCTATAAACGGCAGAATGCCTTTGGCCGCGGCGCCATTGAATTTTTGCATCCGGAAAACCGCAAGATTTTCGCGTGCATCCGCCGTCACGAAACTGAAATCATTCTCGTCGTCGCCAACTTGTCGAGGTACGTGCAGCCGGTGGAATTGGACCTGGCCGCGTTTCAGTCGCTGGCGCCGGTTGAACTTTTTGGCCGGATGGAATTTCCGCCCATCTCCGACAAGCCGTATTTTCTTACGCTGGGGCCGCACGCATTTTATTGGTTCGCGCTCGAAGCCAAAGTGCCTGCCGAAACGACCGGCGCGCCGGTCAGCGCCGGGGCGAGGATGATTTTGAACGTCGAGGAGGATTGGGAGGAAGTTTTCGACGACCGGCATCACCTTCAATTGGAGCGCGCGTTGCAAAATTGGCTGCCATCGCGTCGCTGGTTCGGCGGCAAGGCGCGACGGATTAAAGGGGTTCGCATTCAAGAGACGATTCGCGTTCCGATTTCTTCAAATGAAAAAACCTTTCTCACCCTGCTTCAGGCCGAGTTTTTTCAAGGCGACCCGGACTTTTATGTTTTACCGCTCGCCGGCGCCATCGGCGAACCGGCGGAATTGGTTGCCCGCGATTCCGCGCCGTTCGTGGTCGCCCGTTTAAATTTCAAACCCTCGAACCAAGCCGGCGTTCTTTATGATGCCCTGGGGAGTGCCGCCTTCTGCCGTGCGCTCATGGGATTGATTTCCAAACAGCAAAATCTGGATGGCCAATCCGGTTTGCTCGGGGTGATGCACACCCCCGAATTTGAAAAAATTGCCGCGGAAACCGTGGGAGCGCTCGAACCTTCTCCCAGCAAAGCCGAGCAAAGCAATTCATCCGTGATTTACGGCGACAAACTGATTTTGAAATTTTTCCGCCGGCTTGATTTTGGGGTTAATCCGGACTTGGAGATTTTAAATTTTCTCACCGCACAAAAATTTCCTTACGCGCCCGCGCTGGCCGGCGCGCTGGAATATCGCGCCGGGAAGGATGAACCGCGCACGGTTGCCATTCTAACGTCGTTCGTACCCAAGGCGAGGGACGCTTGGGAATACCCCCTGGACGCGCTCGGAAAATTTTACGAGCGCGTGCAGACGCTGCCACCGGAAGCGCGCGCCCCCCAAATGCCCGCCGCCAGTATTACGAAACTCGCGGCAGCGGAATTATCCGGGCAAGCGCGCGCGTTGATGGATACTTATATCGAAAGCGCGCGGTTGCTGGGCGAACGCACCGCGGCGATGCACCTCGCCCTCGCGTCGGAGACGGAGGATCGCAATTTCATTCCCGAACCATTCACGCCGCACGCGCAGCGGGGTTTGTTTCAATCCATGCGAAATCTTACGCGGGAGAATTTTCAAATTCTTAACCGCCAGTTGAAAAATTTTCCAACGGAAGTCCAGGCACAGGCTCGGGAAGTCCTGGCGCTAGAACCGGTAATCCTCAACAAATTCCGCCAAATTTACGAGCGGCGGCTCGACGTGTCGCGCATCCGGTTGCACGGTGATTATCATCTCGGCCAAGTGCTCTACACCGGCAAGGATTTTTTCATCATTGATTTCGAAGGCGAACCGGCGGTTTCCATCAGCGAGCGGCGGTTGAAGCGCTCACCGCTGCAGGATGTCGCCGGAATGGTCCGGTCATTTCAGTATGCAGCCCACGCGGCGCTCTTGAAGCAAATCGAGCGCGGCGCCCCGGTGGAGGGGCAGTTGTTGCAACTGGTTTCCTGGTCGCGATTCTGGGCGCGCTGGGCCGGCGCACTTTTTTACAAGGCGTATTTGAAGGCCGCCGCCGGAGCTTCGTTTTTACCGGCAACCGAATCCGATTTGCAAATGATGACCGAAGTTTTTCTGCTGCGAAAGGCGATCTATGAACTGGGTTACGAACTCAACAACCGTCCCGACTGGGTGAAAATCCCGCTGCAAGGAATTGTGGAATTAATTAACGGAGAAAAATCAGTATGAACAAATTTGTATGCATTCACGGTCATTTTTATCAGCCGCCGCGTGAAAACCCCTGGTTGGAAGCGGTGGAATTTTACGGTTCGGCCGCGCCCTACCACGACTGGAACGAGCGGATTTGCTTTGAATGTTACGCGCCCAACGCCCGCGCGCGCCTGCTGGACGGCGACGGTCGCATCGATCGAATTGTCAGCAATTATTCCCGCATCAGTTTCAACTTTGGCCCGACCCTGCTCTCGTGGATGAAAGACAAGCAGCCGGAAGTCCACGAGGCGATCGTAAGCGCGGATAAAAAGAGCCGTGAAAGATTCTCCGGCCACGGTTCCGCCCTCGCGCAGGCTTACAACCACATGATCATGCCCCTGGCCAACGAGCGCGACAAACACACCCAGGTCATTTGGGGCATTCGCGATTTTGAGTCGCGTTTTGGCCGCAAACCGGAAGGGATGTGGCTGCCGGAATGCGCCGCGGACAACGCCTCGCTCGATGTCCTGGCCCAACACGGAATTAAATTTACGATTCTTTCCCCCTTCCAAGCCGCCCGCGTTCGCCCACTCGAAGAGTATGCGAAATGGCAGGACGTCAACGGCGGGAAAATTGACCCGACGATTCCTTATCTCGTAAAACTGTCGGAAGATCGTTCCATTGTCGTCTTCTTTTATGATGCTCCGGTTTCGCAAGCGGTCGCCTTTGAAAAACTACTGACCAGCGGCGAGGCGTTTGCCGGCCGTTTATTAGGCGCCATTGACGAGGGACGCCAGCACGATCAACTGGTCCACATTGCCACCGACGGCGAATCCTATGGCCATCATTTTCAATACGGGGACATGGGGCTGGCTTATGCCCTGCATCAAATTGAAAAGAGCGACAAGGTGAAGCTGACGGTCCACGCCGAGTTTCTGGAAAAGCATCTCCCGGCGCACGAAGTGGAGATTCACCAGCCCAGCGCCTGGAGTTGTTCGCACGGCGTCGAGCGATGGCGGAGCGACTGCGGCTGTAATGCGGGCCACGCCGGCTGGAACCAGCAATGGCGTACGCCGCTCCGTGACGCGTTGAATCAGTTGAGTGAAAACCTCGCCCAATTCTACGAAACAAAAGGCCGGGAATATTTGCGCGATCCATGGCTGGCGCGCGATGAATACATTTCGATAATTTTGGACCGGTCGCCCGAAAAAATTTCCGGATTCTTTGGAACCCATGCCGCGCGCCAGTTGAGCGGGAGTGATCAAGTCAGCGCGCTCCGCCTTCTCGAAATGCAACGGCACGCGATGCTGATGTTCACCAGTTGCGGCTGGTTTTTTGACGAAATCTCCGGCATCGAAACGGTACAGGTCATTCAATACGCCGCCCGCGCTCTCCAACTGGCGACCGAACTCGGGGCGGAAAATATGGAGGCACGCTTTTTGGAGGCCCTGGAAAAGGCGAAAAGCAACATTCCCGAATATGAAAACGGCCGTGTGATTTATGAAAAATTCGTCAAGCCGGCGGTAATGACCCGCGAAACCGTGGCGGCGCATTACGCCATCAGTTCGCTTTTTGAATCTTATCCCGAAGACGCAAAAATTTATTCCTATACGATCCGGCAGGAGGACCGGCAGCTTTGGACGGCGGGAAACGCGAAGCTCGCCGTGGGAAGGATCAAAGTCATTTTTGATATCACTGGTAATTACGACATTGTCTCTTATGGAGTGCTCTACATGGGGGAACACAATTTGAACTGTGGCGTACGCCTTTTCCAGTCCCAGGACGGTTACAATCAATTGGTCGCCGAAGCGCGCGCGGTTTTTGAGGGGGCTGATTTTCCCCAAACCATCCGCGTTTTGGACCGCCATTTCGGTGAAGCCCATTACTCGCTCAAAAATCTCTTTCGAGACGAACAGCTCAAGGTGCTCAATCAAATCCTTTCCACCGCGCGTGAGGACATTTACAACGCCTATAAATCGCTCACCGACCGTTATGCGCCGTTGTCCCATTTCCTCAACGACATTCACATGCCGCCGCTCCTTTCCCTCGTGCCGGCGGTGGAATTTGTGCTGAACACGGAACTGCGAAAACAATTTGAAAACGGCCATCCGGACGCCGAGCGGGTCAAGTTGCTCGTCGAACAGGCCAGGGGCATCAATGCGGCAATCGAAAAAGGCGAATTGGGCTTTGCCGTCAAAAAACATTTCGACCGTTTAAGCGAGGAGCTTCTTAAATCGCCCGAAGATTTGGATTTGCTCCAGCGATTTTCAAACTCGGCCGCGCTGCTTCCCCTGCTTCCTGCGGAGGTCAATTTATGGAAAGCGCAAAACGTTTATGATCAATTGCGGGCGAAGGTCCTTCCGCAAGTGCAAGAACGCGCCGACGGCAAGTCCGGAATTTGGACGGAGAAGTTTCTGGTGCTCGGGGAGCGGCTTGGCTTTCACGTTGAGCGCAATTCCCTGGAGAAGGCAGCATGAGCAAGTCAAAGGGGGTTTCCTCCGCGCCAAATTCGGAAAAAACGGAAGCGGCAGAGGTGGCCATCCCGCGCGCGACCTATCGGCTTCAATTCAACGAGCATTTTCGGTTGGCCCACGCCTTGTCCCTGGTCCCCTATTTTTATGAACTGGGAATCTCGCACCTTTATGCTTCGCCATTGTTCAAAGCGGCGGCCCATAGTGTTCATGGTTATGACGTTTGCGATTTCAGCCGGTTGAATCCTGAAATCGGGACGGAAGACGATTTGCGAAAATTGGCCGCAGCCTTGCGGGAGCGGAAGATGGGACTCATTTTGGATATTGTCCCCAATCATATGGGCATTGCCACGCCGGAAAACGCCTGGTGGCAGGACGTTCTGAAAAATGGCCGCGCGAGCCGGTTCGCAAATTATTTCGACATCCAATGGGAACCGGACGATCCCCAATTGCAGGGCAAAATTCTGGCGCCCATCCTGGGCGACCACTATAGCCGTGTTTTGGAACGCGGCGAGTTGCAGCTTGAAATCCAAAACGGAGAGCCGGTTTTGCGTTATTTTGACAACCGGTTTCCGCTCGCGCCGGATTCAGTTCCAAAAGATTTATCCGTCGGGCCGATTAATTTAAATCCTGCCGCGTTGGACGAATTGATCCAAAAGCAAAATTATCGCCTCATGTATTGGGGAGAGGGCGATGCAAAGCTAAATTACCGGCGTTTTTTTGCGGTCAGCACCCTGGCGGCAGTGCGCGTCGAGGACGAAACTGTTTTCAACGACGTTCATGCCTTGCTGAAAGAATGGCTCAAATGGCTCGACGGTTTGCGTGTGGACCATCCCGACGGTTTGCGCGACCCCAAAAAATATCTCGGCCGGCTGCGTGCGCTGGCGCCGGGCAAATGGATTGTGGTTGAAAAAATTTTGCAGCCGAAAGAGGCGCTGCCGGAAGATTGGCCGGTCGAGGGAACGGTCGGCTACGATTTTTTGAACCAGGTGAATGGTCTGTTCATCCAATCGAAAAATGAGCGTTCGGTGAAGGATTTTTATTCTGAATTCACCGGTAAGCCCGTGGATTCCGGTAAAATGGTCCGGGAAAAGAAGCGGCTTGTTTTGGAAACGCTTTTTACCACGGAGGTGAACCGGCTCGTCAGTTTGCTCGTCCAAATCGCGGCGCGCCGCCCAGTCGATCAACAATTTTCACGGGCGCAACTTCGCGAGGCGTTACTGGAATTAGCGGCCTGTTTTCCGGTTTACCGCACTTACGTCCGTCCGGGCGACAGTTTTATCGGCGCAACCGATTTGCTTTACATCCGAGAGGCCGTGGCCACTGCAAAAAAATCGCGCCCGGATCTTTCTGGAGGGCTTTTTGACCTGATCAGCGGCCCGCTGCTATTACTTTTTCAAGGCGGGGCGGAAGATGAATTTGTGGCGCGCTTGCAACAATTGACCGGACCGGCCATGGCCAAAGGCGTCGAGGACACAACCTTTTATTGCCTTAATCACTTTGCCTCGCTGAACGAAGTGGGCGGTGACCCGGGAAAGTTTGGCGTGAGCGATCATGAATTCCACGAGTTTTGCCGGGAACAGCGCGAACGCGGGGGACATTCGATGCTGGGCAGTTCCACGCATGACACCAAGCGCAGCGAAGACGCGCGTGCGCGCCTCAATGTGCTTTCGGAAATTCCCGGAGAATGGAAAGCCGCGGTGTTGCGCTGGTCAAACATGAATGAACGGCACCGGAAAAATCATTTTCCGGACCGGAATGCGGAATATCTTTTTTATCAAACTCTCGTCGGTGCGTGGCCGATTTCACTCGAACGTCTTCTGGCTTACCTGGAAAAAGCCTCATGCGAAGCCAAACAGCATACGGATTGGAACCATCGCAACTCTCAATACGATGAGGCTCTAAAATTTTTTGTGACGGCGGCGATGGCGGACGGGGATTTCATCCGGGATTTGGAGAAATTTCTCGCGTCATTTAACGAAGCCGCGCAAATCAATTCATTGGCGCAAACCCTCATCAAACTGACCGCGCCCGGCGCGCCGGACATTTATCAGGGAAATGAAATTTGGGATTTCAGCCTGGTGGACCCGGACAATCGCCGGCCCGTGGATTTTGAATTGCGAAAACGTTTGCTGGCGGAAGCAAAACAACTTTCGGCGGAGACAAGCTGGAAACGCCGCCAGGAAGGATTGCCCAAGATTTGGCTGATTCAGAGAACGCTGGCGTTTCGAACGCGGCACGAAAGGCTTTTCGAGGGAGATTACGAGCCGATTTTTGCGCGTGGCGAAAATTCAGGCCATGTTGTGGCATTCGTTCGTGGCGGCGGGGCAATCACCGTCGTTCCGCGTTTCAACCGCGCCCGGGTGGGCGGGATGCCCGCGCTGCCATTGCCGAAAGGAAACTGGCGAAATGAATTTACCGGGGAACATTTTGCCGGGGAAGTTGCCGCCGGCGAATTGTTCAAAAAATTTCCAGTCGCGCTGCTGGAGTCATTTGATTTATGAAAATTTTTCGTGTCTGGGCGACACTGCCAAAGAAAGTCGAGCTTCAGATCAACGGCAAAGTCCTGCCCATGATGTGCGATGAGAAGGGATGGTGGACGGTAGCGATTGCCGATGGGATAACCGGCGACAATTACGGTTTTATCCTCGACGGCGCCGGACCTTTTCCCGATCCGCGTTCGCTATCGCAACCGGAAGGGGTGCATCAATTGTCGAGAGTCGCGGACCAGGACGCTTTTCACTGGACGGATCACTTGTTTCAGGCGCGGCCCCTGCCCTCGGCCATTATTTACGAAATGCACGTCGGCGCCTTCACGCCCCAGGGAACATTTCTTTCCGCCATTGAAAAATTGGATTACCTCGTATCACTCGGCGTAACGCATCTCGAATTAATGCCGGTCGTGGAATTTTCCGGCAACCACGGCTGGGGTTACGACGGGGTGGACCTGTTTGCCCCGCACCATGCCTATGGCGCGCCGGACGATTTGAAAAAACTGGTGGACGCAAGCCACGCGCGCGGCCTGGCGGTGATTTTGGATGTGGTTTACAATCACCTCGGCCCATCCGGAAATTACCTGGCCAAATTCGCGCCCTATTTCACCCGGAAATTTTCCTCAGCCTGGGGCGAGGGGATCAATTTTGACGGGCCGGAAAGCGGCGGGGTGCGCCGTTTTTTTTGCGACAACGCCCTCATGTGGCTGCGGGATTTTCATTTCGACGCTTTGCGCCTGGATGCCGTCCACGGAATCGTTGACACCTCGGCCACCCACATTCTGGAGCAGCTCAAAGTGGAAGTGGAAGCGCTCTCGGCGCAACTGGGCCGGCACCTGGCCCTCATTCCCGAAAGCGATTTGAACGATCCCCGTTTGCTCTGGTCGCGCGAGCGCGGCGGGTTCCAATTGGACGCCCAATGGAGCGATGATTTTCACCATGCCCTGCACACGGCGCTCACGGGCGAACACGACGGTTACTATGCGGATTTTGGAAGGATTTCCGACCTCGCCCGGGCATTGCGCCACGCCTTTGTTTATGACGGAAAATTTTCCGCGCACCGCCGGCGCGTTCACGGTCGTTCGACGGAGGGATTGGGCGGCCATCGTTTTCTCGGCTATTTGCAGAACCATGACCAGGTGGGCAATCGCGCCCGCGGCGAACGCAGCAGCCAGTTGATGAGTTTGGGAAAATTAAAAATTGGCGCGGCGCTGGTGTTGACTTCGCCATTTGTGCCAATGTTGTTTCAGGGCGAAGAGTGGGGCGCGTCCACGCCGTTTTTTTATTTTACGGACTATCAAGAGCCGGAGCTGGCGAACGCCGTGCGCGAAGGCCGCTGCCGTGAATTCGCGGCCTTTGGCTGGAAACCGGAGGATACGGCTGATCCGCAGGCGCGCGAAACCTTTGAGCGGTCAAAATTAAACTGGCGGGAAATTTCACTCGCGCCGCACGGCGAAATGCTCGCCTGGCACAAAAAATTGATCCAGTTGCGCCGCCATGAGCCGGATTTGCGGAGCGGGCGGATGGAAGACGTCCAAACTTTCTTTGATGAGCAGAAGCGCTGGCTCGTCGTCGAACGCGGAGCAATCGGCATTGCCTGCAATTTTTCGGGCCAGCCGGAAACGGTCGCCTTGCGGGCGGGGAATTGCCAGGCCCTGTTGGTTTCCGAAGCGGGCGTTGAAATGTCAGGCAATAAAATCATCCTGCCGCCGGAATCGGTTGCGGTTTTCAAGGGGGAATGATTTTGAAAACTTGTCTCTAATGACGATTGGCGCTTTTGGTCGAACTATTTTCGGCCAGCTTTCGGCTTGCCTGGGTTTGCGCGACGGTTTAGCTTGCACACGTGGCAGTACTGCGCAACTGTTACATTAATCCAATCCGTTGGCTAAAACGCAGACGTAAAACACGGAAGAAAGCCAATGGAAACAATCAAAGTGGAGAGATGGCCGAGTGGCTGAAGGCGATGGTTTGCTAAACCGTTATACGGTCAAAAGCCGTATCGGGGGTTCGAATCCCCCTCTCTCCGCCATTTTCATTTTCGTGACCGAAAGTGACAATGGATGACGCACCGTGATTTCCGTCAATGTTTCCAATGGTTTTACCTGCTTTGATGGACTTCAAACCGATGACGGCAGGTGACACGGCAGGACGGTCGGCGACTAAAGTTTGTGAGTCTATTTGTGAGTCGCCAATCGAAGGCAATCCGCGAACGGTTGCCGCCAAAGGCAGTTGCGCAACATCTGTATAGGTTTTCATCGTCAGCCGCATATCGCTGTGCCGCGCCAGTTCCATC
>JBKQUF010000288.1:0-9478 GCA_052140285.1 Limisphaerales bacterium | reverse complement strand
AGCAGCAGCGGGGTGTCGCGGTCAATCGAAACAAAGCGGGTCGCCATGAGTTTCAGACACGAACGCCTTGCGGCAGTTCAATCTGTCTGACAAAAAATGCGTTTTCTAAGTCAGACAGGCTGCTAGTTACGACGTTCAAGCAAAATTGCAAGTTTTCCGCGCAAGCGAGCCACTATCCACCCTGGCAGAAGAAGGAGATTTCGCAGACGGGGGACTGTTGATAAAAAGCAAGGACGTTGTGCTGGCTTTGACCCTTTTCAAGTTCGAGCACAATGAACATGCTTCGCGGTTTTATGGAAACGTGTTGTGTGATTACATACATGAGTTGTTGAAAACCGATGACAGCGTTCTGACAGCGACGCGTGACGGAATCAATTGGAAACATCCCTTTGCAAAGGCTCTTAAGGAAGCGATTGAAAATCAACTTGAACCGCTGGTTGAAGAAGAACGAAAACGGGCGCAAGCAGAACAAAGCACGAAAATGAACAAGAAGCTTCGTGAGCGGCTGAATAATGCATTGCAGGAACTAAACTTCATTGCCGATTCTGAATTGGGAAAACTTACCGGCCTTGGTGAAGGCCCCGGCGAAAAAGGGGAAAAACCACCCTATATGCCGCCGGGCGGCTTCGGATTTGTTCCGGAATACGCATACATCCAAACAGGAAAACCCGCCGGAATTGGTCTGCGCGCGAGTGTTCCTGATAAGATTGAAGCTGGCTGTTTAATCAATATTGAGTCGAACAATTCGGAGGTTCTCGTCCTGACTCCACAGGTAAAAATGGTTTTGCGGGAAGATTACACCGGCATCGGCGAGGCGAGAGTTGAACTTGAGGGAAGGCAGGTGGGCGCAGAAGCAGTTATTACGGCGACATTCAACGGTCTCAAAGCCGAGGCGATGGTTAAAGTCATATCCAAACGTGAACCGCCCAGCGAGCATCATCCGAAAAAGGAACATGGCGGGCTGTTCCGTGATGTAAAATTCGACCCAACTGCGGAGCCGAAACAAAGAGTGAGATTCGACCGAGCCAACGCAAATATCATTATTGCAACAAAAGCTCCGTCAGTGGCCGCATACCTCGACGAGCAAGGGAACGGGAGCCAAAAACCTCAAGGGCAGGTTTTACTTGCTGAATTAGTCACCGAAGCGGTCTGTTTTGAAATTGCGCGCCGCGGTGTCGAGAATGGGGTTTTCCTAGCACCTGCTGGCGCTGAAGCTGATGCCATCCGCCGAGAGCACGTCAATCTTCAGAACAAATATGCGCACAAAATCCATGAATGTTTTGTAGAGGCGGATTATCGCCGAGTGGACGGCCAGCCAGTCATGCGCAAAGGGCGTCCGTCCAGAGACGTTTTGCTCGCAAAGGCAGTTGTTTCCACGGATTAGGGTTGATTTGAAACCGCCAATTTTAAGAAGAATTGGTCTAATTATCGTAAATCCCTCAAAAAAGCATCTGCCCGTTTCCCGAATGTCCGGGACCATCGAGCGGACGACCGGGCCGGTTCTCGCTCTTCTTTCATGTTTCCCAGCAACATTACACTTTGTCCGTTTTATGCTTAACTCGCCTGGTGGAACTGAAATATCAGATTTCGGTGGGGAACGCAGCCGTCCCGGCTGCCGTTCGAGGCGTCCTCGCCTCGAACCCTTCCGGCTATTCGAGGCGGGGCGTCGCGAACAACGCGCGACGCGCGCGTACCCCCCATTCTGCAATCCACGCTTACTTCAATCCCCCACAGCCTTGTAAAAATGTAAAATTACCAAACGAACCCAAAGCAAAAATACTAACATCCTTTCCATCAGTGACATGCAAATTTAGGGGCCACATAAAACGAACCCATAGCACCCCAAAATCGAACCCAAATAAGCCGGAAACGAACCCACACCGAACTGCATTTTCATTCTCCAGCGCCATATTTCAGCGTTTCAGCTTTTGCCTTCAGTCCAACCCAGTCCAGCCTAGTCAAGCCTAATCAAACCGATGACCCGGAAAAATTATGAACCTGACACCGAAAAACCACTTGGGAGAGCACGCATTCATTCGCAGTTTTCGCCGCCAGAAATCCGCTGTCCCGTAACTCGATCATTGTTGGCCCCATTAAAAACCCGTTGCAATCGAGCGAAAACCAGCTATTCTGCTCCCTCGTTTTATTAAGATTTAACCGAAATACATTATGTCACAGCATCGCAGTCTGCGCGCGGCGTCCACTTTGGGAGGCAAGCGCAATGTCCTCAAACGCTTTGAGCGCGTGGAAATCCTCAAGAAACGCGGCCAATGGAAGGACGGCAACCGCATCACCGGGTTGCGCAAAACCAAGCCGGACGCATAATTGCGCCAAGTGACGAGTGGCGTGGGACACGATTTCCCCGCTCGTCATCCGTCGCTGGTCACATGAGCGCTGCCGTTCGTCTCCAAAAATTTCTTGCCGAGGCCGGCGTGGCATCGCGACGCGCGGGCGAGCAGTTCATCCTGGAGGGCCGGGTTTCGGTGAACGGCAGGGAAGTCCGGCTGCTGGGCACCAAGGTGGACCCGCTGCATGACAAGGTTTCGGTGGACGGCAAACCGGTCCGGGCGAGAAAGAAGATTTATCTGGCGCTGCACAAACCGGCGGGCTGCGTGTGTTCGCACCAGGACGAGATGGGCCGGCCGACGGTTTATGATTTATTGCCCAAGGAATGGCAAATTGTGAGTACCGTGGGACGGCTGGATTTCCACAGTGAGGGATTGATTTTTCTCACCAATGATGGACAATTCGCCTTGCGACTCACCCATCCGCGCTATGGCGTCCGCAAAAAATATGTGGCGACCGTGGAGGGCGGGGTCACCGGCGAGATGCTGCGGCGGATCACGCAGGGGATTTATGAGGGCGGCGAAAAATTGCAGGCGCTCTCGGCCCGGCTGATTTCCGCCAGCCGCGCGCGGAGCGTGGTGGAATTGGAACTGGCCGAAGGCAAAAACCGCGAAGTGCGGCGGCTGTTTGAATCGCAGAATTTGACCGTGAAACGATTGCAGCGGATGCAGATTGGCAAGATTAAACTGGGCGAACTGAAGCCGGGGCGATGGCGAACATTGACAGAAACAGAAATAAGAACTTTACTTTCGGAAACATGAAAACAATTTATTGGACAATTTTGGGAGCGGTGCTCGCGACGAGCGCCCTCGCACAGGACAATACAAACCAGCCCGCCCCGTTGCCGGCCATGCCGGCGCCGGCCACTTCCCCGACGATGGAGCAAACCCCGGCGCCCCTGCCACTCCCGGCGGAGACGAACCTGCCGCCGGTGGAAAAGCCCAAGAAGAAACACGTCGTCCATCATCGCAAAATTTCCGAGCCAACGGTGACCTTGCTGCCGGGAATGGCGACGGTCTCGGCCAGCCACGTGAACATCCGCGGCCAGGCCGGCCTCAACGGCGAGGCCATTTCGCATCTGGCCAAGGGCGACACCGTCACGGTGCTGGAGCAGATCAATTTGAAGAAGCACGCCTCGGATGAGCCGGCGCAATGGGCCAAGGTCGCGTACCCGACCAACGCGAGCATCTGGGTGGCTGCGAAATACATTGACGCGAACAACACGGTATCGACCAAGAAATTGAATTTACGCGCCGGCCCCGGGGAGAATTTCAGCGTCGTGGGTGTCCTGAACTCCGGCGATAGCGTCTCGCCGATTGAAACCAAAGGGCACTGGATGAAGATTACGCCGCCGACCAACTCCTACGCATTTATCGCGGCGATGTACCTGACCCAGACGCCGGAGGAAGTGGCGCAGAACACGCCGCCGCCGGCTGCGGAGGCTCAACCCATGCCGGCCCCGACGCCCACGCCAGTCCCCGCGCCGCAGCCCATCGTCGCCGAAAATAATCAGCCGCCGGCTCCGGAGCAGGCGCAGTCGCCCGTGCCGCCGACACCCGAAACGATTCCGCAGGTGACGTACGATTCCAGCATTCCGCGGGTGGTTTCCCATGAAGGCGTGGTGCGCCACGTGAGCAGTCCGATTACCCCCACGACGTATGAGTTATACTCGCTGGCGACCGACCAGAACATTGACTTCCTTTATGCGCCGACGACCAACCTTGATTTGGGCCAGTATGTCGGAATGCAGATCATTGTCACCGGCCAGGAAGACCTCGCCGCGCGCTGGCAGATTCCGGTTTTGACGGTCCAACAGATCGTTGTTGTCAACGCCAATGCCGTCCCCAAACAAGTTTATTACAGCCCAAGACAACAGCAACTCCAGCAGGAACATCATTGATGGGCGCGCCCTCTCGGCGCAAATCCTTGCCGAATTGGCCGGGCGCGTGGCGGCTCTTCAAAAGAGCGGCGTGACGCCCGGCCTTGCGTTTGTCCGCGTCGGCGAGGACCCCGCTTCCCGGGTCTATGTGGGCCGCAAGGAAAAGGCCTGCGCCGAACTGGGAATTTATTCCGAGCTGCACGTGCTGCCGGAGCAAACGTCCGAAGGCGACCTGCTGGCGCTCATCGCGCAACTGAATGCAAACAGCCGGCTTCATGGAATCCTCGTGCAGGCGCCGTTGCCGAAGCATATTTCGGAAGCGACGGTTTATTCATCCGTGTTGCCGGAAAAAGACGTGGACGGATTTCATCCGGTCAACGTCGGCAAGCTGATGCTCGGCGACCCGGGCGGGTTTCGTCCCTGCACGCCGGCGGGGATCGTTGAATTACTGGCGCGTTCCGGCGTGAAAACCGAGGGCGCCGAAGTGGTGGTCCTCGGACGCGGAAATATTGTGGGCAAACCGATGGCGGCGATGCTTTGCCAGAAGGGCCGGAACGCCAACGCGACGGTGACGATCTGCCATTCCGCCACGCGCGACATCGAGGCCCATTGCCGGCGCGCGGATATTTTGATCGCCGCGATGGGCGTGGCGAATTTTGTGAAGGCCGGCATGGTGAAACCCGGCGCGACGGTGATCGACGTGGGAGTGAATCGCGTGGACGGGAAGATCGTGGGCGACGTGGAATTTGCGGCGGTGCGGAAAATCGCCGGCAAAATCACGCCCAATCCCGGTGGCGTCGGCCCGATGACGATTGCGATGCTGATGGCCAACACCGTTCATGCCGCGAGCCGGACAATTTAATAAAATGAACCCAACCCGAATTCTCCCCGACCTGCAAGCTTCGCTGCTCTGCGAAGAAGTGCGGCAGGAATCCAACGGAAACTTTTTCATCATCGGCGTGATCAATTTGATCCGCGTGCCCCAATTGCCGGTGATGGCCGGGCGGTTGTGCGTCTTCAGCCGCTGGACGGCGGGCGTGGGCCAGTTCACGGAGAACGTCAGGCTCATTGCGCCCGACCAGATGACCGTCCTGCGCAAGGGCGAAATGAAGTTTGAACTGAAGGACCCCTCGCTGCATTCGACCAACGTGCTGGTCTTCGGCAACGTCGAATTCAAAACGCCGGGAAATTATTTTGTCGAAGTGGTCGTGGACGACGTGATGAAGCTGCGCTATTCCATCCCGGTCGTGGTCGTGCCGCCCCCCGGTCAAAATCCCCCGCCGCCGCCGGAAAAGAAAGCCTGATTCCTCCCGCCGGTCTGGCACTCTGTGAGTGGATGAGCGCTCTTGCGTCAACGTTTGCCGAGCCGTTCACGCCCCGGGGCGTGGCCGCATTTGCGCGAATCCGGATTGGCTGGCTGTTTTTCGCCCAGGTCATCATCGCGCTGGTCGCGGCAATCTCGTTAACGCTTTTTTTGGACGAAAATTGCTACTCCATCATCCGCCAAGCCATCCAGAACATGCCCGATACCGGGAAAATTTCCCTCGGCCGGCTGGAATGGGACGGCGATTCGCCGGAAATGCTGGCGGAGGGAAGGTTGTTGGCGCTGGACGTGGACCTCGACCACAGCGACGCCATCCATTCCACCGCGGACGTTCAGGTTGAATTTGGGTCGCGCTCCGTGCGTGTTTATTCGATGCTGCCGGGATACTCGGAGTTTTTTTACACCGCGTACTGGCCCACGCCGTTCAATCGCACCGATTTGGAACCGGAATGGGACGCCTGGGCGGTGGACATTCTGTTCATCACCGCCGCCGCGGCTTTCGCGGCAGTGATGCTGTCCTGGGCGGTCCTCGCCACGCTGTACTTTCTGCCGGTGTGGATTGCCGGGTATCTGGCGAACCGGAAACTGGGGTTTTTGTCCAGTTGGAAGCTGTCCGCCGCGGCGGTGCTGCCGGGGGCGATGCTGATGATTGCCGGCATCTGGCTCTATGATTTTGGGCTGCTGCGCCTGGTTTCCTTTACGTTCATCTTTGCCGCGCATTTTGTTCTAGGCTGGATTTACCTGGCGGCCAGCCTGTTTTTTGTGCGGGGGATTCCGCCGGCGATGCCCGGAGGAAATCCCTTCGTGCCGCGGAAATAACCGACGTCCCGAAAATCGCCTGAAATTATTTGTTGCGCGCCATGTTCGGTCTGATATATTCCAAACTCCATTTTTTAAGATATAATGCCGACAATCAATCAACTCGTCCGGAAAGGGCGAAACAAAGTAAAATACAAATCCAAGTCTCCTGCCTTGGAAAATTCGCCATTCCGGCGCGGGGTGTGTATTCAGGTCATGACGCGCACGCCCAAGAAGCCCAACTCGGCCATGCGCAAGGTCGCCAAGGTGCGCCTCACCAACGGCTACGAGATCATCGCCTATATCCCCGATGAAGGCCATAATTTGCAGGAACACTCCATCGTCCTCGTCCGCGGCGGACGCGTGAAGGATTTGCCCGGCGTCCGTTATCACATTGTCCGCGGCACTCTCGATGCCGCCGGCGTCGAAAAACGCCGCGTCAGCCGCTCTAAATACGGCGTCAAACGCCCGAAGGCAGGCAAGGCGCCCGCCGCTGGCGCCGCTGCTGCCGCCGCTCCCGCAAAATAACCGCTCCAACGATTTAACCATTTAATAAACTCATGTCTCGCAGACGACAAGCAACCAAACGTCCGGTGTCCAAAGACGGAAAATTCCACAGCCCGCTGGTTTCACGGCTGGTCAACACCGTCATGCACTCCGGCAAAAAAAGCACCGCCCAGCGGATTGTCTATGGCGCCTTCGATACCATCTCGGAGAAAAATCCGGCGAGCAACCCGATTGAGATTTTGCAGCGCGCCGTGGATAACGCCAAGCCCCGCATCGAAACCAAGGCGCGCCGCGTCGGCGGCGCCACCTATCAGGTGCCCTTGGAAATTCCCTCCGACCGCCAGAATGCGCTGGCTTTGCGCTGGATTGTTGATTTTGCGGATGCCCGCAAAGGACAGGCCATGCGTGAGGCCCTCGCCACCGAAATCCTCGAGGCCTACCAGGGGCAGGGGAACGCCATTCGCAAACGCGACGAAGTCCATAAAATGGCCCAGGCCAACAAGGCATTTGCGCATTTCCGCTGGTAGTATAAATTAGAGATTCCGTTGAGCCGTTAAATCGTGGATTTGGACCGGCGGTTCGGCCCAGGACGATTTAACGGTTCAACAATTTAACGATTTAAAGAAATAGGAAAAAAATGAGTGCTGTCATCGAAGAAAAAGGCAAATCGGTCAATTCGCCCAAGCGTGAATACACGCTCGAGCGCACGCGCAACATCGGCATCGCCGCGCACATCGACGCGGGCAAAACGACCACGACCGAACGCATTCTCTTTTACACCGGCCTCATCCACAAGATCGGCGACGTGGACGACGGCAATACCGTCACCGACTGGATGGAACAGGAACGCGAGCGCGGCATCACCATCACCAGCGCCGCCGTCACGTGCTTCTGGACCCAGAAACAGAACAAGCCCGGCGAGGACAAAATTTACAAGGCCTTCAAGGACGTGTCGCAGCGCATCAACATCATTGACACGCCCGGCCACGTGGATTTCACGGCGGAAGTGGAGCGCTCCATGCGCGTGTTGGACGGCGCGGTCGCCGTTTTCTGCGGCGTGGCCGGCGTTCAGCCGCAATCCGAAACCGTCTGGCGCCAGGCCACCAAGTACAAGGTCCCGCGCATCGCCTTCGTCAACAAGATGGACCGCACCGGCGCCAATTTTGAAAATGCGCTCAATGACATGCGCACCAAATTACGCGCCTATGCCTATCCCGTTTTCCTGCCCATCGGCGCGGAAGACCAGTTCGCCGGCGTCATTGACATCGTGAACCAGAAAGCCATCGTCTGGGGCCCGGGCGATGTCCAGAATGAGGGCCTCAATTACGAGGTCAAGGACATCCCCGCGGAACACCAGGAACGCGCCCAGGCCGCCCTCGCCGAATTGATCGACGCTGTCTCGAACAAGGACGACGTGATTGCCGAATTGGTGCTGGAAGAAAAGCCGATTACGCCCGAAGTGCTCAAAGCCGCCATTCGCCGCCTCACGTGCAAAATTGAATTTGTCCCCGTCCTCTGCGGTTCCGCCTTCAAGAAAAAAGGTGTGCAGCCGTTGATCGACGCCGTGGTCGATTATTTGCCCGGGCCGCTCGACGTGCCGCCCGCCGAAGGCCTCGAGCCGGGCACGGAAAACAAGGTGGTGGTGGAAACCAGCGACAGCAACAAATTCTGCTCGTTGGCCTTCAAACTGTGGACCGACCCCTATGCCGGCAAGTTGGTGTTTTTCCGCGTTTATTCTGGCACGCTGAAGAAGGGCGACAACATTTACAATCCGCGGACGCGCAAACGCGAACGCGTCAGCCGCCTCATGATCATCCAGGGCAGCGAACGCAAGGACATTGAACAGGCCTTCGCCGGTGACATCGCCGCGCTGGTCGGCCTCCGCAACATCACCACCGGCGATACGCTCTGCAATGAAGATTTCGACGTGACCCTCGAGCCGCCGACCTTCCCCGAACCGGTCATCAGCATGGCCGTCGAACCCAAGACCAAGCAGGACCGCGACAAGATGTCCGAGGGCCTCCAGCGCCTTGCGGAAGAAGACCCCACCTTCCGTTGTTTTACCAACGAGGAAACTGGCCAGCTTATCATCGCGGGCATGGGCGAGTTGCATTTGGAAATCATCACCGACCGCCTCAAGCGCGAGTTCAAGGTGGAAGCCAACACCGGCGCGCCCCAGATCGCCTATCGCGAAACCATCACCAAGCCTGCGGATGGCGAAGGCAAATTCATCCGCCAATCCGGCGGACGCGGCCAATACGGCCACGCCCTCGTCAAGGTTCAGCCCAATGAAAAGGGCAAGGGCGTGGAAGTCGAAAATGAAATCGTCGGCGGCGCCATTCCCAAGGAATACATCCCGGCGGTCATCGACGGCATCGAGGAAGCCATCAAGGGCGGCGTCTATGCCGGTTACCAGGTCATTGATATCAAGGTGCAGGTGGTGGACGGTACGTTCCATGAAGTGGACTCCAACGAATTGGCCTTCAAAATGGCTGGTATTTTCGCGCTCAAGGACGCTTTCAAAAAAGCCGCTCCCATCCTGTTGGAGCCGATCATGAAAGTGGAAGTGACCACGCCCGACGAGTATCAGGGCGATCTGCTCGGCGATATCAACCGCCGCCGCG
>JBKQUF010000287.1:0-13872 GCA_052140285.1 Limisphaerales bacterium | reverse complement strand
CGAGTGTGCAGCGGATGATGCAGGAGGCGGTGCGGCTGGCGCAGCTTAAGAAGCCGGCCACCTGCCACACGCTGCGGCATTCGTTCGCCACGCATCTGCTGGAAAACGGCTATGACATCCGCACGGTTCAGGAGTTGCTGGGGCATAAGGATGTGGCCACGACGCAAATCTACACGCACGTCATGAAAAAACCCGGGCTGGGCATTAAAAGCCCGTTGGACAGCATTTAGTGCGTGTCTGAGAAACCGTAGGAGCCGTTCAAAATCAGAAATCGTAAATTAGCCGGAGCCTCGTTGCCTCGGCTCCTGCAAAACTCGGAATTTTCAGACACGTTCTTAAACCTGCTCCGCCGCCGGCACTTTTTGCTCGCGCAGAAAAGTCCAGGCCACAAATGACGTCGCCAGCGCAATCGCTCCGCAGATCAAATACGGCAGGGCTTCGTGGACAAAAAACAATCCGCCGGCGAAAAGGGGGCCTAAAATTCGCGCCAACGCCCCGAAACTTTGCGCCACTCCCAAATTCGCCCCCTGCTCGTGCGGCGACGAATAGATTGAAATCAAGCCGAACACCGGCGGGCGGTTCAGTCCCGAGCCAATCGCGAGCAAGGCCAGTACGATTAATATCTCCGGCAACGATTTTGCGAACGGCAACCCCGCCAATCCCGCCGCAAAAACAATCATGCTGAAAAAAATCAGGTTCGGTTCGCCGAACTTCTTCACCAGCCGGCCGATAACACCCTGGACGAGGGCGGCGATAAGGCCGGCATAAGTGAATAAATAGCCGATTCGGTTGTTCAAATCCTCCTCGCCGCCGCCAAGTTGTTTCTTCGCCAGGAGCGGAAACGTTGACTCAAAGCAGGTAAAACAAAAAGTGGCCAGAAAGAACACCACGATCAGCATTCCGAGCTTGGGCTGCGCCAGCGTGTGGCCCCATTGCGTGAACTTTGGACGGGCGACGACATGCTCTGAATTCGGTTTTCGGCTCTCACCAAGAATGAACCAGCCAAGAATAAAATTGGCCGCGCAAAAACCGGCCGCCACCCAGCCAGCGGCCTGCTTGCTGTGAAAAATTTCGATGGAAAAGGCCCCGAGCGCCGGCCCGAAAATAAATCCCAATCCGAAGGCCATGCCGATCAACCCCATCCGCGCCGACCGTTTCTCCGGCGGCGAAATGTCCGCGATGTAGGCGGAAGCAACGGACAGGTTTGCGCCGCACACTCCTGCAAAGACACGCGAAATAAGCAGCCAGATCAATCCGGTGGTCCCCGTCATACCCGACGCCACGGCAAACAAAGCGTAGGAACCAGACGCGCCCAGGTTGCTGATGAGCATCACCGGACGGCGGCCAATGCGGTCCGACAGCTTCCCCCAGGCGGGCGCAAAAAGAAATTGCATCAGGGAAAATGACGCGATGATTCCGCCAATCACCAGCCCCTTGCTGCCGAAGCCGCGACCCAAATTGTCCGCCGCAAAATTCGGCAGCAACGGCAACACGATGCCAAAACCAATCAGGTCAATGAAGACCGATAAAAATATGACCAGCAGCGATGGTTTGCGACTCATTTGGATGCGAAGTCCAAGCTCAATAAACTTTTCGGAGGTTCGACGGCAGGATTCCCAGTTCATCGCGATACTTGGCCACGGTGCGGCGCGCGATGGTGATGCCCTTTTCGCACAACATCCGCACCACTTCCTGGTCGGAGAGCGGATGCGTGGCGTTTTCGGCCTTGAAGATATCAGCGATCATGTCCTTGACGCTGGCATTGGAAACGCCGTCGCCATTGGCGGTCTGGAGTCCCGCGGTGAAGAAAAATTTCATTTCAAAAACACCCTGGGGCGTTTGCATGTATTTGCCGGAAACCGCGCGGCTTACGGTGGTCTCATGCACCCCCACCACCTCGGCGATTTGCGCCATCGTCATCGGTTTTAAATTCGCCACCCCCTTCTCCATAAATTCCCGCTGCCGCTTCACAATCTCCTTCGCGATGTTCAAAATCGTCTGCTGCCGCTGGTGCAGGCTCTTGATGAGGAATTTCCCGGCGCGGATTTTCTCGCGGATATAACTTTTGACTTCCGAATTGTTCTCGCCGGAGGACATCAAATCTTTATAAACGTTGCTGATGCGCAAATGGGGAATTTGTTCGTCGTTGGTCGTGACCACAAAATCGTCTCCGCTTTTTTGCACAAAAACTTCCGGCAACACGTAATGGTCGTTGTCCGGGAGAAACGCCCGGCCCGGGCGCGGTTCCAGGCGCGCGATTCTCCCTAGCGATTCCTGGACTTCCTCGACTGTCCGGTTCGTCCCACGCGCGATTTCGGGGATGCGCCGTTTGCCCAGCGCGTCCATGAAGTCATGCACAATGCGGTGCTCAAGCGAATCCTGGCGTCCGGTCCGCTCCAGTTGAATCAAAAGACATTCGCGCAGGTCCATCGCCCCGACGCCCGGCGGGTCAAACGTGCGGATGCTTTTCAGCACTTCGGTGATTTTATCCGGCGCCAGATTGTTCGCCGTGGAAATTTCCTCGATGCTCGCCTTGAGATAGCCGTAGTCGTCGATATTGCCGATGATCAGTTCCGCAATCCGGCGCTGCTCCTCCGTCAATTCAACTTCCCGCACCTGCTCCATCAAAAATTCCGCCAGGGAAGTTTCGGCCGTCAACGAATCGAACATGAACTGCCGCTTCTCTTCGTCCTCCGTCGATTGGCGGATGGGAATGTTCGTCTGGGAGAAATGATCGCGCCATTCCTGGTCGAGTTGCACCAATTTTTCGAACTCCGCCTGAAAATCATCCACCGGTTCGGCGGCGGCCTTGTCCCCGGCGCTGTCCGTGGTGTCAAACGCCGTGTCATCCGCGCCATCTGAAGCATTATCCGTGGAATCCGCGATTTCCGCCGGCTCCTCTCTCTCTGGCGACTCGGCATCGCCCTCCGGAGACTTCTCGCGCAATTCCATTTCGCTGGCGGCGACCTCTTCCAACACCGGATTTTGCTCCATTTCGTGCTCCACCAACGCCTTCAGTTCAAGCGTCGGCGCTTGCAGCAGCGCGAGCGATTGCTGCAACTGCGGCGCGAGCACCAGCGATTGGGTGAGCCGCTGCGATAGTTGTAATCCCTGTGCCATGCGAGTCACTGTATATCAATTTGGAAGAAAGACAAGATTTTCGGCATGGATTTCGCTGTAAAAGACTTTTCTTAAGAAAAACTGGCTTTTGATGCCTCCAAATTGCATCTTGAGGGTGATGAAACTGATTCTTTCGACCCATAACGTGACCCTGACCAAGACGCTCGAGGACCGCGTGGTCAAGAAACTCGAACAGCTTGATCATCTTGATGGGCGCGCCATCGATGCCCGGGTAACTCTCGAACAAGACCATAAGCGCGCCCCGGAAAAGCAATTCTCCTGTTCCATTCAATTAGCCATGCGCGGCCCTAATTTGTTCGCCGAAGCGCGCGAAAGCGACCTGTACGCCGCCATCGACGTGGTCGGCAAAAAGATTGAGCAACAAATCCGCAAACGCCACAGCAAGAACAAGGCGCGCAAGCACAAGGTGGCCGCCAAATTAAAACAAGCCAAACTCGAAGCCGGTGACTGATGATTCTGCGCGCACGCACCGTTCTCCCCGTCACCGCGCCGCCCATCGAAAACGGCGCGGTTGTCGTTTCGGGCCAACGGATCCACGGGGTCGGCTCGCTCCGGGCCATGAAATCCATCTTCCCCGGGGAATCGATTGTGGACCTTGGTGAAACGGTCCTGCTCCCCGGCCTCGTCAACACCCATTGCCATTTGGATTACACCGATATGGCCGGCCTCTGGCCGCCGCCAAAAGGATTCACCGATTGGATTTCCCAGATGCTGGCCGCCAAGGCGGAATGGAGTTACACCGATTATGCCCGCTCCTGGCTCAACGGCGCCAAAATGCTCCTGAAGAGCGGCACCACAACTGTCGGGGATATCGAAGCCGCGCCGGAATTGCTGCCGGAAGTCTGGGATGCCACACCCCTGCGCATTATTTCCTTTCTCGAAATGACCGGCGTCCGTTCGAGACTCGATCCGGAACGGATTCTGGGCGACGCTCTGCGAAAAATCAGGTCGCTGGACCATTCCCGCTGCTCCGCCGCCCTCTCGCCGCACGCCCCCTATTCCACCTCGCCGGAATTGCTTCGTCTTTGCGGACGTGTTTCCCGCGACGATAATCTCAGCATCTCCATCCACGTGGCTGAATCGGAGCAGGAATTTGAAATGTTCACCCGTGCGCGCGGCGAAATGTTCGACTGGCTGAATAAAAACGGCCGCGACAGTGCCGATTGCGGCCTCGGTTCGCCGGTTAAACATCTCGAAACCGCCGGTCTGCTCGGCAAAAATACACTCGCCGTTCACGCCAATTACCTCACTGAAACCGATTTCAAGCTGCTGGCGCGGCGAAAAACCACCGTCATTCATTGCCCGCGCAGCCATCAGTATTTCGCCCACGAACCGTTCCCGCTCAAGAAATTGGCCGCCGCCAAAGTCAACCTTTGCGTGGCCACGGACAGCCTGGCCACCGTTACCCGGATTGGCCGCGAACGACTGTCGCTCAACCTGTTCGAGGAAATGCGCGCTCTCACCCGGACGAATCCCGGGCTGCCGGCCAGCGCCATTATCCGCATGGCCACTGTCAACGGGGCCAATGCCTTGGGACAATCCGGGCAAATCGGCGAACTGGCCAAAAATGCCCGCGCCGACCTCATCGCCGTCCCGCTGGCGGGAAAAACGAGAGACATTTATGAAGCGGTGGTGCATCATGCGTCAACCGTTGCCGCGAGCATGATTGACGGGCAATGGGCCATCGCCCCGTGAACGATTTCAATTCGGAGCTTAAGCAACGCCTGCAAGCGCTGCGCGAACAGAACCTGTTCCGCGAACTGCAGCGCGTCGATTCACCGCAATCCGCGCACATCCAAATCTCCAGCCAATCGCTCCTGAATTTTTCCTCCAATGATTATCTCGGACTCGCCAACCATCCCGCGTTGAAAGCGGCCGCCGGGCAGGCGATTGAAAAATTTGGCTTCGGGGCCGGGGCGTCCCGCCTCATTTGCGGCTCCATCGCGCCCGTCCATGAGCTTGAAGAGGGCCTGGCCCGGTTTAAAAACACGGAAGCCGCGCTCACCTTTTCGACCGGATACGCCGCCGCGCTCGGAACCATTTGCGCCCTCACCGGCAAGGACGACATCGTCGTCCTGGACAAACTCGTCCACGCTTCCATCGTCGATGCCGCCCGGCTAAGCGGTGCAAAAATTCGCGTGTTCGCGCATAACGATTTGGAAGACCTTCGTGATAAATTGACCTGGGCTAAATCACAATCGGGCGCCCGGGCGCTCGTGGTCACTGAATCCATCTTTTCCATGGATGGCGACGCCGCCCCGCTTCGTCAGATCGTGGAACTGAAAGACGATTTCGGTGCCTGGCTCATGGTCGATGAAGCCCACGCCACCGGAATCATCGGCCATCAAGGCCGCGGGCTGGCGGACGAACTGGGCCTCGGCGACAGAATCGAAATCCACCTGGGTACGCTGGGAAAAGCCCTCGGGTCCAGCGGCGGATATATTTGCGGTTCGCGCGCGCTCATTGATCTTCTGGTCAACCGCGCCCGCAGTTTCATTTTCTCCACCGCCCCGCCCCCCGCCTCGGCCGCCGCTGCCACCGCGGCGCTGCAATTGCTCCAATCCATCGAAGGCGACCAGCGCCGTAATGTTCTGGGCCAACTCGTCGGCCAACTGGCTGCCGAACTCAACCTCCCAAACTCAAAATTCCCCGGAGCGATTGTCCCGATCATTCTTGGGGGCGAAGACAAGGCTCTGGCGGCCTCCGCCGCCTTGCGCGAACAAAATATCTTTGTCCCCGCCATCCGTTATCCCACGGTCGCCCGGGGCAAGGCCCGTTTGCGCTGCACCTTGAGCGCCGCCCATACCGTGAATGATGTTTCCAAATTGACGAAGGCGTTGGGGGGCCTCAACTCTGCATGAATAAGCTCGCGAAGCTCGACCAACAATTCGTCTGGCATCCGTTCACGCAAATGCGCGATTGGCTCAAGCGCGAGCCGATTGTCATCCAATCCGGTCAAGGTGCGGTCCTCCGCGATGTTCGCGGGCGTCAGTATCTTGATGCCAACGCCTCCATTTGGACCAATCTGCACGGCCATAACCATCCCAAAATCAACGGGGCCATCACGCGCCAGTTGAAGAAAATCGCCCATTCGTCCGCGCTTGGGCTGGCCAATGAACCCGCCAGTCTTTTGGCTAAAAAGCTCGTAACCGTCGCCAACCCAAAACCTGAAACCCAACCACCGCTCCTCAACAAGGTCTTCTTCAGCGATGACGGTTCCACCGCGCTCGAAGTGGCGCTCAAACTTGCTTTTGAATTTTCCAAGCGCGCGAAAAAGGCCGCGCAGCCAAAATTCCTGTCCCTCCAAGGAGCCTACCACGGCGACACCGTCGGGGCCGTCTCTCTCGGCCATATCGATTTGTTCCATAAAGCCTTCTCCAAACTCTTGTTTCCCTCGGACAGCGTCATGTCGCCCTATTGTTACCGCTGTCCTTTCAACCGGGCGAAGCCAGAGCGGGACGACGCGCGCAATTACCGGAAGTGCCAATGGGAGTGCATCGACAAAGTCGAACAAAAGTTTGCCGCGCGGAAAAAAAAAGGACGCTCCTATTCCGCGTTTGTTTTCGAGCCGCTCATTCAGGGCGCGGCGGGAATGGTTCCACAGCCGGATGGCTGGTTGAAACAAGCCGCGGCGATCGCGCGCACACATGGCGCCCTCTTGATCGCCGATGAGGTGATGACCGGTTTTGGGCGCACGGGCAGCCTCTTTGCCTGCCACCGGGAAAGCGTGCAGCCAGACTTCCTGTGCCTCGCCAAAGGCTTGACCGGCGGTTATCTGCCCATGGCGGCAACCCTGGCCAGTCAAAAAATCTTTGACGCCTTTCTCGGCGAATACCAGGAATTCAAGACCTTCTTTCACGGCCACAGCTACACGGCCAACCAACTCGGTGCCGCCTCCGCGCTCGCCAGCCTTGAAATGTTGCAAAGCAAAGCCTCCGCCCAGGCGCGAAAGAAATTAGAATCTCATTTACGCGAGGAATTGAAATCACTCTGGTCGCTGCCGAAGGTCGGGGATGTCCGCCAGGTCGGCCTCGTGGCCGGGATCGAATTGGTCAAGGATTGGCGAACGCGCGAGCCGTTCGATTTGCGCGACCGCGCCGGTATTCGTGTCTGCGAAGCTATGGCCGCCCGGGGCGTCCTGACCCGCCCCATTGGCAATGTAATTGTATTGATGCCGCCGTATTGCACCACCCCGGCTCAGTTGAAAAAAATGGTTGCCGTGCTTCGAGATGTAATTCGTCTCAAAACATCCGCTTGATTTTTACCCCAAGGCAGCGCAATTTGGCATCCGACAATTAAACATTGCAAAACGAAAGGAATAATAATTATGGCATACGAATTACCTCCGTTACCCTACCCCTCCGATTCATTGGAGCCGCACATTGACAAATTGACGATGGAAATCCATCACGGCGGCCATCATAAAGCCTACGTGGATAATCTCAACAAGGCCGTTGCCGGCACGCCGCTGGAAAGCAAATCGCTCGACGCGCTGATCGGCGATCTGGCCTCCGTCCCGGACAACCTCCGGGGGCCGGTGCGCAACAACGGCGGCGGCCATTGGAACCATTCATTTTTCTGGAAAATTCTTTCCGGCAACGGCGGCGGCGCGCCCTCCGGCAATCTCGGCACCGCCATCAACACCGCCTTCGGCAGCTTCGATGCGTTCAAGGAAAAATTTGAAGCCGCCGGCCTGGGCCGTTTCGGCAGCGGTTGGGCCTGGCTCGTTTCCCACGGCGGCAAATTGGAGATTTGCTCCACCGCCAACCAGGACAATCCGCTCATGGGCAAGGCCATCGCCGGTTGCGAAGGCAAGCCCGTCTTTGGCATTGATGTTTGGGAACACGCCTATTACCTCAAGCACCAAAACAAACGCGCGGCCTATCTCAAGACCATTTGGAATGTCATAGATTGGAACGCCATCGCGAAGAACTTCTGATCCGGCTTTGATTGATTAACCGCCGGCGGTTGGTTCACAGGAGCCAACCGCTTTTATCTTTGAGCCTCCTCACGTCGGCTCCTACGATTTTTCAATTTCAGTCCCCCAGACTTGTCCCCACGTGCCGCGCCGTTTGAATCCACGGATGGTCCAGCGGAACAATCTTTCGTTTCCCCGCCACTTTTTCCAACGGCACCGGCTCGGTGCCATCTCCTCGCGCCGCGACCATCACGCCGAATACGCCGTCATGAATCAGGTCCGCGCAGGCGCCCCCCAACCGGGTCGCCAGCAAGCGGTCCGCCGCCGACGGAGTGCCGCCGCGCTGCACGTAGCCCAAAATCGTCACGCGCGATTCCAAATGCGTCAACTCTTCCAATTGCCGCGCCAGCCGGAGCGTATTGCCGGTATGCCGCGCCTCCAGCCCTGCCAATTCCATCTTCGCTTCCTTCTTGTCATGCAGCGTCCGCGCCCGTTCGCGCTTCGCCTCGGCTGCCTTGAAAGCCCGCGCGTCATCGATGCTCATGGCGCCTTCCGCCACCGCCACGATGCTGAAATTCGTCCCGCGCTTGCTGCGCCGCCCAATCGCTTCGGCAATCTTGCCGACGTCATAGGGAATTTCCGGAATCAAAATCACGTCCGCGCCGCCGGCGATCCCGGCGCCCAGCGTCAGCCAACCCGCGCGATGCCCCATCAGCTCGGCGACGATGATTCGATGATGGCTGTGCGCGGTGCTGTGCAGCCGGTCAATCGCATCGGTGGCGATATCCAGGGCCGTGGCAAAACCAAACGTCGCGTCCGTCATGACCACGTCATTATCAATGGTCTTGGGCAAGGTGATGACATTCAGGCCGGCTTCGGTAAGATTCAGCGCGTTCTTTTGGGTGCCGCCCCCACCCAGGCACACCAGCGCGCCCAACCCCAGCTTCTCGTAATTTTCCAGGATGACCTTGGTCATGTCACGCGTTTTGCCGTCGATCAACATCCGGTGCGGTTTGTCACGGCTGGTCCCCAGGATGGTGCCGCCCACGGTGAGGATTCCCGCCAGGGCATGTTTATCGAGCTTGATCCGCCGATTTTCGACAATGCCGCGGAAACCATCGCGGAAGCCGATGATCTCGATGCCGTAAAATCCGAGGGCGGTTTTTCCGACGCCGCGGATGGCGGCGTTGAGGCCGGGGCTGTCGCCGCCGGCCGTCAAAATCCCAATGCGTTTAATTTTGGCCATTTGACTGGCTCTATTTGAAATCAGAATTTTTTTTTGTCGAGAATAACTTTCGGAATTTTGCAAATTATTTGTGGTGACATGAAACTCCGCTGCTTCCCCAAACCTGCCACATCCTGCCGGGCTTTCGAGCGCCCTTGCGCCATCATTCATCTGTTGCAATCCTCTGAGGTTGGGCGGCCAACCTGCGTGTCCAAACAAATCCTTGTTCATCCGTGGTTTGTTCACACAGAATGTTAATAATTTGCGAACAACAAAGAATAATTTTCTCTCGTTGAAACCAATCGCGTCATCAATATTAAATTAAAAAATAGAAAGACCGCATGCCAACCGAAGAAAGAGTCCTTTGTTTCGAACGAGATCTATTTGAAAAAGCGGGGGTTTTCCAGGGCATAAGTTTCGAAGTCGAAAAATACCTCCCCATCTTGACCTCCCATGCCAATATCATTTACCTGAACAGGAGTGAAGCCGAGCAGGACAAACGTTACAAGCAGCTCATTCCCTACGTCCTGATCATCTGTGGCGATAAGATATTGCGCTACCGCCGCGGAAAGGGCGGCCAGGAAACCCGCTTGCACGGGCTGTATTCAGTGGGGGTCGGCGGCCACATTTCGGAGGAAGATAACGGCCTCTTTTCCACCCGGCTGGGATACCACGAAGCGATGCGGCGCGAACTGATGGAAGAAGTGTCCATCGATGTTACCAGAGAAATGGCCGTTGCCGTCATCAACGACGATAGCACCGAAGTCGGGTTTGTGCATTTGGGAGTGGTGCATATCGTATATGTCACTGACGAATCGCTCGCCAACCGGCGTAGCGGTATTGTAAACCCCGAGTTTATCCCGATGAGCGAAGCTGTAAAAAATCCGGACGCCTACGAATCATGGTCCCGTTTCTGCCTCGAAAATCTGGACGCCCTTAACTCAAAAGCCGCGGCCATTGCCCCGGACCGCGTCGTGACTTAATTATGAAGACGTTCACAGAATACCAAACAATTGCCGCACAAGTCCCGGTATCGTTGCGGAACAATCGGGATCGGATTGATTTTCCGGTTACGGGCTTGCAACAGGACGCGGGCAACTCGGCTCACTATTGGCCGCGGCATTTGAATCCGGTCAATTGAGCCTGACACCGGAAAAAAGCGAAGAAGTTAAAGACACCATGGCTGACATTCTCTGGTACGTTGCCCGTCTTTGTGACGAAACCGGCATCTCGATGGAAAGTGTCGCCACGCATAGCATCGCGCAACTCCAGTCGAGAATTAAGGAGCTTGATCCGGATCACCGGTAGCTAAAGATTCCAGGTTTCCAGGATCATGATAATATCATTTTTAATCGGCGCAGTTTGATTTTCTCCTGATCAAGAGATCAAAAAGAGGAACCAAACAAACCAACCACCCAAGAATCGAGATCGCCGCTCCAATTTGGAATGCCCGGTCCACATAAACCAACCGAAGCTGATGCTTTCCTGCCGGCACCTGGACCGCTTGAAACGCATCGTTCGCCCGCAGCAACGGCACCGGAGAGCCATCCACCAACGCCCGCCAATCGTGATAGTACGTCTGCGAAATGACGACCAACAACGGTTGGGCGGCCTCGATCTCCGCATCGACGCTTTGCGTCTGAAAATCTGACGACACAATTCGCGCATCCGTCTGGTTCGTAACCGTCACGAATGGCTTTACTGCCAGCGGCAGCAAAACCACCGTTCGCGGATTAAACCCGGGCTGCGACAAGGCACGGAGCGTATCGGCATCATCGAGAAAGACAGGACTCTGACCGGCGGTAATCAGCGGCATAAAATTTATCCGCGATTGCCAGTGATAAATCTGGTCCGGCGCGGTGATTTGGGACACCCCCATGAGATCCTCCAGCGCCGGGTAATCGGCGTTGGTCGCGCTGTAAAGCAACGATTGAAAGTCATCGCTCTCCCGCGGAATGAGCGAGAAAAAGCCGTCCACCTTCGGCACGCTATCGAGCAGATTGGCGTTGGCGCCATAAGCCAATCGGCCCACCAGAAAATTGTTCTTCGAATCCGGCACCGCCGAATGGATGAATCGAAAGAACGCCGGCGACGACATCATCGCCCGCGATTTTCCCAACTCGGGTTGGGGATTCATCGCCAGCTTCTCCCGCGATAAATTCACTTGATACACCGTCGGCGGCACCGTTGGATTTTGCCACGGCTCATGAGTCAGAACGTCAAGCCAGGCGCAAAAGACCAACAGCAATGATGCTGCAATTTGGAAAATGTTTGCGCTCTTGCCCATGAAAAAAAGAAGAATCGCTCCCGCCCCCAGCAGAAAAGCACCCCGGCTTAAACCATTCAAGACCGTCGCGCGCGTATTGTCCCCGGACATCGGGAATCGCACCGACCAAAAGAGAATCCCGCCGATCAACGCCAAAAGAACCACTCCGACCAAAACCAACATTCGCCGGTTTCTTTGTCCGCCATTGCCAATTCGCGTTAACGCATATGCCGCCAATATCGGGATGATAAATGTTATCAGCACCACATACTTGACCGGATATGTGACCAGGCTGAGCGCTGGAAGAATTTTTCGCAGGGCCGGATATACAAAGGTATTTTCGCCGAGCGCAAAAATGAAGGCGACGATTCCCAACGCCACGAGCAACCGCACCCGGCTAATGGCCGCTCCCGCCAGTCCGGAGTTTTTGACAGACCAAAACGCTCCCGCCAAAGCCAGCCACACCGCGCCGATACCGAGATAGTACGACGAAGTCCATAATTGCCCGTATTGGAAGAACACTCCGCCCATGTTCCAGGTGTTGCCATCGAACATCGGCACCAGGTAATTTGCCCAACCCGAAGCCGGCATGGACCAGCGCAAATCGGCATAACTGTCATGGCGCTCCGAGTGCGCAACCAAATCGAGAAACGGCAGCAATTGCGCCGCGGCGAGCGCGAAGACCAGCGCGCCAACCAGCGGAAATCGCCAAGCCACCTGCGCTCGCGGCAGTTGTCCTGTTATCAATTGTTGCGCCCATAAAACAAGCAGGATGACCCAGGTGAAGAAGATAATTTCCGGGCCGCCGGCCAGCATTTGCATCGCCCCGGCTACCGCGGCCAGAAAAAACTTTTTTCCTCCCCCGCTCCAGGCCCCTTCCACCGCCAGCACCACCCAGGGCATCCACGCATACGTCGCGGTGTGGCTCGGCCACATCAGCAAACTCAACGAAATGCCGTTGAACGAAAAGACCGTTCCGGCAAAGGTCGCGGCAAAATTATTCCCCGTCCACCGGCGCGCCAAAAAGTACATTCCCAGTCCACCGAACCACAAGTGCAGCAGGCAGAAAAAGCTGAGCGACCAATTCAGCGGCAGGAGCAGATAGATCAACGCCGGCGGATAGAGCGGCATCGTGTTCCATTGCGCCAGGAACGGCGCGCCGCAATAATTGTACGGGTCCCAAAATGGCAATTCGCCATGCCAAAAAAATTGCTTTTGAAGGTGCGCCAACGGATACGCAAAGAACCCGTAATCGCGAATCACAAAGGTTTCCAATCCGCAAACGACTCCGGGGAAAGCCGCGCCAACCATCAGCGCCAGCAAAAAGCCGGACCGTATCGGAGTGAACCATTCGGATGCGCGGCCTGTTTCGTTCATGAATCCGCCGGATTCTATTCATTTAATGAAACCGGCGGCAAGTATTCACCGACAAGTTTGCGCTTTCCGCGCTTCCATCGCCCAAAAATCGAAGCGCGCCCCCCGCCATATCCCATTACGAAATCTTCTGGACAAATTGGAACAATCAAAACATGCTACTCCTCGAAAAATTAAACTCCGGTTTATACCCCAAGTGTCTCAGTATCGCGTCTATGGCTGAATTCAATTTCTCCTGCCCGCAATGCGGACGGCAAATCCAGTGCGACACCGGCTATTCGGGAAAACAAATCAATTGTCCGGTCTGTCAAAAACCCGTCGTCGTGCCGCCATCGGTGGCCCCTCCCGGCGAACCCATCATCCAGCTTAATCTCAAAGTATCCACCCTGCGAAAGGTGGCGATTGTTGGACTGTGCCTGTTGCTCATGGCGGGAATCGGCGCGAGCGCCCTTTACGCCTTCGGCACACATGGAAAGTTGACATTCAAAGCCTACGTTGACGGAACCGACATCATCAAGTTGAACGGCAAAAAACTCTGGATCGAGCACCAGGAATGGCAGCTTCCCAACCAAATCACCGTCAATGGCAAAAAATGGAATCCCGAATGGAACCAGAACACGAGCGCGCCGTATTCCCTGAGCCGGGTATTCAACCAGCGCAACCTGGAAAAGATCAAACTCACCAAAGTCGTTGGCCGCGGAACCATCTCCATCATGGAGTTGCCGAAGCCCGCCAATCAGGAAACCCTGTCCATTAAAGTTGACGACGGCCCTTTTGGCGGCGCGGATTGGTATGAATTTGTGGTTTCATGGTGAAGCCGTCCCGTTGCCTCATGGAAAAAAGACACCGGCGGGTTCTGAGTAAGCCGGTCATTTGAGACCCATGTTTTTGTTCCCCGCAGTTAATATATTTTTGAGGTTTGGCTGGCGAGATAAAACGAGCAAGGGG
>JBKQUF010000286.1:0-2866 GCA_052140285.1 Limisphaerales bacterium | reverse complement strand
CAACAACGTGGCGGGCCGGGGGCTGGCGGCCCTGACCTTGATGACCGATTTCAACGGCAAAATAATGGAGCGGTTGGACAGCGCGTGCGGACAGATGGGCGTGAGCGCAAAGACTTCCGCCGAGGGTAATACCACCGCGCCGCCCGCCGCCAGCGAGTACGCCGTGGAACCGGTGGGCGAACTGATGATGAGGCCATCGCAGCGATAATTCGTGATGATTTCGCCGTCGGCGCTGACGTCGAGGGCGATCAGCCGGGACAAGGCGCCACGGCTGATGACGATGTCGTTGAGCGCGGCTTCGCGGACGGGTTTGCCGCTGCAAATGCCGGTGACTTCAATCATGGCGCGCGTTTCAAAGGTGAATTCGCCGAGCCAGAGATGCTGGAGCGCGCGCGCCAGGTCGCGGGAAGGAACAGCGGTGAGAAAACCCAGGCTGCCGATGTTGACGCCGAGCATCGGAGTGTTGGAACCGGCAATGTCGCGAGCCGCGCGGAGCATCGTGCCGTCGCCGCCAAACACCAGGAGCAGGTCTGATTGGCGGGCCAGAGCGGCGGGGTCGCCGTCCACCACCGCCTTTCGTCTGGCGCGCTGGATCAGGCGGGTCGCCCGGCGGATGATGCCGGCGCAATCCGGCTTGTCCAGGTTGCCGATGAGACCAACAGTCTTGATTTTGTCAGCCGATTTTTTCAATGAGTGTCAAAAATTCTTTATTGCCGGCCGGGCCGAGCAGTGGTGATTCAACCACACCGCGCCAGCAAAGACCAGCCTGCGTGGAAACAAAATCGCGCAGTTCGCTCAATACCCGTTCGTGAATCGCCGGATCGCTGATGACGCCCCGTCCCTTGTCGGCCTCCGCCTTGCCGGCCTCGAATTGCGGCTTGATCAGCGCAACGATTTTGCCGCGCGCTTTTAATAACGGCACGGCCGCCGGGAGGATTTTCCGCAGCGAAATAAATGAACAATCAATGACCGCCAAATCGAATGGATTGGGAAATTGCGCCGGGGTGAGGTGCCGGGCATTGGTCTTTTCCATGACCGCGACACGCGGATCATTGCGCAATTTCCAGGCAAGCTGGCCCCGGCCCACATCGACCGCAAAAACCCTCTCTGCGCTGGCTTGCAACAGGCAATCGGTAAAACCGCCGGTGGAGGCGCCGAGGTCAATGGCAACGAGGCCGGCGGCGTCCAGTTGAAAATGCTTGAGCGCGTGTTCAAGCTTGAAACCGCCGCGGCTGACGAATTTTTCCGGGGCCGCGAGGGCGATCTCGTCCTGAGCGGCCACATTATCGCTGGGTTTTTGTGCGACCTGGCCGTTGACACGGACCTGGCCGGCGAGAATCGAGCGCTTGGCGCGTTCGCGGCTTGGGCAAAGGCCGCGCTCCACCATGGCCTGATCAAGACGTGTCATGCTCAAAGGATGCTCTGGCGCGGTGATTTAGGCAATCACGCCTTGGGGTCGCATCCGCGTACTGCCCCCGTAGCGCCGACTTCCAAGTCGGCTGTATCGCGGATTTCCCAATCCGCAAGCCTGGAAATAAGCAATGGGCACCCGCGTTTTGAAGCGCTGCCGATTCGGAAATCGGCGATACGGCAGGTTTGGAAACCTGCGCTACGGGGGACAGTGTCAAGATGCGCCCACGCCTTGGGGGGCGCGAAATCGGTTCGACAGCCGTGAGGTTAATTGCGATGTTCAGCCCGGTGACTCGAAAACGAAAATGGATATTAAAGAGCGCGCTCGCAGCGGGAATTCTCCTGTTTCTCCTCGTGGCGGCGGCGGTTGTTTTTCCGTGGGAATTTCTGTGCATCGACAGCGGGCCGGTGAGTGCGGACGCAATCATTGTCCTGGGCGGAGCGTCCGGCGACCGTCCGGAATATGCGGCGACGCTGTTTAAAGAGCATCTGGCGCCGAAAATCATCGTCAGCGGGGAGGGGGACGATGAGATGTACCGGCTGATCATGATCCGGGACGGCGTGCCGCGCAGCGCGATTCGATTGGAAGGAAACTCCCGCACCACCAAGGAAAACGCGCTGTATTCGCTCCAACTGCTCAAAGAGGAGAATGCCCGGAGCGCAATCATTGTGACCTCCTGGTATCACTCGCGGCGCGCGTTGAAGTGCTTTGAGCATTACGCGCCGGATATGACATTTTTCTCACGGCCCGTGTCCTATGCATCCACTTGGACTGAAGGTTCGCGCGGGAAGGTGATCAAACGGATTTATCTCGAATACGTGAAATTGGGATATTATTGGGCGCGCGACGGGGTATGCCCATTTTAATAACATCCATTTTAATAAAACTTGCGTGAGGCGAATTTGGTGTCATAATGAGCCTCCACTTGATCGCGGGGTGGAGCAGCCCGGTAGCTCGTCAGGCTCATAACCTGAAGGTCGTTGGTTCAAATCCAGCCCCCGCAACCAATTTCCGGCTCTGAGACTCACGTTTCAGGGCCGTTTTTGTTTGGTTTTATGAGTTTTCTGCGTTTGGAGTCATTTTTATGAGACAAGGCGAACTCCCTGAAATGTGGCGAGCAAAAACAAACACATCCACAAACACATTTCCAAACACACGGTGCAAGCGAACGTCATCCCTCGATTTTGAGGTATAGTCTTTGTGAATTTGCAGATCGTCGGTTGCCGAAAAACGATTTTGTTCAACGGTCGCATGACGCCGTGAATCCGCGTTAGGAAGAGCCAACATTTCTCTGGCCGGCGGCGATGGCTTCCAGATCGGCGCGGCGAAGTCGGAAGCTACCGGGCAGCACTTCAATCTTTTGTAGCAATCCGGCTTTGGTCATCCGCCAAAGGGTCGCGCGGCTGACGCCAAGCAGCTTTGCAGAAGCTGTGCGGGTAAGCGTGCAGGTTACGG
>JBKQUF010000285.1:0-5391 GCA_052140285.1 Limisphaerales bacterium | reverse complement strand
CAAGGTGATCAAAAAAAGTCTGCACCGGCACGCGCGTGCCTTTGAACACCAGCGCGCCGCTCATCACCTGCGGATGTTGCGAGAAAACATCGGGCAAATGGTTCTTGCCGCTCATGTTTAAATGTTGCGCCCTTTTCCCGTATAAGTCAAAACGCGAATCACGCGCAGATTTTCTTGATGCGCAACCCAACCGAAATTTGTCCAACGCAAAGGCAAAGGGAGCCGGGAGCCAACGGCGAATGAAAATTTGAGGCGACGATCATCAAAGGTTTTCGAGCAATTCGTTCGCGGTGATGTTTGCTTGTTTCAATATGGATTGCAATGTTTTGGGTTTGATTTCACGGTGCATCGGCACGCAGGGATGCAATCCATTTTTGGTATAATGACAATGCGAACCGGTCTGGCGCACAAAATCAAAGCCAAGCCTTTTCAGGGCGCGGCAGACTTCATCACCGGAAAGATCGCGGGGCAGTTTCACGCCATTTGCGCCATCAGCACCGGGTCTTGCAAAAAGTGCAAACGAATCGGCCAGCGCAACCGCTCATCGTTTTCATCGAACCGGCACTGAACCAAATCTCGAATCATGGCCAGAAGTTCGTCAAGGGTGTTGCCTTGGGTGGCCATTTCCGGCTCATGGCAGGTGGCGACGAGCATTTCGCCATCTTGTTCCACTTCAAAGACGAACTCTTTCTTCATGCCAAAACTCTACGTGATGACGGCAGTTTCGTAAAATAAATAAGAGAACCGAGACGCGAAGCCGCGTTGGCCGCGCATTTTCCCGTCGTTGCGCCTTGGCCGGTTTACGCTAAATTCAACCCATGCAACCTGAAAAGCTCACGTTGAAATCCCAGGAAGCGCTGCAGGCGGCGCAACAATTGGCTCGTGAATACTCACACCAGGAGATGGACGGCGAACACCTGGCGCTCGCGCTGATCGCGCAGCCGGAGAGTCTCATCCCGGATTTGCTCGAACGCATTGGCGTGCCGGTCGCGCGGCTGAAGCCGGATTTGGAGGCGGAACTCGCGCGGCGACACAAGGTCCAGGGCGGCGGCGAGGTCTATGCCGGCAGCGATCTCCGCAAATCGCTGGAAGCCGCGCAAACCGAGGCGACCAAACTCAAGGACGATTATGTCAGCACCGAGCACCTCTTGCTGGGCCTTCTGGACGGTGGCGGAACGTCGTTGAAGAAAATTTTTGCGAAGCACGGGCTGAAACGTGATGCGGTGTTGAAAACGCTGGCTGAATTGCGCGGGAACCAGCGGGTGACCGATGAGAACCCGGAAGCCAAGTTCCAGGCGTTGGAAAAATATGGCCGGGACCTCACGGCCCTGGCGCGGCAGGGCAAGATTGACCCGGTCATCGGGCGCGACGAGGAAATCCGCCGGGTCATGCAGGTGCTCACGCGCCGGACCAAGAACAACCCGGTGCTCATCGGCGAACCCGGCGTGGGCAAAACGGCGATTGCCGAGGGGCTGGCGCGGCGCATCGTGAGCGGCGACGTGCCGGTATCGCTCAAGAACAAGCAGTTGGTGGCGATGGACCTCGGCGCGATGATTGCCGGGGCCAAGTACCGCGGAGAATTCGAGGACCGCCTCAAGGCGTTTCTGAAGGAAATCGTCGCCAGCCAGGGCAAAGTCATCCTGTTCATCGATGAATTGCACACGATCGTGGGCGCGGGCGCGGCGGAAGGCGCCACCGACGCCGCGAACATCATGAAGCCTCAACTCGCGCGCGGCGAATTGCGTTGCATCGGCGCGACGACTCTGGACGAATACCGCAAGCATATTGAAAAGGACCCCGCCCTGGAGCGGCGGTTCCAGCCGGTGATCGTGGCGGAGCCGACGGTGGAGGCGACCATTGCGATTTTGCGCGGATTGAAGGAGCGTTACGAAGTCCATCACGGCGTGCGCATCCAAGATTCCGCGCTGGTGGCCGCGGCCACCCTCTCGCATCGCTATATCACCGACCGGTTTTTGCCGGACAAGGCGATTGACCTGGTGGACGAGGCGGCCTCGCGAATCAAAATGGAATTGGATTCCAAGCCGACCGAACTCGATCAATTGGACCGGCAGATTTTGCAATTGGAAATCGAGCGCGCTTCGCTGGCGAAGGAAAAAGACGCGGCCAGCAAGGAACGCCTCAAATTGCTTGATCGCGAACTGGCCGACCTCAAGGAAAAAGCCCGGGCGCTGACCGCGCAATGGCAGAACGAAAAAACGGCGGTCAATGCCGTCAGCGTGGTGCAATCGCAATTGGAACAGGCAAAACTGGAATTGGAACAGGCCCAACGGAAAGGCGACCTGAACCTCGCCGCGCAAATCCAGTACGGCAAAATCCCCGACTTGGAAAAGAAGCTCGCCGCCATCGAGAAACAATCAGTGAAGACCACGCGAACGTCCCTGTTGCGCCAGGAAGTGACAGACGAAGACATCGCGCGGGTGGTGGCGGCCTGGACGCATATCCCCGTCTCGCGAATGCTGGAGGGCGAGCGGCAGAAGCTGGTGAAAATGGAGGAACGGCTGGCGCAACGCGTGATCGGGCAAAAGGAAGCGCTGAAAGCCGTCTCGGATGCCGTGCGCCGCGCGCGCAGCGGGCTGCAGGACCCGAACCGGCCCATCGGTTCATTCATTTTCCTCGGACCGACCGGTGTGGGCAAAACCGAAACCGCCCGCGCCCTGGCCGAATTTCTTTTTGACGACGAAAACGCGATGGTGCGCCTCGACATGAGCGAGTACATGGAAAAATTCTCCGTGCAACGCCTGATCGGCGCGCCGCCCGGTTATGTCGGTTACGAGGAGGGCGGCCAGTTGAGCGAGGCCGTCCGGCGGCGGCCCTATTCCGTGGTGCTCTTTGATGAAATTGAGAAGGCGCACCCGGATGTCTTCAATGTCCTGTTGCAAGTGCTCGACGATGGCCGGCTCACCGACGGACAGGGCCGCACCGTGGATTTCAAGAACACCATCGTCATCATGACCAGCAACCTCGGCTCGCCCATCATCCAGGAATATTTCATGGAAGGAAAAAATTCCGCCAGCGCCAAAATGACGATGGAAGACCGGGTGAAGGGCGAGTTAAGGAAACATTTCCGGCCCGAATTCCTGAATCGCGTGGACGACACCATCATTTTTCAGAGTTTGGACGAGGAAGAATTGTCGAAGATCGTGGAAATCCAGATCGCGCACCTGGAGAAACGGCTGGCGCAGCAAAACCTGACGTTGAGCGTGGATGCCGGCGCGAAAAAATTGCTGGCGCGGGAGGGGTATGATCCGCAATTCGGGGCGCGTCCGCTCAAACGCGCGGTGCAGGAGCAGTTGCTCAACCCGCTCTCAATGCGTTTGCTCGAAGGCGAATTCAAGCCCGGCGATAAGATCAAGGTCAGCGCGAATAACGACAAACTGGTGTTTGCAAAGAAATGACCACGCGGCAGAGGCGGATCTGCCGCGTCCCGTAGCGCCGACTTCCAAGTCGGCTGTATCGCGGGTTTCCAAACCCGCGAACGCCGCGCTTGTTCGACGCCCTGCCGATTGGGAAATCGGCGATACGGTTTGGAAACCTGCGCTACCGGAGCAACGGCAAGTGCGCCACGCGGCCGGTTTTTCGCAATTGTTTGCAATTGTTTGCGTGCCAAATCGGGCTTTTTCTGGTTTACTCCGCCGACTCTGATGGACGAAACGAATTCACTCATTGAACAGCGCCGCGCCAAACTGGCGGCCCTGCGCGCCCGGGGCATTGACCCCTTCAAAAACAAATTTGCCCCGACCGAAACCTGCCAGCGCGCCCGCGAGCCTTACGTGGAAGGCCGGGAGGTGGCCGTGGCGGGACGCATCACCGCGCACCGCGAAATGGGCAAATCCATGTTTATTGACGTGCGCGACCAGAGCGGGCGGCTCCAGATTTACGCGCAGAAAAATCATCTCGAAGAAACCGCGCCGGGCAGTTGGGAGATTTTCTCGCATCTCGACCTGGGCGATTTCATCGGCGCGCGCGGAAAATTGTTCACCACCAAGACCGGCGAGATTTCCATCAAGCTCGACTCGTTTGTGATCCTCGCCAAGGCGTTGCGGCCGCCGCCGGAAAAATGGCATGGCCTCGCCGATACGGAAACCCGCTATCGCCAGCGTTACCTGGACCTGATGGCGAATCCCGGCGTCAAAGACATTTTCCTCAAGCGCAGCGAAATCATCCGCGAAATCCGGAACTTTTTGCATGAGCGCGGTTATGTGGAAGTGGAGACGCCGATGATGCAGGCGATTCCCGGCGGCGCGGCGGCGCAACCGTTCAAGACGCATCACAACGCGTTGAATTGCGATTTTTACCTGCGCATCGCGTTGGAGCTTTACCTGAAACGGCTGCTGGTTGGCGGCATGGACAAAGTATTCGAGATTGGCCGCAACTTCCGTAACGAAGGGCTGTCGCGCAAACACAATCCTGAGTTCACCATGCTCGAAGCGTACCAGGCTTACGGCGGTTACGAGAGCATGATAGAATTGGTGCAAGGCATGATTTGTCATGTGGCACAAAAAGTTTTGGGAACGCTGATCATCAATCATCCGCGTAAACTTGAAACGGATTCAACCATTCATCAAGCAGCCGAATTGTTGAGCAAACAGAATACGCCTGAGGACTTTGAACGCCATTTCAGCGGAGAACTGGAGAACTTGCGAGTATGTTTTTCTGAATTTAATATTCCCTATCAGCAGAATGAACGCCAATGTGATCGAGCGGAAATCGCCTATGGACATTTGGCGAACCTCAATCTACAAATTTTCCACGACTTCATAATGAAATATGTCGTGGTTGGGTCAAGAGATACTGACCCGAAGACAATTTTTTTGACACGCCTCGAAGCACTCCGTGATATGCTTGATGATTTGCGGAAAGAACGAGTTATTAATCTCACCCCGCCGTGGCGTCGCGTGAAATACAAAAGCCTTGTCCGCGCTGTCGCGGGCGATGATTGGTTTGAAGTTTCGCCGGAGCAACGGCGTCAGCGCGCGCACGATCTGGGCGCGGAAATCACCAAAGATTACGCTGACTTTGAAGTCACCGGCGCGGTTTTTGAAAAACTGATTGAGCCGACGTTGATACAGCCGACGTTTGTCACGCATCTGCCGAAGGAATTGGTTCCGCTAGCTAAACTGTCCCCCGATGATCCAACGACCGTCGAGGTCTTCGAGTGTTGCATCAATGGCCAGGAGATTTCCCCGGGTTATACCGAGCAAAACGATCCCATCGAACAGCGCGAACGGCTGGAGCATCAGGCGGGGGGCGAGCAACAGAAATTGGACGAGGATTTTCTGGCGGCGTTGGAGCATGGAATGCCGCCGGCGGGTGGCATTGGAATTGGGATTGACCGGCTGTGCATGATGCTGTTGGGACAGGAAAACATCC
>JBKQUF010000284.1:0-21211 GCA_052140285.1 Limisphaerales bacterium | reverse complement strand
CCCCTTGCTCGTTTTATCTCGCCAGCCAAACCTCAAAAATATATTAACTGCGGGGAACAAAAACATGGGTCTCAAATGACCGGCTTACTCAGAACCCGCCGGTGTCTTTTTTCCATGAGGCAACGGGTGCCGAGGCTCGACGCTGCCAAGCCATTATCAACGCGCGCTGCAAACAATCGGGCATGTTCTGGTCAAAACCAGGGGCGGAGAACGTCCTGGCCCTGCGCTGCATCCAAGCCAGCCGAAGACAGGACCAGTTCTAGAAACACCGTCTCAATCAACACGCCAGACGCCATAACGCCCTTTGCATAGCAAAGATTTTTGTACGGCGCCCCCAAGTTCGCGAGAAACGATTTTTTTGTTGACGAAGTGGGGCAAAGTGGGTAAGAATGTAGCGTTGTGGGTGAAGAACCCGTTTTCTGTTTGCTTTTGTGAATAATGAGTGCGGTGCGTTCAAATGAGCCAACTTATTATAATTCATGCTATCGACATGGCGTGGATGAGAAGCGCCGCGTCCAAATTCCGGCCAAGTGGCGACCCGAACGGGAGGGCACGGAACTGACGCTGATTGTCTGGCCGAAGCACCAGGCGGGGACGTGCCTGCGGGTGTTGCCGCCGGAGCAGATGGCTAAAATGAAGGCAGACATCGACGCGATGCCCAATGGAGAACCAAACAAAGTGGTGCTGAAACGGTTTATCGGGAGTGAATCCGTGCAGGTGACTTTGGACAAGGCGGGGCGGATTTGTCTGCCGGACGAGATGGCGCGCGCGGCGGAGGTGAAGGATGAAGCGGTACTGGTGGGGTTACTGGACCGTTTTGAGATTTGGAACCCGAAACGTTATGAAAATGTCAAGGCGGCGGACGCAGTGCTGGCGTCGGAAGCCTTCAAACTGATGGAGTAACAAATGAACTTTGGAAAATTACTGGCGGTGGGAAGAAGCATTGTGAACGGCCGGGCGGAGGTTTCGTACCGGGCCGACAAGCAATTCTACCTGCCGAAATTCGGACCGGCCAGGAACCCCTTTATCAAGGCGCCGGCGGAAGCCGCGCCCCTGGCGTTGCCGCCGAAGGAAAAGGCGCCGGTGGCGCCAAAAAATTTACCGGCCCCCGCGCCGCGGAAGGCGGCCCCGGTGGCGGGTCCGGTTACGGTGTGGCGTCCGGCCAAACCGGTGTTCAAAAGTGTTCAGGACGCCCAACCGGAACTGTCGCTGGACACGGTGAAGGTGGTGCTGAACGATTTAAGCGACGCGGAAGTTGAAGTGGTGCCGTTGAAATCGCGGACCGGCGCCGGCGATTTGCCGGTGACGAAAAAATCGTGGGAAATTTTGCGGGAACGGCTGATGAAAGCGACGGCGATGTAATGGACGAAATGCGCGGTGCCAGAATTCATTCACAGAACAGTGATGGCGGCGGAGGCGCTGGCCGCCCTGAACGTGCGGGCGAACGGCCGGTACGCCGATGGCACGGTCGGTGGAGCCGGGCACGCGGAGCGGATCCTGACCGCGAGTTCGCCGACTGGATGGCTGTCTGGATGCGATCGCGATGGCGCCGCGATTGAGGCGGCGAACCGGCGTCTGGCGGAGCGCTTTGCGGCGCGGTTTGAAATCCGGCGCGGCAATTTTTCCGAATTGGCGGACTGGGTGCCGGCGGAAAGCTGCGACGGGGTGATTTTTGACCTGGGGGTGAGTTCACCCCAGTTGGATGGGGCGGGCCGCGGATTTAGTTTTCAATCCGAGGGTCCGCTGGACATGCGGATGGACGACCGCCAGGCCTTGACGGCGGCGGACCTGGTGAACGGCGCGAGCGCCGGGGAATTGGCCCGGATATTCTGGGAATACGGCGGCGAACGCGAGTCACGGCGGGTGGCCCGGGCCATCGCGCAGGACCGCGCGCAAAAGCGATTTGAGACGACGACGCAACTGGCGGAATTGATGGAGCGGATCCTGCCGCGGCGGGGAAAGAAGACGCACCCGGCGACGAAGATTTTTCAGGCGCTGCGGATCGCGGTGAATGATGAGATTGGTTCGTTGAGAAGCGGGCTGGAAGCGGCGTTGAAGATTTTGAAGCCGGGCGGCCGGCTGGCGGTGATCACCTTCCATTCGCTGGAAGACCGGACGGTAAAACGGTTTGGGGCCGAAAAGACGCGTGATTACGCGTACAGCGGCGAGGTGGACGTGCCGGAGTTGCGGACGCCGAAGGCGGCGGAGATGAGATGGGTTTCGCGCAAGGCGGAAACGCCGGGCGAAGCCGAGTTGAAAGAAAATCCGCGCAGCCGCAGCGCGCAATTGCGGGCATTGGAAAAAATTTAAGATGGCAAAGAATCGCAAAAACCAGTCGGCGTCCATCCGGTTTGAGCCGGCGCTGAAGGCATTGTTTTTGTGCTTTTTAATCGCCGGGTCGGCGGTGGGTTATGTCTGGCAAAAAGGCCAGATTTACCAGTTGGGCATGGAAATGCGGCAGGACGAAACCCGGCTGAAGCAATTGCGCGACGAGAACCGGCGGCTGGACGACCAACTGGCGATTTTGCAACTGCCGATCATGCTGGACCAGCGCGCGCGGGCCTTGAACCTGGGGCTGGCGCCGGCGCAACCCGGCCAGGTCTGGCGGTTGCCCGAGCCGGCGGCGCCGGCGAATGAGAATGGCACGCGGCAGTGGGCGGCGCGGCAAACCGACGCCACGACCCAATGAAATGATTTTGGCCGCCGCCCGTGACGCCGTCGGGAGTGAGGAACCGATCGCCGCGGGCGGCCGGCCTGTTTGCAATGACAAAACGGCTGCAATTTCGACGCGCACTAGCGCTGACGGTGCTGGTGTGCCTGGCGTTCACGGGGCTGGGTTACCGGCTCGTGGACCTGCAAGTGTTGCGCCATGACGAGTTAAGCCGCCTGGCGCACGAGGACACCGAGCGCGAATACTGGCAGGCGCCCCGCCGCGGCGACATCCTGGACGCCAACGGCAACCTGCTGGCGACGAGCGTGCCGGTGAAGATGGTTTGCGCGAACCCGTCGCTGATCGGCAACCAGCAGGCGATCGTGGCGCGCGCGCTGGCGCCGTTGTTGCAGATGGACGAGACGGACCTTTATCAAAAACTCTTTGTGCGGATCGCGCGCGACACCAACGGCGATGTTTTCACCAACAACCTGCACTACGCGCGCCTGCAAAAGAACGTGCCGGACGAGACCTGGCAGCGCATCCAACAGACGATGAGCCAGTTGAACTTTGGGGTGGACGAGAAGACGTTGTCGAAGGCGGACCGGACGTTTTTCAACAATCTGCGGCAGAGCGCGATTTTTGCGGAGCCGGACCAGATGCGGATATATCCAAACGGCGCGCTGGCGGCGCAGGTGCTGGGCTTTTCGGGGATCGTGGAAACGAAAGTGGACGGGCACGAGGCGTCGAGGATCGTCGGCCGCGACGGGATCGAGCTGGCGTTGAACCAGGAGTTGAGCGGGGTGGCGGGGTGGCGGGTGTCGGAAACGGACCGGCAGCAGCAGGAATTGGTGTCGTTCCGCGACGAAGACGTGCGGGTGCGCGACGGATTGAACGTGCAACTGACGATTGACTCCGAGGTGCAGCACATCCTGGAGACGGCGATGGCGGAGGCGTTGCAAAAGCATACGCCGCGAAGCATCACGGGGATCGTGATGCGGCCGGCCACGGGCGAAATCCTGGCGATGGCTTCGATGCCAAACTATGACCCAAACCAGCCCAATACCGTCACGCCGGAGATGCGCAACCGGGTGATCACCGACGTGATGGAGCCGGGATCGACGTTCAAGATCGTGCCGGTTTCCGGGGCATTGAACGACGGGGTTGTTCACTTGAATGACTCGTTCGATTGCGAGGAAGGGCACTTTGCCTTTGCCGGGAGAGTTTTGCACGACCACGAGCCGTTCGGAATTTTGACGACGGAAAGCATTATCACGAAGTCATCGAACATCGGCGCGGCGAAGATCGGCATCAAGCTGGGCGACGACCGGCTGTACGATTACGCGAGCGATTATGGTTTTGGGATGCGGACGGGAATTTTGCTGCCGGGCGAGGTTCCGGGCATTTTGTATCCGGTGAAAGACTGGACCAAGGTCTCCATCGCCCAAATTCCGATGGGGCAAGGCGTAGGAGTAACGCGGCTACAGATGTTGTTGGCCATGGCGGCGATTGCCAATGGCGGCTGGCTGACGCGGCCCATGCTCGTGAAATGCCTGGAAGACCGGGACGGAAACGCGGTGGAACAATACGAGCCGCAGCGCGTGCGGCAGGTGGTGAGCGACGAAACAGCCAAGGAAATGGTCGAGGCACTTAAGACGGTGGTGTCGCCCGAAGGGACGGCGCCGGGGGCGGCAATGAAGGATTACGTGGTGGCGGGCAAGACCGGCACCGCGCAGAAAGTAGAGAATGGCACTTACGTCCATGGCAAATACTATGCGTCGTTCATCGGATTTTTCCCGGCGGACAAGCCGCAATTGATCATTTCGATAGTGATGGACGAACCGAAGGAAGGCTTTTACGGCGGGCAGGTGTGCGGGCCGGTGTTCCGCGAGGTGGCCGAACAATGCGCGAGCTACCTGAACATCCCGCCCGACCAGAATTTGCCGGAAGAAAATCCGCCGCAGATTGCGACGGCCTCGAGCAATCTCCGAACCCATGAATGATTCGCGGCCACAATTGTTTGGGATGCTGGCCGGCCTTTTCCTGGCGGCGGGGCTGGTGTTTTCGTCAATGCTGGCGACGGGCACTTGGCTCAGGGTGAGGAATTCCCAATTTGTGACGGTTAAAGGCTCGGTGCAGACTAATGTGGAATCGGATTTGATTGTCTGGTCGGGAAGCTACGCCTTGGAAGCGTCCACGTTGCTGGAGGCACAACGCGCCATCCTGGCCAACCGGCTGGCGGTGAGGGACTTTCTGGTTGAGGCCGGCGTGACAAACTTTACGTTTGCGCCGGTGAGTATCGAGGTGGAGAAGGCGTCGCAAAAATCAAGCGACGGCTGGCTCGCCCAGCGTACGACGGGATACAACCTGACACAGACGGTGTCCGTGGAATCGGGGAATGTGGATTTGTTGGACCAGTTGGACACGACACCGTTGCTGGAGCATGGCGTAGTTTTTACGGTTTTGCCGGAGCAGTTTATTTATACAAAGGCGGATGAGGTGAAAATCCGGATGCTGGCGGAAGCGACGCGGGACGCGCGGGCACGGGCCGCGGAGATCGCGGCGCAAGGCGGGCGAACCATCGCGCGATTGCATGACGCGGACCAGGGGATTTTCCAGATTACGCCCGAGCACAGTGTGGATACGAGTTGGGAAGGCGAGAACGACACGACTTCGCGCCACAAGACGATCACGGCGATCGTCACAACAACATTCCTGTTGAAATAATTTTGTGGAAGAGCGTTCTTTGAAATTTGTCGCCGAAGCCTGCGACGCGGAAATCCTCCGCCAGTCCGGCCCGACGGTTGTGAAAAGTGTCTGCACGGATTCGCGCAAGGCGCAGCCAGGCGAATTGTTCCTTGCCATCCGCGGAGAGAACCACGACGGCCATGATTATCTCAATGACGTGGCCGCCAAAAAGGTCGCGGCGGTGGTCGTGGAACGGAACAGGCTCCCGGCGGAGATGCCCGAATGCAACGTGCTGGCGGTGGAGGATACGCGAAAGGCGCTGGGCAAACTGGCCGCGGCGTACCGCCAACAGTTTCAACCGCTGATGATTGCCGTGGCCGGCTCGAACGGGAAAACGACGACGAAAGAATTGGTGGCGTCGGTCCTGCGCCAGAAGCTGGCGACGCTGGCGAGCGAGGCGAGTTTTAACAACGACATCGGGGTGCCGTTGACATTGTTGAAGCTGGAAAAATCGCATCAGGCAGCCGTGTTGGAAGCGGGCACGAACCATCCCGACGAACTGGCGCCACTAGTAAAAATGGTGGAGCCGAAAATCGGCATGATCACCAACATCGGCCGGGAGCATTTGGAATTTTTTGGCGACGTGGAAGGCGTCGCGCGCGAGGAAGGAACCCTGGCCGAACTGTTGCCGGCGGACGGCACGTTGATCGTCAACGGCGACAATGAATGGACGGACCGGATCATCCGGCGGACGAAGGGGAAGGTGGTCCGGGTGGGGGTGGGGAAACAAAACGACTGGCGCGCCCACAAAATCCGGTTGGACAAGAGCGGCGCGACGTTTCAGGTGGCGGCGAAGGAAGAATTCAACGGCGAGTACCGGATCCAATTGCTGGGCCGGCACCAGGTGGTGAATGCGCTTTTTGCGGCAGTGGCCGGCAGGGAAGCCGGCCTGGGCCGCGCGGAGATCCAGCGCGGCCTGGCCGATTGCAAACCGCCAAAGATGCGGTTGCAATTTTGGGAAGCGAACGGCGTCCGGGTTTTGGACGACGCCTATAACGCCAACGCGGATTCGATGCTGGCGGCGCTGGAAACGTTGCGCGATTTGCCACTGCAAGGCCGGCGGGTGGCGGTGCTGGGCGATATGAACGAGTTGGGCGCGCACAGCCTGGCGGCGCACGAGGAAGCGGGGCGGCGCGCGGCGGAACTGAAAATCGGCCAGTTGTTTGCCATCGGAAAAATGGCGCCGGTGACGGCGAAGGCGGCGCGCGACGCGGGATTGACGCGGGTGATTGAATTTGAAAACGTGGAAACGGCGATGACCGCCATCAGGAATTTTTTGAAGGCGGGCGACGTGGTGCTGTTGAAGGCATCGCGCGCGTCGCGGCTGGAGCGGATCGCGGAAACATTACGCGTGGAGAGAGTGTGAGAAAGAACAATGATTTATTATTTGAGCCAATGGTTGCTCGGTTGGTCGCATGGCACGGCTTGGGAAAGCCGCTTGTCGTGGCTGCGGCTGTTTCACTATATCACCGTGCGAAGCGCCGGGGCGGCGGTGACGGCGCTGGCGTTGAGTTGGTGGCTGGGGCCGAGGATCATCCGCTGGCTGAAACAGCTCAAGTTTGGACAGGATTACACGGACAAAGCGGAGGAGGCCGGCGGTTTGGCGGCGCGGGTCCTCAGCAAGAAAGGGACGCCGACGATGGGCGGAGTGCTGATCGTGACCGTCCTGGTTTTTTCGACGGTGTTATGGACGCAACTGGACAACAAGCTGGTGTTATTGACGCTGCTTTCGGTGATTGTGCTGGCCGGACTGGGATTTTACGACGATTACGCGAAGATTGTGCAGCAAAGCGGGGGAGGCACGCCGCCACGGGTGAAACTGTGGGCGCAAACGGCCGTGAGCGCCTTTGTGGGAATTTATTTATGGCTGACGCCCTCGACGACGAAGCTGGTGACGGAAATCATGGTGCCGTTTTACAAATATCCCGTGGCCACGGGGGTGGCGTGGGCCGGCATCCTGATCGTGGTGCTGGCCATCGTCGGCACCTCGAACGCGGTGAACCTGACGGACGGACTGGACGGATTGGCGATTGGCTGTTCGCTGATCGTGGCGTTTGTGTTCCTGGTGTTCACGTATGTCGCGGGCAATGCGAAGACGGCGGAGTACCTGGAAATACCGCTGGTGCCGGGTGCGGGGGAACTGACGGTGTTTTGCGCGGCCTTGCTCGGCGCGGGCCTGGGATTTTTATGGTTCAACTGCCATCCGGCGCGGGTGTTCATGGGCGACACCGGATCGCTGGCGCTCGGCGGGGCGTTCGGGGTGGTGGCGGTGTTGATCCATCAGCCGTTTGTGCTGGTGATCGCGGGCGGGGTTTTTGTCATCGAAGCCGGTTCGGTGATTCTGCAGACCTCGTGGTTCCGGTACACCCGGATGCGGACGGGGACGGGCCGGCGGATTTTTTTGATGGCGCCGTTGCACCATCATTTCGAAAAGAAGGGCTGGTACGAATCGCAGGTGGTGATGCGGTTTTATATTTTGTGCGTCTTGTTCGCGGTGGTGGCGCTGGCCACGCTGAAATTGAGGTGAAAATGAGCGTTAAAACTGAAAGGAAGCCATTGCAGACATTGAAGAATTCGCGTTTTGCTTCTTGCGAAAGGAGCGGGCGAATGTTAATAACTTTGCCAGACGTTGCAGGCCGCTATTTTATTTCCGTGCCGATGAACATACCGAATTTAATCCGTGACGAAATTTTTCGAGGAAAATCTTCGTCCGGGCATAATCAACAGAAACCAAAGACCCTCGAAGAAAGGACGCCATCCGCGCCAAACACATGAACAATCCCAATCCATTCGTACCGCAAGGTTCGTTGCTCGAACAACATAAACGCCGTTCCCGCATGAAGCTGGCCGTGTTTTGCGTGGTAGCCGTCAGCGTCGCCAGCCTGACGACGATGCTCATCGAGGGTTGCAAGCGCGAAACCGAAAATCCGCCGGTGGACACCAATACGGAAACGTCAGTGGACACGAACCAAACGCCGTTGGTGGACACGAATAACCCGCCCGTCGTGGTGCCGCCGATTTCAACCAATCCCACACCGGCAGTAGTCGTGCCGCCCGTGGCGCCTCCGGCGCCGGAGACGCAACCGGCCGAGACGGAATCGACCTACGTGGTGAAAGCCGGCGATACGCTGGGCAAAATTGCCAAAGCGAACGGCGTGAGCCTGAAAGCGCTGGAGGCCGCCAACTCCGATGTGCAGCCAACCCGGCTGAAAGTCGGCCAGAAACTGAACCTGCCCGCTTCGACGGGCGGCAGCACGGCCTCGACTGAACCCGGCTCGAGCGACATGAGCAGCGGCGAGACGTACACCGTGAAATCCGGCGACACGTTGAGCAAGATTGCCCGCAACCACGGCACGACGGTCAAGGCGCTGAAAGCCGAAAACAATCTGTCCTCGACCAAGATCAAAGTGGGAGAAAAGTTGAAGCTCCCGGCGAGCGCCGAGGCGGCAAGCCCGTCGGCAGCGCCGGCTCCCGCTCCGATGCCGGCGCCAGCGACCCCGCCACCGGCGGCGCCGATGGCCACGCCCGCGCCCGCAGGGAACGGACAATAAACTTGTCCACCGCGGCCGGCATTTGTTTGAAGCATTGAAAAATGAAAGTCGCCGTCACAACTCTGGCGTGTAGTGTTGCCGCCCTTCTGGCCCTGGGCTTGGTAATGCTGTACAGCTCGAGCATGACGCGGGATGGCGCGCATGACCTGATGATGCAATTCATCTGGTGCGCCGCCGGCCTCGTTTTTTGCGCGGCGGCGACTGCCTTCGATTATCAATGGCTCAAATGGGCCACCTGGCCGATTTACATCCTGGCGGTGGCGGCCCTGATGGCGGTTTTTATTCCGCATCTTGGCCATGCCAGCCACGGAGCGCATCGGTGGATCCGAGCCGGCCCCCTGATGTTTCAACCGTCCGAACTCGGCAAAATCGGGCTGGTGATTGCGCTGGCTTGGTATTGCGACCGGAGCCAGCGGCAAATGGAGACGTTCAAACGGGGAATCCTGGTCCCGGGCTTGTTCATCGCGTTGATCCTGGGCCTGATCTTTGTGGAACCGGACCGCGGCGCGACCATCCTGCTGGGGGCGGTCAGCGGGATCCTGCTGCTGGTGGCAGGCGTACGCTGGCGGGACATCCTGCTGCCGGCGGCGGGGGGCGTGGCGGCGTTGGCCGTTTCCATTTGGCATGATCCGATGCGCATGAACCGCATTTTTGCCTGGCTGCATCCGCAGCAACATCTGAACGATGCGGCGCGTCAGGCGCAGCAGGCGATGATAGGCCTTGGCTCCGGCGGCTGGCTGGGCGTGGGGCTGGGGAACGGGATGCAGAAGCACGGCTACCTGCCGGAAATCCAGACGGACTTTATTTTTGCAAACATCGGCGAGGAACTGGGATTGGTGGCCACGTTGCTGATCGTGCTGGCGTTTGTGGTCATCGCGCTTTGCGGGATTACCATTGCGGTCAACGCCCGGGAGGCGTTCGGGGCGTTGCTGGCGACGGGCCTGACGTTTTTAATCTGCCTGCAAGCGGCGATCAATATCGGGGTGGTCACCAGCGCCCTGCCGAACAAAGGATTGCCGCTGCCGTTCATCAGTTACGGCGGATCGAACCTGCTGGCGATGCTGACCTGCGTCGGGTTTTTATTCAGCGTGGCGCGGCAGGCGCCGGCGCGCGAAAAAGCTCCCAAGCCGGAAATTGAAACCAGCGACAATCCGTTTGCCGCGCGTCCGACATGAATTTGTCCGAACCACCACCGCCCTCCGTCGCCATCGCCTGCGGCGGAACGGGCGGGCATCTCTTTCCGGGCATCGCCGTGGCTGAAGAGTTGAGGAAGCACGGGTGCCGGGTGGCGCTGTTGATTTCGCCGAAGGAAATCGACCAACAGGCGGTGCAATCGGCGGAAGGCGTCGAAATTTTCACCCTGCCGGCGGTTGGTTTGCAGAACCGAAATTATTTTTCCTTTGCCTTGAGTTTCTGGAGATCGTACCGCACGGCCAAAAACATTTTTCACGCGCAACAGCCCGACGCCGTACTGGCGATGGGCGGGTTCACCGCCGCGCCCCCGGTGCTGGCGGCCAAAAAGCGCGGGGCCAAAACGTTCCTGCACGAATCGAACACGATTCCGGGACGGGCGAACCGGTTTCTGGCGCGATTTGTCGATGAGGCCTTTGTCGGATTTCCGGAGGCCAAAGCCCGGCTGAAGGCAGCGAAAGTGTCGGTGGTGGGAACGCCGGTGCGACTCCAATTCACAGAAGGAAACGGCTCCCCGGCGACGGCGCTGGGACTGGAACCGAACCGTCCGACAATTTTGGTCGTCGGCGGCAGCCAGGGGGCGAGTGGTTTGAACCAGATGATTTTGTCGGCGTTGCCGTTGTTGGCGGGCAAAAGATGGCAGTGGCTCCATTTGACCGGGACGAAGGACTGCGAACGGGTGAAAGCGGGTTATGCGGCGCAAAAACTGAAGGCGGTCGTCAAACCATTTCTGGCGGAGATGGACCTGGCGCTGGGCGCGGCGACCGTAGCCGTAAGCCGGGCCGGGGCGTCATCGCTGACGGAGATTGCGGCGATGCGGCTGCCGGCGCTGTTGGTCCCCTTCCCTGCGGCGGCGGACAATCACCAGTATTTCAACGCGCTCGCCTTTGAGAAAAACGGCGCGGCAAAATTGCTGCAGCAAAAAGATTCCACGCCGGAAAAAGTGGCGGCGATTTTGACCGGGCTGGTGGAACAGCCGGACGCGCGCGCGCGGATGCAGGCGGCGCTGGCGCAATGGCAGACGCCGCGGGCGGCGGCGGCAATTGCGGAAACCATTCTGGCATCCGTGGCGCAACGGCGCGTGAGCAACGGCAAATCGGCCGCTTGCGGTTGCGGCTGTGTCCACGGCGCGGCCAGCCATGCCATTTGATAAATGACCGTGACGACCGACATTTTGGAAATGCCGAACAACGCGAAAAGCCGGGGCCGGGACGAATTTGACGGCCTGAGCGCGGGTCTGAAAGCGTGTCTTTCGCCCGCGGTGCTCATCCGCCGCGATGAGCCGCTGGCCAAACATACCACCTTGCGCGTCGGCGGCCCGGCGGACTGGTACGTGGAACCCTCGAACGAAAATGATTTGGCGGGGGTTTTGAAATTCTGCGCCGGGCATGGCCTCAAGTTTTTCGTTCTGGGCCGCGGCTCGAATTTATTGGCGCGCGACGGCGGTTTTCGCGGCGTGGTCATTTGTTTGTCGCGCCTGGACCGGATTGAAGTAGAAGGCGAACGGTTGCATTGCGGCGCGGGCGCGAAATTGAAGAACGTGGCCGTGGAAGCGAAACGAAACGGTTTGAGCGGCGTCGAATTTTTGGAAGGAATTCCGGGAAGCGTGGGCGGCGCGTTGCGGATGAACGCCGGCGCGATGGGCGGCGCGACGTTTGACGCGATTGAATCCGTCCGCGTGATGGATTTTGACGGCCGGAGTTCCGAAATGGCGCCTGGGGAGATGTCCGTGAGGTACCGGCAATGCGCGGCGCTGAAGAATCGCCTCGCGCTTTCGGCGACTTTTAAATGCCGCTCCGCCCCGCGCGACGAGATTGAGCAGCGGATGAAATCGTTCAGCGAAAAGCGCTGGGAATCGCAACCCGCTGCGCCGAGCGCCGGTTGTATTTTCAAGAACCCGGCCCAAATCCCGGCGGGTCGGCTGGTGGATGAACTGGGATTGAAAGGCGCGCGGGTCGGCGGCGCGGTCGTTTCCGCGGAACACGGCAATTTTATCATCAACGACGGCGCGGCAACGGCGCGTGATGTTTTGGAACTGATTGAAATTTTAAAAGCCAAAGCGAAGGCGGCCCGGGGGATTGAATTGCAGACGGAAGTGGAAATTATGGGCGAGCCTTGACGAGCGGAGCGCGTGTAAGGCCCGAACCCGCGCAGCGGGGCGCCAGAAAGATTATGTCGAAGAAATTAAATGTGGTGGTGATGCTCGGCGGTCCGAGCGCCGAACGCGAGGTGTCCCTGCGGTCGGGCGCGGGCGTGGCAAAGGCGTTGCGGTCGCTCGGCCACACCGTTTTTGAAATTGATCCCAAGGACAGGCATTTTGTCCTGCCGAAACAGACCGACGTCGTTTGCCTGGCGCCGTTGCACGGAACGTACGGTGAAGACGGCGAAATCCAGAAACAGTTGGACGCGATGGGCGCGGTCTATACCGGATGCGATGCGAAATCGAGTTGGACCGCCTTTGACAAGGTGTTGACCAAGCGCAAGTGCCTGGAGCGCGGCGTTCCGACGGCGGAATTTGTGGTGATCAATTCGGCGCGGGCGCCGTTGCCGGCAAACCTGAAGCTGCCGCTGGTGGTGAAACCGGTGCGGCAGGGTTCGAGCGTGGGGTTGCAATTTGTCGAGCGCGCGGAGGATTGGCCGGGCGCGCTCGCGGAAGCGTTGAAATTTGATTCCGAGGCCCTGGTGGAGGAGAAAATTGTCGGCCGCGAAACCACGGTCGGCATATTGGCTGACGCGGCGCTGCCCGTCGTGGAAGTGCGGCCCAAAACCGGCGCGTATGATTATCGGAACAAATACACCGCCGGCTGCACGGAATATTTTTGCCCGGCGGATTTCGACGCGGCGACGACAGCGCGGATCCAGGCGGCGGCGGTGGGAGCGTTTCGGGCGATTGGCGGACGCGATTATGCGCGGGTTGATGTGATGGTGCGTCCCGGGGGCGAGCCGGTGGTGCTCGAAGTGAACACGCAGCCCGGAATGACCGGAACCAGCTTGTTGCCGAAGGCGGCGGCGGCGGCGGGGATTCAATACGAACAGCTTTGCCAGCGGATGATTGATTTGGCGCTGAAGCGAAAAGCGGCGAAAGGCGCGGCAACCATTGCCGCGGCGGCGGCAGCAACCATTGGATGATTTATGTGGTTTAAACGCACACCAAAAAACCGGCGATTGAACCGCGGGCACGTGCTCGATGTGAAGGTGCGTTCCGACCAGGCGCGCGCCGCGCGCTCGCGTCTGGCGTCGGTGGCGTTCGGCGTGGTGTTCGGCACGGTGTTCGGGCTGTACCTGCTGTGGCGGGCCGGCGAATGGACGCTGGACAAATTTGTCTATGAAAATTCAACCTTCGCCATCCAGGAGGTGCAGGTGCAGACCGACGGCGTGATCGCGCCGGAACAGTTGCGCCGCTGGGCGGGGGTGAAGCCGGGGGCGAACCTGATTGCGCTGGATTTGGGGGAGATCAAACGCAACCTGGAACTGGTCCCGGCGATTGAATCGGTTTCCATCGAGCGCATCTTGCCGCGCACGCTGAAAATCCAGGTGAGCGAACGCCAGCCCATCGCGCAGGTCAATATCCCGCGGCTGGATGCCATCGGCGAAATCACCGTCTCCGTGTTTCAATTGGCCGCCGACGGCTACGTGATGCAGCCGCTCGACCCGCGTGAACGGACGATTTCGCCGGCGGAAATCACCGGGCAACTGCCCGTCATCACCGGGCTGAATGCCTTCCAGGTGCAGCCGGGACATCGGGTGGAAATGCCCCAGGCGCAGGCGGCCATGCAATTGCTGGCGGCCTTCGCGCATTCGCCGATGGCCGGTTTGGTGGAATTCCGGCAACTCGACGTTTCCTCGCCGGAGGTGATTGTGGCGACAACCGACGAGGGCGGCGAAATCACTTTTGGCCTGAATAACCTGGACCAGCAACTGCGCCGCTGGCGCAAGGTCTATGACCTGGGCCAGAGATATTCCAAAATCATCGCCTCGGCGGATTTCGCGGTGGAAAACAACGTGCCGGTGAAATGGGCGGACAATAATTTGATGTCGGTGACACCGAAAAACCCCAACCCAGCCAATTTACGGAGGAAAAATGTTTGACGATTCGAATATCATTGTCGGCCTGGAAATCGGCACGTCCAAGGTCTGCGCCGTGGTCGGCGAGGTCAACGCCGAGGGCGCGCTGAATATCATCGGCATCGGCCAATCCCCGGCGCGCGGCGTGCGCAAAGGGGAGGTTGTGGATGCCTCGCAGGCGGAGGAATGCGCGCGCAACGCCGTGGTGGAGGCCGAGCAGATGGCCGACGTCGAAATCCGCAACGTCTATCTGGGGGTCAGCGGCGGCCACCTGCGCGGTTTCAACAATCGCGGCATGCATCCGGTGGTGAGCGCAGACCGCGAAATTTCGGAGGAGGACGTCCAGGACGTGATCAAAAACGCCAAGGCGATCAACTTACCGGCGGAGAACACCGTGGTCCATGCGGTGCGGCAGCATTTTTTTGTGGACGGCCAGGACGGCGTGACGAACCCGGTGGGAATGCTGGGGGCGCGCCTGGAAGTGGACATGCACGTGGTCCACGGCATCACCAACCGCCTGCAAAATTCCGTGCGCCTCGTCAAGGGATTGCAACTGGAAGTCGATGACATCGTCTTCAACGGGCTGGCGTCCTCGCTGGCGCTGTTGACCAATGAACAAAAGGAAATGGGCGCGCTGGTCATTGACATGGGCGGCGGCACGACCGACTACGCCGTTTATGCCAACGGCGTCATCCACCACACTGGCGCGCTCGCGCTGGGCGGCGATCACGTGTCAAACGATTTGGGCCACGGGTTGAAGGTGCCGTTGAGCCGCGCGGAGAAGTTGAAGAAGGAAAACGGCTCGGCCATCGTGGACGAGACCCTGAAGGGGCAGACTCTCACCATCACCAACGAACTGGGGCTGCCCTTGCGCGTGGTGAACGTGGAACACCTGCAGCGCATCATGTCGCTACGGCTCGAGGAAATTTTTGAAATTGTGGCGCAGGAACTGGAGCCGACGGGCACGCTGGATTATTTGCGCGCGGGAGTTTTCCTCTGCGGCGGCTGCGCGCGGGTGCCGCACATCGCCAAACTGGCCGAACGCGTTTTCCAGATGCCCGTTTCCCTGGGCCAGACGAATTCCATCAGCGGCTTGAAGTCCGCCCTGGACCAGCCGGAATTCGTCACGGCCATCGGGCTGGCCAAATTTGGTTCGCTCAAGGCCCGCAAGCGCGGCGGCAAATCGTCGCTCGCCGCGGGCCTCAAAGGCATGTTCGGAAAATTGATGAACCGTTGATTGAATGCCATGAATACCCCCACTGAAATCGAAAATCCACGGGCGCGCACCGTCAAAGTCTTCGGCGTCGGCGGCGCGGGCGCGATGCTGGCGGACGCCATGAACAGCGGCGAGTTCGCCGGCGCGAGTTTCGCCGTGGTGGACACGGATGGGCAATCGCTGGCGGCCTCGTCGGCGACGGTCAAAGTCCATCTGGAAACGAAATTATTGCGCGGCCTGGGCACGGGCGGCGACCCGGAACGCGGACGCGCTTTGGCCGAGGAGCAGTTTCCGACGTTGAAATCGGCCTGCGAGGGCGCGGAGGTGGTGTTCATCGTGGCGGGCCTGGGCGGGGGCGCGGGCAGCGGCATCAGCCCGGTTTTGGCGCGCGCCGCCAAGGAGGCCGGCGCGATTGTCTTTGCGTTTGTCACGCTGCCGTTTGAGGCGGAATTTGGCCGGCGCGAACAACAGGCGCGCCAGGGACTGGAACATTTAAAATCGGTCGCCGACGGCGTGATTTGCCTGCCGAACCAGAAGGCCTTCAAATTGATAGACGAGAACACGCCGATCCTGGAGACGTTCCGGATCACCGGCGGATTGCTCATCGAAGGGATTCGCGGCGTGTGGCAATTGCTGATGCGGCCGGGGCTGATCCAAATCCATTTTGAAGACCTGTGCGCGCTGGTGCGGGACCGTCATTCGGAGAGCGCGTTTGCCTTTGTGGAGGCGAGCGGCCCCGCGCGGTCGCGCGATGCGGTCGAGAAATTGCGCGCCCATCCGCTGCTGGATGAAGGCCGCGCGCTGGCGGATGCCGACGCCATCCTCGTGAGCGTGACCGGCGGCAAGGATTTGACCATGGCCGAGATCGGACGGGTGATGGAACAGATCGGACGCCATTGCGACCGCGCCCAAATCATCATGGGCGCGGCCATCGACCCGGAGATGAAAAACAGCCTGTCCGTGACGTTGATCGCCGCAAAAAACGGCGCGGCGAAAATCGAGAAGCCGGCCGCGGCGCCCGGGGACGTTGGAAGTCCGGAAATGCCCGCGTTCTCGCGGCGGCGGAACGGCGATGCGCCGTCAGCGCCGTCGCTGACGCTGGAGCAACGGGAGCAACTGATCTCGCGGCACAGCCGGCCGCGGCGCGATAAATCGAAGATGTTGCAGACCCAATTGCCGCTGGCGATTGTATCCAAGGGGAGATTCGACAAAAGCGAGCCGACGATCCATAAGGGCGAGGATCTGGACATTCCGACCTACATCCGCAAGGGCGTGCCGTTGAATTGATTTTGAACAAATCAAGCCGGAACCAATTCGCGGGCATGGGTGATTTCGCGCCGGCTCACGGGGCGAACCTGGCTTGCCTCCACCGTCACCACTGCCGCCGTTTTTCCGGCGAGCGTGGTAAATTCCACCTCATAAGCGCGCCCGTCATGATAAACGTGAACCACCGCGCCCACGTCGCCGATTTCAAGACCCTCCTCCGGAATGGGCGCTTTTAATACCACGCGTTCATGCTCTTTGATCATAATGTTTCTCATTCGTTGTGCGGATACGCCGTCACCAATCTTGCCGTTTCGATTCCACTGTCCACAATTCAAATCGTTTTGACCAGCGGCGACTTGCCGCCGGGCGATTCAATCCGACCAATAATAACATTTTTTTGGCCGTGCGGCGACTTCATGTTTTGTGCCACTACCGCCTGCCGCGCCAATGCCAGAAACGCCGCTGCCAGGGTTTTCCATTTTTTGCGTCGAAACCCAAGCGCCTCGAAAAACTCGGCCTTGCCGCTATTGTCGGGATGCGCCGGATTGAGCAGATAATCCACCATCTTGGCGCGACCAACAATGGCCTTGTTTGCGTTGGGCAATTTCATTTGGCGGCGGGTTCCTTGAATGAGATTGCCAATCCCGGTTCAAATTTCAATCGCAAATAGGATCGCATACCCCGATTAGCCGCCGACGTACACTCAGCGTCAAACATGGCCGTCGTAGCGCGGCCCGGCCCGTCCTCCGTAGCAGCACCGCGGAGGCTTTTGCAGTTATTGTCACAGCAACAACAAGTTAAGCTAAGTTCACCGGAATAATTTTCTTGAACTCCATAATACCGACGGTAAAGTCAAAACATGCCCTCTCAGAAGACTATCGGTCATGGCGCTGACAGATGTGTAACCGGGACTGCGCTGGCAGCGGTGTTAAAATATCTCTTCTTGTTTTTTCTCTTCAGTTCGAGCGCGATGTTTTTGCAAGCACAACCGGTTATTACCAATCAGCCCACGGACCAAGTCGTGTCGAATGGTGTCAATGTGACTTTTAGCGTTGGAGTTTCCGGAACCGGGCCTTTTAGCTACCAATGGCAATTTAACGGCACCAATCTTCCGAATAGAAATACTCTCATCACCAGGGTGGCGGGAGTCGCGGGGAGTTCTGGCTTTTCCGGCGATGGTGGAGTCGCGACGAGTGCGCGCCTTTGGAGCCCCTCCGGAGTGGCCGTTGATGTATCGGGGGATATTTTTATAGCTGATTTGGCAAATGAACGGATTCGAATGGCAAACACCAATTTTGTCAGCACCACGAATGGGCCGGTGGGAATCATTTCGACCGTCGCCGGAAAGGGAACTGGAGGCTATTCCGGTGACGGCAGCCAGGCTACCAACGCAACATTATCTTCTCCTTCCTCTGTTGCGGTGGACAGTTTCGGGAATTTTTACATCGCCGATCAGGCCAACAACCGGGTCCGCGAAGTTTATACGAATGGGATTATTACCACTCTGGCCGGAACCAACACGTACGGGTTTTCCGGGGACGGTGGCCTGGCAACCAACGCCATGCTTTATGCGCCAAATGGTGTCGCGGTGGACGGCGCGGGTGATGTGTTTGTCGTTGACTGGCGCAATCGCCGCATCCGCGAGATTAACACCAATGGTATTATTAATACGGTGGCGGGAACCAACAGTCCCGGTACTCCCGGCTTTTCAGGCGATGGTGGGCTGGCAGTCAATGCCGGATTAAATTCTCCTTCAGCCGTTGCGGTGGATGGCGCCGGCAACTTGTTTATCGCCGATACGGGTAACAACCGGATCCGTGAGGTTTATACCAATGGCATTATTGTAACTTTCGCCGGAACGAACAGCGCCAGTTTTTCGGGCGATGGAGGCGCTGCCACCAACGCCTGTCTAAATGAGCCGGATGGCGTGGCAGTGGATGCTTATGAAGATGTCTTCATCTCCGATCGGTCCAATAATCGCATCCGGATGGTGGATGCTTCAGGAATCATCACCACCGTTGCCGGCACGGGTGGCTCCGCGAACACCGGTGACGGTGGACCGGCCACCAATGCGACCATCGAAGCGCCGGGTGGATTGGGAGTCGATTCCTATGGGAATCTATACATCGCCGATAATTATTCTGAATCCATTCGCAAGGTGGATTTTGGCCGGGTGCCGATGTTGCAATTATCAAATGTGGGAGCGACTAATGTGGGAAATTATGATGTGATTGTCACCAGCCCTTCCGGCAGCGTTACCAGCAGCATCGTTTCCCTGATCGTGCTTGGCCCGCCTAACATCGTCATCCAACCGGTTAATACCGTCGCGCTCATTGGCAGCTTCACCAATTTAAACGTGGTTGTTTCCAACAACCCGCCTTTTGCTTATCAATGGTTCACCAGTTCCGTCCGTGACGCCACCGCTGTTTCTCACCTGATAGGTGGACAGGTGTCGGGGGTCTCGATCACAGACAATGGTGAAGGCTACGTTTCAACTCCCAATGTGCATTTTATTGGCGGTGGCGGCAGTGGAGCGACGGCAACGGCGCAGATCGTTGGCGGCGAGGTGGTGATTATTTACATGGCCGGTGGGGGTTTTGGCTATACGTCGCCGCCAGCCGTCGAGATTGATCCTCCTCCTTGTGTTAATGATCCTTTGCTCGACGAGACCAACGCCACTTTGGAATTTTCACCCCTCGCGGTCACCGACACGACGAATTATTTCGTCGTGATTACCAATAACTACGGGAGTGTCACCAGCGCCACGGCCAACCTATGGGCGTTTCTTTCACCCCAAAATTTCACCGCTCAAAATACCGGACCCGGAATGCAATTGGAATTCAACGGCACACCCTTCTTTCTCTATACCGTGCAAACAGCCACCAATTTGACGCCGCCAATCAATTGGATGCCCATTTATACTTACTTCGCGGATCCCAATGGCAACTGGGAATTCACTGACACCAATTTGAACAGTTCTCAAAAGTTTTATCGCGCGGTGGCACAATAAAGTTTTCGGGTTCCACACCTAGCAGCGTCTCGGCAGTGCAGCAAATCTTTTTTGGATGGCAGTTTTTTTCCAAAAGCTGTTGCACTTTTTGTCTGAAAAACGGCAATTCGCAGGCGGCGGCGGAGCGGCAGGTCAGCCTTGCATTCTCATCGGCGGGCAGGCGGGCAGGCAAAAAACCAGCTCTGGCTGCAAACCCGGCCGCTTTTCCCAAATCCTTCAGACCAGAGCTGGCAAATTGCCTTAATCAAAATGATTACTTACAACCTCCTAATACGCGGCTCGAAGTGAAATCTTTCAAAAAAAATGAAAATTCTTTCGCCGGGGAAGAAAGCGGCGAAAACCGGCGGGTTTTGCGGAATCAAACCATCTCCACTTGCAACCGTTCCACTTCCTGCTTGATCAATTCCGTGACGCGGTGTTTGGCAATATAAACCTGATTAACCGAAATGCTGAAGGCTTGGGCGACTTTTTCCGGCGGCCATTCCTTGTTCACGTAAAAATCATAAATCTGATATTTTTGCGGTTCAAGCTGGCGCTTCACTTTGGCAATCGCAGCGTCCAGCAGATGTTTTTTCCATTCGTCGTCCCACAATTTACCCACATCGACGCTGGCCGGATCGGCAAATTTCTCCAGCCATTGGGTGCCGGTGGCGGATTCATCCGGTGGCGACGGCACGGCCAGAGATTGGCGCCGGCGAAATTGGTCGCTGATCCGCCAGCGCGTCATGTTCAAAAGCCATAATTTAAAGGAGCCGAGATTCCGGTCGTATTTGAACGCCGGAATATGTTTGGCGACCGCAATCATCGTTTCCTGCACCACTTCCTGCGCTTCGGTTTCCGTCAGGCCGCTTTTGACCGCCACACCGTAAATCAATTTCCAATACGTATCGAAAAACTCCTGCCAACTCGCCCCGTCACGCCAGTCTTTGAGGCGTTCGAGCAACGTCGCCCGCGTTGGAATCAACTCATCGGTCGTCTGCATCATCCAAGTAATGTCCTGCAATGCCGCGCTTTGCAATAAAAATGGAGCCGCCGAATAGGATTGAATGATGACGGCTGTTCAATATGTTATCGCCATAACTAAAACCGGCGAATGCGGCCAGCACAGATTCAGGCCCTTCAGAAGCTTTTAAGAATCGTGATTTTTGCAATAATCGCGACCGGGGATTCTTTTGCCTTTTCCAGCCCGGTATCCGGGGGGGGGATTTCCCAGGACGTGAGCATTGCCGCCGCCCAAGGCATCGTCGAAATCTCCCGCAACGCCGCTTTAACGTGGACGCCGGCGCAAACAAACCAGATTCTACACTCCTTCGACCATCTGCGCACCGGCGCCAACAGCCGCGCCGCGCTCCTCTGGTCCGGCCAAAGCGTCATTCCCCTTGGGGCCGGCACCGAAATCGAAATCCTGCCGCCGCCATCGCAGGACGATGAATGCGGGTTGCATTTGATTCGCGGCATCCTTTCTTTTTTCCACCGCGACCAGCCGGGGCGGATTCAAGTCATTACCCGCGGCG
>JBKQUF010000283.1:0-6427 GCA_052140285.1 Limisphaerales bacterium | reverse complement strand
TTGCCGATGGCCCGACGGCGATAATGTTCGTCCGGACGATTTTCAATCCGGTCCGAAGTTTTTTCCTTCAGAAATTGCGGTTCACCGGCGGCATAAATTCCGGCCAAAATCGAAGCCCATTTGTCGAGCATGAGCATGAGGTTCAACACCTCGCGGTCGGTCTGGCCCAAAACCACCGGACCGTGATTGACCATTAAAATGACCTTCGGCGCAACGCCGTGTTCAGTCATGAAATCCCGCAAGGATTCACGCAACGCCACCGCCAGCCGGATGCCGGGATCAATGTAGGGAACGATGGCGAGATGACGTCCGCAAACCACGATTTCGTCCGGGAAAATGTGGCGGCGAAACGGCTTCGCGCCCAGCCGGCTGCAAAGAATTTCGAGCACGGAAACCGGATGCGTATGACCAATCCATTTGGCCCCGGCTTCCTTCAGGCAGATCGCATGCAAAAACGTTTCCACGGAAGGCAGCTTGTCGTTTGGGTCCACGCGGCAGGATTCAAGAACGTGGCGGACTTCGTCGTCTGTTTTTTCCGGATGATCCAGCGCCTCAAAAATCGGCGGCATGTTAACCCGGGTGAAGCCACCGGCTGCAATCGTGGCCAATTGGCTGCCCGACGCTTTCACGTAAAACGTGCCGTCCGCCAAATCGGCGCTGACGTTTCCCTCTCCAAGAATGGCGAGTCGCCGGTCTTCGCGTCCCAGTTCGTGAGACAACCGGACCAAACTTTTCAAAATGTCCCGGGGATTCATAAATCATCAGATTGATAAAATTTTCCGAAAGTGTCCATAAGCATCGTCCCAGGCGCTGGTGTCTTTCGGTTCAAAAATTCTGGTTTCAAACGAGCGCCGCATCAGCGCGCGGCCTTCGGCCAGCGTCCGGATGTGTCCGAGGGCGTGGAGTTGCATGATCACATTGCCCGCCGAAGTGGCCTCGACCGGCCCGGCAACGACCGCGCCATTCATGGCATCGGCGGCGAATTGATTCAGCAATTGATTCCGGCAGCCGCCGCCCACCACGTAAATTTTTTCAACCGGCTTCCCGGTGATTTGCGCAAGTGACTCTTTCACCATTCGATATTTCAGCGCCAGGCTTTCGAAAATCGTCCGCGTACACGCGCCGGGATTCGCCGGCGGCATTTGCCCGGTCCGCACACAAAATTCCGCGATGGCCCGCGGCATGTTCGCCGGAGCCTGAAAATCGGGAGCGTCCGGATCAATGAACGCCGCGAAGGGCGGGGAATTTTTGCACTGTTCTTCCAGGCCCTCGTAGCCGGCGGAATTTCCCGCCGTGTCCCAGGCGCGTTTGCATTCCTGCCATAGCCACATGCCCGCAATATTTTTCAAAAAACACGTCGTGCCCAGCGCGCCCGCTTCATTCGAGAAAGTTGCCTGCTCGCTTTCCGCCGAGATAACCGGGTGTCCCAATTCTCGCCCCATCAATGACCAGGTGCCGGAACTCAAAAATGCCGGGTTCGGTTCCTCCGCGGGAACCCCCACGACCGCCGAGGCTGTGTCATGACTGGCGGGCGCGATTACCCGCAAATGTTCCGTCCCCACCTCCTTTGCGATTTCCGGACGCAAACCGCCGATGACGGCGCCCGCGTCAATTAATTCGCCAAAGATTTTTTCCGGGAACCCCATCGCCCGGATCACCTGCCGTTCCCAGGTCTGCGCGCGCGGGTCAAACAACTGGCTGGTGCTGGCGATGGATTTTTCATTCGCGCTGACGCCGGTCAGAAGATAGTTGATCAAGTCCGGCAGGAAGAGCAGCCGCCCGGCTTTTTCCATCCGCCCTCCCGAATTTGCCTCGGCCAACAGTTGAAAAAGCGTGTTGAAAAACATGAACTGAATGCCCGTCCGCTGGTAAATTTCCCGGCGCGGCATCTGGCGAAACGCCTCTTCCTGCATCCCTTGGGTACGGCTGTCGCGATATTGAAACGGCGCGCCTAATATCTTTCCATCAGCATCCAGCAATCCGTAATCCACGCCCCAGGTATCCACTCCCACGGACACGACGCCATCGCCATATTTTTTCGCAGCCAGCGCGATGCCTTGTTTGATGTGGCTAAAAAGTTGTTCGAGGTTCCAATGCCAGCCATCCGCCAGTTTCACGGGATCGTTCGGGAAGCGGTGTATTTCGTGCAGTTCAAGGCGGGCGCCGTCGTAAATTCCCGCCACCACGCGACCGCTGCCCGCGCCAAGATCAATCGCCAAGCATATTTTTTTGAAGCTCAAGCCCGTTCCCTCCCCGGCGCCGCCAGTTTCGCGCCGTGCTGTTTCAATGCCCGTTTAAGTGCTTTCTCCGGCGACCGGGAGGAAATCAAAATATCAACGTCGTCGGGCGTGAGAAAAAAATAGGACGATTTGAGGCCCTTTTTGGTGTGGTCGGCCGGCACAGTGATTTTATTCGAGAGTTCTACTTGGAATTTGGCTTGGAGCAAGCTTTAATTAACAGAATAATCAAAAATACAGAATATCAAAAAATGACCTTTCAATATGCCAATAATTTGTGGGACGACGCCGTGGCGGCGAAACTGTCGCCGGTCGAGCTTCTGGTCTATCGTTCCAATTGCCTCGGAGCCGACCAGCGCGTCACCAATACCGGTGGCGGCAATACCTCGTCCAAGCTCACGGAAAAAGACCCGCTCACCGGCGAGCCGATCGAAGTACTTTGGGTCAAAGGTTCCGGCGGCGACTTGCGCACGGCCAAACCGGAAAATTTTTCTTCGCTGTATCAGTCCAGGTTGCTGGGTCTGCAAAAAACCTATGCCTCCCGCACCGACAAGGGACTCAAGTCGCCGGCTGAGGACGACATGGTCGCAGTTTACCACCACTGCACCTTCAACCTGAATCCGCGCGCCAGTTCCATTGACACACCGTTGCATAGTTTTCTGCCCGCCCGGCACGTGGACCACATGCATCCCAACGCCCTCATCGCCATCGCCGCTTCGGCCAATTGCCAAAAACTCACCCGCGAAATTTTTGGCGGTGAAATGGAGTATGTGCCTTGGATGCGTCCCGGTTTTGAACTGGGTCTGGCCATGCAGGAGATCGCCCGGAAAAATCCCGCGGTCAAGGCCATCATGATGGGGCAGCACGGCTTCATTTCCTGGGACGACGACCCGAAACAGTGCTACCTGCGCACCCTGGACTTCATCGAACGGGCATCCCGATTCATCGAAAAGAAATACGCGGAAAAGGGCGGGGACCCGAAAGCGTTCGGCGGAGCGAAAACTCACTCGCTCGCGCCGGAAAAGCGCCTGGAAGTGTTCGCCGCCATTTTGCCGTGGCTGCGTGGCCAGGTGTCACAACCAAAACGGCTCATCGCCACGATTCAGGACGACGAAAAGATTTTGCATTTCGTCAATTCCCAGGCCGCGCCGCGTTTGGCCGGACTCGGCACCAGTTGCCCCGACCATTTTCTCCGAACCAAAATCAAGCCGCTCTACGTGGATTGGAATCCGCAAGCAGAAGATCTGGTTGCGCTGAAAAAGAAACTTGCCGCCGGCTTCGAACAATACCGGAAGGATTACGCGGATTATTACCAACGGTGCAAACATTCCAACTCACCCGCGATGCGCGATCCGAATCCAACCGTGATTTTGATCCCCGGCCTCGGCATGATCGCCTGGGGCAAGGACAAGAGCGAATCCCGCGTCACGGCGGAGTTTTACAATTGCGCCGTCGAAGTCATGCGCGGCGCCGAGACGATTGACGAATATGTTTCGTTGCCGCAGCAGGAAGCGTTCGACATCGAGTACTGGCTGCTCGAAGAGGCGAAATTGAAGCGCATGCCGGCGGAGAAGGAGTTGGCGCGCCAGGTGGTAATCATCATCGGCGCAGGCTCGGGCATCGGCAAGGAAACGGCGCATCGGCTCGTCAAGGAAGGCGCGCACCTGATTTGTGTGGACATCAATGAAGCGGCGGCCAAAGCCACCGCCGGTGAAATCACGGAGAAATTCGGCGTTGGTATTGGGGTTGCCGGCTCGGGCGTTTCCGGTTGCGGCCCGGCCCTCGGGCTGGCGTGCGACGTCACCCATCGCGCCGGCATTCGCCGGATGCTGGACCAGGTCGCCCTCGCCTACGGCGGCTTCGATTCCATTTGCGTCACCGCCGGAGTCTTTGTCCCCTCCGATACCACCGGCCACATCCCTGACGAGAAATGGGCCTCGACCTTTTCCATCAACGTCACCGGCAGTTATCTGGTCGCGGACGAAGCTGCCAAAACCTGGCGGGAACAGGGCCTGCGAGGTAATTTGGTTTTGACGACGAGCGCCAACGCGGTGGTGGCCAAAAAAGGATCGCTGGCGTACGACACCAGCAAAGCGGCGGCCAATCATCTTGTTCGCGAGCTGGCCATCGAACTCGCGCCGCTCGTGCGGGTCAACGGCGTGGCGCCCGCCACCGTCGTGCAGGGTTCCTCCATGTTCCCGCGCGACCGCGTCATCGGCTCGCTCGCCAAATATGGCATTGCTTACACCGAGGCCGAGCCGACGGAATCGCTCGTGAAAAAACTGGCGCAATTCTACGCCGACCGCACCCTGACGAAGTCGCCCATCACGCCCGCCGACCAGGCCGAGGCGTATTTCCTCCTCGTCTCGCAACGGCTTTCAAAAACGACGGGCCAAATCATCACCGTGGATGGCGGTTTGCACGAGGCATTTTTGCGATAGGGCCATCATAGATTCTCTCGATGAGGTTGGTGGTCTCGATTCCAATGTGCCAAGGCCGCATCACTGGTGTCTTCAAAAAGAAACTTCAGCGTCGTTGACTCAACGTGGCCATCACAAAAAACGATGTTCGCTTTGCCTTGATGGCGCGCATACGCATGTGCTGTGCTGCCCGAATAACCTCTCACACCAGAAGACCGCCATAACCAATTGTCACCATCCTCAACAGTTCCATTGCCACCCTTGAAACCATCACCAATGGCCATCATTTCGCTGGGGCTGACAACGGCTGACTCGGCCACCGGCGGAGCCGGGAAGTGTGAGGCGCTCCAAACATATTGCCCGCCCAGCCCAAGTGAATCGGTGTTCGTTCTCGCGCTCATGCCTTGGACATTGTAGCCGTGGCTGAAGAAGGGACCCGCGTTTGTGGGCCAGTTGGATGGGGTGTTTGCGGCGGGGCATTTCCAAACCGTCATTCCCGCCCATTTGGAAAACGGGATGCGGTTTGTAGAACTTCCCGGCACTGAAAGCTCGGTGTATTGCAGGGCGGTCGTCCACATCGTCATATGTTCGGGGTAATCTCCGCGGCGATAACCGGGATTTGCTTCCAAAACATAGACTCCGTTATCAACCACGAATGCCTGCAAGGCCGTTCCCAGTTGGCGCACATTGTTGACGCATACAGCCTGCTGTGCCTTCGACTTGGCTTGAGAAACTGCGGCCAGCAAAAGCGTGGCCAAAATTCCGATGATGGCAATGACCACCAGTAATTCGATCAAAGTAAATCCAGCGTCGTCGCGGCAATCCCGGTTCATATTAGATTAGACACCATTTGGGCGGGAATCCTTTGCATAATTGCTGGATATTCAATGCCCTTCGTAGCCCCTCGCCAGCCTGGCACAACGACGGGCAAAACGGGTGAAGACTTCAATGTACTTCAAGGAACGGAATATTCTTCAATCGTGCGGCCGTTTTGATCCGTGCGCCAGGTATTTTGCAGCTTCCAGGAATCGCCTTGGGAAGCGCGGCCGACCCTTTAATGATAAATGAATGAATCGCCATCTCTTCGGATGGTGAAAATAAAAGCGTTGGAAGCTGGTTCAACAGAAACTTCTCCTTTGGCATCCTTGGACCAACCGAGCAGTTGTCCTTTTTCCTTCAAGTTGTGCAGAAACCCTTTCGCTGCATCCAGGTTTTCATCAACCAAAGGGCCAACGCTTGTCTGTTTCAGATACATTACCCGCCTGGGAAAATCAAAGGTGACAAGATGTCGAGCCATGAACATCAAACCTATTAAATTTGGCCGCCCCTCCAGGATGACAAGGTTAGTGTAGGTATTGCCAGCCCACAAACATTTTGAAAACAACAAAATCCCGGGGTCCGCATTCGTCAGCACGCCCTCCTTCACATAACCGCTCGGTTGGGTTTGTTGTTCCCGGACTTCCTGCCGGAAAAGATGCGACGGCAACTCGCCGTCAATCGGGCAGCCGGTATCAACCAACACCTCGTCACCCGTTTCCTGAAACAAACCGCCGTGCTGAATATAGGCATAGCTGGAACCCGTCAACGGAAAGGCCCGGCCCAAGTCCGCGGTGTTGGTGTGTTCCGGATCCAAAAAAACGCAGTTGGCCGGCTTGAAAATCCAATTGTAAGCAATAGTGGCGCAGGCAGTCCATGCCGAGAATCCCGAATCTGCCGTTCCAAACCCCGGCGCGTTTGCTAGCAGCCTGTCTGACTTAACTCAAGTCAGCG
>JBKQUF010000282.1:0-4953 GCA_052140285.1 Limisphaerales bacterium | reverse complement strand
CGAGCTACATAATAAACCACCACAAACAATAAATGCAAGATAAATATGTGTATTTATGAATATATTACTTGCTACACAAATGCGCTTTTATTGGCTTTTTGTGAAAATTTTAGGAAGTTAGGCTAATAATCTTCCAAGCCGAGGAACTTTCGTTTGGCCTCGGCGCGGGTGTGAACGCCCATTTTTCTAAACGCCACGCAGACGTGTGTATGCACGGTCTCGGTTGAAATGCCCAGCAGATGGGCGATTTCCTTGTCCGAACGATTGGCGCAAAGATGGAGGATGGCTTCCCGTTCACGCGCGGTCAGGCCCCAATTGGCAAAGCCATCGCCGAGGCTGTGCAGCCAATCGATGACCGATTGCTCTGTCTGCGTACACAGCGCCGGCAGCCCATCCAGCGCCTTCTTGATGGCCGCCACGATGTCAAAAGACGGGATCGGTTTGATCAAATAACCGGAGGCGCCGGCGATCATCGCCATGATGAAACTTTCGGTGTCCACGCGCGCCGTGAACATGATGACGGGCAAATGCGGCAACAGGGACTTGACCCGGCGGGTGCATTCGATGCCGTTGAGATCAGGCATCGAAATATCCATCAGAACGACGTGGGGCGGGGATTCCTTGAACTTCTCCAGGGCCACATTGCCGTCCAGGAAACTTTCCAGCGACCAATGCGCCGCCCAGGTCTTGAAAATCTGCCGCATGGCGATATGAATGGACTGGTCGTCATCGACCAGCGCAATGCGGATTCGCGGCAGCGGCGGCGTTTGCCCTTCGTGGGTGGGAGTGTTCGAGGGAGCCAAGCCTTCGGTAATGCGACTTGGCGCCAGGGACGGTGGACGGAGGAAGATGGGCAAAGCCGTCTGGCTTTCAACCGTCGTCAGGCCGGGAAATTCCTGCAATGGGACGACCGGTTGGCCCGGCCAAGGGGCGGCGGCTCCGCAGGGCGGGGGAAACGGATCATCCGGAACCGGGAAAGACCGGATTATCTCCGGCAGTGCCTGGGACTCAGCCTGTTTCAGTTTCGATTCAAATATTGCGAAATCTCCCATGTACAATGGATTGCTGCGAGAATCCCGTGTCCCGAAAATAAGGCAAGCAAAAAGGAAAAACTCACCTGTTTCTCACCTATTTTTTTTCAAAAAAAAGATTGGACTGGGCCAAAACCCGTGTCATAAGAGAAGCGACATTTTTAGGTGAATGACACCGCCAAGTGAGGTCTGAATTTTGGGTAAGATCGGCCACCAAGTCGGTCATAGGGTAAGCCCCGGTTCGCCGGGGCTTTTTTTTGATGGGCGCCGGGAAAATGCGGGGTCGCGGCGGCGTCCTGATTTTGTTAATGGTCTTTCGCAGTCATGGCTCACATCCACGAGAAAATTGATTTTACGGTGGCGATCTTTGTCGTCCACGCCGGCAAGGTTTTGCTGGTTCACCATCGCAAACTGGACAAATGGCTGCCGTTGGGCGGGCATATAGAATTGGACGAGGACCCGGAGCAGGCGGCGTTGCGGGAGGCCAGGGAGGAAAGCGGGTTCGAGGTGGAACTGCTGGGCGAACGCCCCCCGACCACCTCGCCCGGCACCCGCGCGCTGCTGGCGCCGCGATTTTTGGACATTCACCGCATCAGTGGCACCCACGAGCACATCGGCATGATTTATTGGGCGCGCCCGAAAAGTTCTTCCGCCGCCCGGTGCGCCGCCGCGGAACATCACGACATTCGCTGGTGTTCCTCCGCGGATTTGGACATCCTGCAGCCGCCGATGTCCGACGCGGTCAAATGGTATTGCCGCAAGGCGATCGAAGAGATTCAGAAATGACCGCGCGCCAAAAACTCAAAATTTGTTGCTACTCGCTGGAAGGGGTCAACTCCTTTTCCACGGTGCTCTTCTTTAATTACCTCTATTTTTTCCTGGCGCAGGAATTCGGGTTTGGCGACAAGCGCAATTTTGCCGTGGCGGCGGGACTGGGGTTCACCTATATCTTCGGGTCCTGGCAGGGCGGAAGATTCGCGCAACGTTCCGGTTATTTTCGGGCTTTGAAAACCGGTTATCTCGTGATGATGGCGGGATTGGTGGGGGCGTTCTTTATTCCCGGCGCGATGGGGAAAATCGTGGGATCGGCCGTCGTGACCCTGGGAATGTGTTGCATCTGGCCCACCATCGAGGCACTGGTGACCGACGGCGAATCGGCGGCGGGGCTGCCGCGGGCGGTGGGCATTTACAATGTGACCTGGGCGGTCGCCAATGCCGTCTCTTACTTTGTCGGCGGCACCCTGATAGAACAATTCGGCTACCGGATCATCTTCCTCCTGCCCGTGGCGCTGACGTTGGCGCAATTGGGCGCGGTGTTTTGGCTGCAACGGCACGCCACGGAAATGGCGCGCGAGGCGGTAAGCAAGCCGTCCGATGCGCCGCCGCCCGAACCGCATCGCCCCGCCTCGTCGCGGGCTTCCGCGTTTCTGCGGATGGCCTGGCTGGCGAATCCCTTCGCGTATATCGCGGTGAACACGCTCATCGCGGCCATGCCGGGCATCGCGGCCAAGTTCCATTTGTCGCCGATGTTCGCCGGCTTCATTTGCACGATGTGGTGCTTTGTGCGGGTGGGCGCTTTTGTGGGGCTGTGGAAATGGACGGGCTGGCATTACCGTTTCCGCTGGCTGGCGGTGGCGTTCCTTGCGCTCATCGGCTCGTTCGCGGCCATCCTGCTCTCGCCCAGCCTGGCCGTGTTTATCATCGGGCAGATCATCTTCGGACTGGCCATCGGACTGATCTATTATTCCTCGCTGTTTTACTCGATGGACGCGGGCGACACCAAGAGCGAACACGGCGGCATTCATGAAGCGGCCATTGGCGTCGGGAACTGCGTCGGGCCGGCGTTGGGGGCGTTGTCGTTGCAATTCATGCCCGCGTCTCCCAACAGCGGCGCGATGGCGGTAAGCCTTCTGCTCCTGTGCGGATTCGGAGGGCTGCTCGGGATTTGGAAGTGGGCGAAGTAAGAACGTTAACGCCGGGAAGAATTGCCGAATCCGGGCTGGCGCTTGATTTTGAAATGGCTGATATTGCGAAAAGCCTTTATTCTGGTGAATGTGAATCCAGACCTTCGATGGAAACAACGGTTGGAGAGTTACGAAAAAGCCTTGGCGCTTCTTCGGGAAGCTCTCACCGATATTGAAAGCCTTTCCCCATTGGAAAAGGAAGGGACCGTTCAGCGTTTTGAATTCACCGTCGAGTTGGCCTGGAAGACGATGAAGGATTTTCTTGAAGGCAACGGCGTGGTTTTGGATGAAATCACGCCCGGCAACGTCATCAAACAGGCGTTCGCCGCCAAAATCATCACCGATGGCCAGCTTTGGGTTGACATGCTCCGCTGCCGCAATCGCCTGTCGCATACTTACGATGAGGCCGCGGCTGACCAGGCGGTCCGCGAAATGAAGCAACGTTTCCTGCGCGGTTTCGACGAGCTTCATGGTTTTTTAAAGAAGAGGAGCGCCTCATGAACGGTTTTGGATTGAGCCGTTCGGAACAGGAACTGATTTGCGAAGTATTGCGACGCCACGAGGAAGTGGCGGAAGCAAAAATCTTTGGCTCGCGCGCCAAGGGGAATTTTCAACCCCATTCGGACATTGACCTGGCGCTTTGGGGTAACGTTTCCTTTTCCGCGCTGGCCGCGATTGCCGGCGAACTGGATGAGTTGCCGCTGCCCTACACCTTCGACGTGCAAGCGTACGACGCCATCCACCACCGGCCGCTGCGCGAGCACATTGACCGGGTGGGACAACTTTTTTATTCCCGCGCGGTTGAACCCCTCCCCGCCAAACGGTGATCCTGCCTCCTCATCCTCAGCCGCGGAGCGGCCACCGATAATAGCCCACAGTTCAACTATGGGTTGCCGGCAAAGAACGGACAAAGTCCCGGAGGAGGGTGTTACGAATTGAAAAGTGGCTCTGCTTGATTTCATTGGTGCAAATTGGGGTAGATTATTTTCCTAGATTTTGCCAGGACCAGTTCATTTGCGTGGGAATCAGTTCCCGCAACAGTGCTGCTTTCTTCATTGTTCACCCTATTCTCTGTCCGTCAATTCGAAGCAGCCTCAAGCCGAATCAGCGAGCGGGCATTCGATGGCTTCCCCACAGTGGGGATGGGGGTGGGGATGGGTTCATCAAGGACAAATTTCCTGCTAAAATGAGTTCGCAGAGCGGACACTATCACGGACCAAATTGGACTTTCGAGATTTTCGTTGCTCCGCAACGAAAATCTCGATAGTCCAATTTGGTGCCCACGACAGGACTTGAACCTGTTAAAAATATCGGATTCGTTAGGAAATGCAAATGGTAACGCACAAATAGACGCACAAATTCTAGTCGCCTTGGGACGTGATTTGTCTCAAGTAGTCACGGCTTGGGCAAAACTTCCGGCCCCACTCAAAGCAGCAATCCTCGCAATCGTCAATTCAGCGGAGGGCCAGCCATGATCTTAAATCCGGCTACGGTGCTGAATCCCGTGTTCAACGCTCTGGACGCCCTGATTCAGGATTACGGCGTTTATTGTTACCTCGTGTTCGTCTGGCTGTCCCTGGCGCTGTTTGCCTGGGTTTTGAGCGGCGGCTTGCGGCGGAAACGACCACAGGGAAACTCCGCCATGATTATTTCCGGCATCATCATCACGACACGACCGCCGATGCACCAACCACCACCATTCATCATCGCCGATGTTGACCCGGCACGGAATGACGACAACGAAACAATGGACGAACCATGAACACATTTCATTCCCGGCAAACAGACTGTGACCGACACGCTCGCAAAAATGAGAACACCGGCCCGTTAAATTTCACGTCACAAATTGCACCATCAATTTGCACAGTCAGGCACACGAAGCGTGTCAAAACCAATGCAACAATTTTCAAGTCACGGTGCAGTCGCACGGTTTTGTGCTACCGCTTTGATAGGGTGGA
>JBKQUF010000281.1:0-7861 GCA_052140285.1 Limisphaerales bacterium | reverse complement strand
CCAGCCCGCCAACCCGCAGCCGACGGCAGACACCAAACGGTGACAAATTTCCGTCGCCCCAATGCGGCGGCAAGTTGCCGCCGCACACGGCCAAGTTGGCCGTGCCACCCAATTCAACTGCACCGTTACGGCTTAGCCGGAACGATGTGGTTCAATCTCACGCAAAGCTCGCCAAGGCCGCAAAGAAATGGAAGGGAAGGTTTTTTCAAGAACACAGCTTGCGCCTTTTGGTGGGGCTTTTTTGAAACTCCTTTTTTGAAAATTCCTTTGCGAACTCTCTGGCCTTTGCGTGAGGCCATTTTTCAACTGCATCGTTCCGGCTGAGGCATTAGTCATTGCGCCAAAACTCGTGGAAAGACAGCCCCCTCCCTCGTCCATCAGCCGCTCGCAAAAAACCGAGATGCGCCCCGTGATTTGAATCAGTGCGTTTTTTGGTGATTTTTATCCGCAAACTGGTGTTCACTATCCTTTGCCCCAATGTTAGCCTCAAAATCAATCAACCCCATTTATATGAATGATTTAAAACAACTCGAAGTCTGGTTTGTCACCGGCAGCCAGCATCTCTACGGCCCCGAAACCTTGAAACAGGTCGAAGTCCATTCCCGCGAAATCGCCGCCGCCCTCGACCGTTCCCCGGAAATCCCCGTCAAAACCGTCTTTACCCGCGTCCTCAAAACGCCCGCCGAAGTCAGCGCGCTTTGCGAAGAGGCCAATCAATCCCCCAACTGCATCGGCCTCATCACCTGGTGCCACACCTTTTCACCCAGCAAAATGTGGATTTCCGGCCTCAAACTCCTCCGCCGGCCGCTCCTCCATCTTCATACCCAGCACAATCGCGACATCCCCTGGGCAACCATTGACATGGATTTCATGAACCTTAATCAAGCCGCCCACGGCGACCGCGAGCACGGCTTCATCATGAGCCGGATGCGCATCGAGCGGAAAGTCGTCGTCGGCTTCTGGCAGGATGTCGCCGTGCAACAACGAATCGCCGCCTGGTGCCGCGCCGCCGCCGCCTGGCACGACTGGCAGGGCGCCAAATTCTGCCGCTTCGGCGACAACATGCGCGAAGTGGCGGTTACTGAAGGCGACAAAGTCGCCGCGCAAATCAAATTCGGTTTCTCCGTCAACGGCTACGGCGTCGGCGATCTGGTCCAACGCATCAATGCCGCCAGCGACGCCCGGGTTTCCTCGCTCCTGAAGGAATACCAGGCCGCCTACTCCGTCGCGCCGAAACTTCAAAAAGGTCCGGGGCAAACTTCCCTGGCCGACGCCGCCCGCATCGAAATCGGGCTGCGTGACTTCTTAAAGGAAGGCGGCTTCAAGGGGTTCACCACCACCTTCGAGGATTTGCATGGGATCCCGCAATTGCCCGGCCTCGCCGTGCAACGTTTGATGTCCGAAGGCTGCGGTTTCGGCGCCGAAGGCGATTGGAAAACCTGCGCCCTCGTTCGCGCCATGAAGGTCATGGCCACCGGTCTGAAGGGCGGCACTTCGTTCATGGAGGATTACACCTACCATTTGAATCCCAAAGGCATGAAAGTCCTCGGGGCCCACATGCTCGAAATTTGCCCCAGCATCGCCAAGGGGAAACCCTCGCTGGAAGTTCATCCCCTCGGCATCGGCGGCAAGGCCGACCCCGCCCGCCTTGTCTTCGACACCCCGCCCGGTCCCGCCCTTAACGCGGCCCTGATGGACCTCGGCAACCGCTTCCGCCTCCTCGTCAACGAAGTCGATGTCATTGCGCCCGAAAAACCCATGCCCAAATTGCCCGTCGCCCGGGCCGTGTGGGTTCCCAAACCGGATTTTCAAACCGGCCTCACCGCCTGGATTTATGCCGGCGGCGCGCATCACACCGGCTTCAGCCAGGCCGTGACCTCGGAAATGCTCCGCGACTTCGCCGCCATCGCCGGAATTGAACTGTTGCTCATCGATGCCGATGCCACCGTGCCGCGCTTCCAACAGGAACTAAACTGGAACGAAGTCTATTACGGCCTGCGCGACGGCCTCGCCTCATGACTCCGATTCAATCATGAACGTTGATTTAAAACTCATTTTCTTGTGACTAATCGCTACACCATCGGCCTTGATTACGGCACCAACTCCGTCCGCGCCCTCATCGTCAATATCGCCAACGGCGCTGAAATCGCCGCCGCCGTCTGGCGCTATGCGCACGGCGCCGACGGCGTGATTCTCTCGCGCGACCCCAACCTGGCCCGGCAGCATCCCGCCGATTACCTCCAGGGCGCGGAAATCACCATCAAAACCGCCCTGGCCGCCGCCCGCAAATCCGTCCGCGGTTTTCAGCCGCAACAGGTCGTCGGCATCGGCGTCGATACCACCGGCAGCACCCCGCTGCCCGTCGATGCCAATGGCCAGCCCCTCGCCCTCCACAAAAAATTTGCCAGTAACCCGGCCGCCATGGCCTGGCTCTGGAAAGACCACACCGGCGTCGCCGAAGCCGCCGAAATCACCGCGCTCGCCAAAAAATTGCGCCCGCATTATCTCGCCAAGTGCGGCGGCACTTATTCCAGTGAGTGGTTTTGGAGCAAAATTCTGCATTGCCGGCGCGTCGCTCCCCGGGTTTTTGCCGCCGCGCATTCCTGGATCGAATTGGCCGATTACCTCCCCGCCGCCCTCACCGGCACGGAACATCCGGACACCTTTGTCGCCGGAGTCTGCGCCGCGGGACATAAAGCCATCTGGAACGCCAACTGGGGCGGCTATCCCGACGGGGAATTTTTGTCCGCCCTTGATCCGCAACTCGCCAAACTGCGCGGTCGCCTCACCCCGCGCATCCAAACCGTGGACAAAGCCGTCGGCGGCTTGACCCGCGCTTGGGCCGCCAAAACCGGACTGCCGGAGGGCATCCCCGTCGCGGTCGGCGCGTTCGACGCCCACCTCGGCGCCATCGGCTGCGGCATCGCGCCGGGTACCCTCGTCAAAATCATCGGCACCAGCACCTGCGACATCGCCATCTCGCCAAATAATAAACAACTCGCGGACGTTCCCGGCCTCTGCGGCATCGTGGATGGCAGCGTGCTGCCGGGCTTTTTCGGACTCGAAGCCGGCCAATCGGCCGTCGGCGATATTTTCAATTGGTGGGTTGATTGCCTCCAGGCCAGCGGCAAAAAACTTTCGCACCAGGTCCTCGACGCCGGGGCGATGAAACTGCGTGCCGGCGAATCCGGCCTGCTCGCCCTCGATTGGAACAACGGCAACCGCACCATCCTTGTTGACCAGCGCCTCACCGGCTTGCTCGTCGGCCAGACCCTTTATACCTCGCCCGTGGAAATTTATCGCGCCCTCATCGAGGCCACCGCCTTCGGCGCGCTCACCATCATTAATCGTTTTGAGGAATACGGCGTGGCCATCTCCCAGGTCGTCAACTGCGGCGGCATCTCCGAAAAAAGCCCCGTCACCATGCAGATTTACGCGGACGTCACCGGACGCCCCATGAAAGTCTCGCGCTCGGCCCAGACCTGCGCTCTCGGCGCGGCCATCGCCGGCGCGGTCGCCGCCGGCGCCCACAAAAATTTCGCCGCCGCCCAGAAAGCGATGACCGGTTTGAAAACAAAAATCTATCAGCCCAATCCCAAGGCCCACGCCGTTTATCGCCGGCTTTATCCCCTGTATCTCCGGCTCCACGACGCCTTTGGCACCCGGGATTGGAACGGCAACCTCTATGACGTCATGAAAACGCTCATCGACATCCGCCAACAAGCCAGAACCGATGAATAGAGGACCCGCCAGGAGGCAACGTCGAGGCTGTGCTTCGATGATTCCTTGTTTTTATTTGAACAGTTTTGAACTGGAGAGTGGTTGGAGAGTGGTTGGAGAGTGGTACGTTCATGCCGCTTTTTCGACTTTGAACAGATTTGAACAGTTTTGAACCAATTTAATTAATATGTTGGAACGACTCAAACAAGACGTCTGCCAGGCCAATTTGGACTTGGTCGCCGAGGGGTTGGTCATCCAGACTTGGGGCAACGCCAGCGGCGTTGACCGCCAGCGCAATCTCATGGTCATCAAGCCCTCCGGTGTTCCTTACCGCGACCTCAAGCCCGCTCACATGGTCGTAGTCTCCCTCGCCGACGGCAAAGTGGTCGAGGGAAATCTCAAACCCAGCTCCGATACGCCGACCCATTGGGTGCTCTACCGCGCGTTCAAGGAAATCGGCGGCGTCGTTCACACGCACAGCCTCTATGCCACCGCGTGGGCGCAAGCTGGGAAAAAAATTCCCTCCTACGGCACCACCCAGGCGGATTATTGGTACGGCAAAGTGCCCTGTACCCGCCTGCTCACCCGCAAGGAAATAAAAACAGATTACGAAATCAACACCGGCAAGGTCATCGTCGAGACTTTTAAAAAGAAAGATCCGTTGCAACACCCCGCCGTCCTCGTCGCCAGCCACGGTCCTTTCACCTGGGGACGGGACGTGCATGACGCCGTTCATAATGCCAGCGTCCTCGAATTCGTTGCGCGCCTGGCCAGCGAGACACTTCTCATTAACCCAAAAACCGCGCCCATGCAACCGGCGTTGCTCCAAAAACATTTCCTCCGCAAACATGGACCCAAAGCCTACTACGGCCAGAAATAACTAGTCGTGCGGAAGTCCCGTTTGTTATCCATGCTTTAAACCTCAGAACGTGTCTGAAAAATGTAGCGGCAGGCTTCCCGGCCTGCCGTAGAGCCGGCGCTTCCAGCCCGGCGGACCCGGCACTGAAATTGGAAAACCGTGGAAAATGACGCGTTGGTCCGGGCGGCAAGATGCCGCCCTCTACGGTTCCGCGGATTTGTTTTCCCTTCACGCCGTTGCTTCATTGCTCAACCGCATCGTGACTATTTTTCATTCCGCGGCGGCGGAGTTCGGAATGTGCGTGAACTTGGCAACGGCCTGCGAACGCGAGCGGACGTGCAGTTTTTCGTAGATGCGCCGGATGTGCGTGTTGACCGTCGGCACACTGATGTGCAGGGCGTCGGCAATCTCTTTGTAGAGATACCCTCGCGCCAGCAGTTCGAGAACTTCGCGTTCGCGAGGCGAGAGATTGTCCGGCGCGGCGGGGGAGGCGTTGAACCGCTGGAACGACTGGACGATTTTGCGCGCGATGTTGCTGCTCATCGGCGAACCGCCGCCATGAACGTCCTTCACGGCAGCGAGCAATTCGGCGCGCGGTATGCGCTTGAGCAGGTAGCCGCTCGCGCCGGAAGACAGCGCTTTGAAAATATGGTCGGGATCCTCATACACCGTGAGCATCACGAATTGCGTGCCCGCCATCTGCGGCTTAAGGCGGCGGACGCATTCAATGCCGCTCATGCCGGGCATGTTGATGTCCATCAAGACGACGGACGGGTTTTCCTGCGGCAACGTGGCGAGCGCGGCCTCGGCATTTTCATGCACGCCGACGCACTTGAAACCATCCGCGCCGCGAATCCACTCAGTCAATATGCCGCGCGCCGGCGCGTCGTCGTCCACGATGGAAACAGTGATGTTCACTGCCATGACTTTAGCGGGAATGCGCCGGGAAAGATTGTCGTTAGTTTTCACGATACGCTGCCAGTGAAAATCAACATGGCAACGCCTTTACCATAACCTCGAAAACCAACGACGGCAAACGCGAATCGGTGTTTAAAAAACGGCCGGGACAGCCCACCGGCCCGCTGGTCAAAGTGCGAAGTAATGTCATCAAGAGTATGAATCCCTACGGTTGCCAGACCGCCCGGTAAAATTGCGGGACTGATGAGACCGAATTGGTGAGGTCGAAAGCACCGGACGCCGGCTTATTAGTGAAGACGGCAACCCAGTTTGGCGAATTCAAATTTGTGCAGGCTTGAATCACGTAAGGCACGCGGGGTTGTCCTTCAACCTGGAAAATAAATTGACGGGCCATTGGTTGCGGCGCTGTCATGGGAACAAGAAGCGGCGCGGCGGGCGCGAGCACGAGCACGGTGGCCGAGTAGGGCGGGAAGGTGTAGTTGAAGTTCGTGCCGGCGCCGGGAAAATTTGTCTGGGCAATATCGAGGGACCCGATTCCGGTGCGCGCTGCCTGGTCCTGCGGAATGCCATACGAGTAAACCGTCGCGTCGGCAGATGGTTGATAGCCGGTTAAATTGATGGCGGCGGTGAGGTTGGAGACGGAGCTTTTATTGATGACCAGCATGGTCAAAGACCCGTTGGTGCGTTGCACGGCATAGGTTCCCAGAAGTTCATAATCGTTCGTGGCGGTGATGACGGTATCGCCGCCGTGGACAAAATATTTCAACAACTTCATACAATAGAAACTCGGGTAACAGTTGGAGTCGGGCGGCACGACATCGCCATTGACGACGCCTCCGTCGGTGAGGTAGTAACCGGTATTGCTGTCCATACGCCATCCATACACGGCGTTGTCTGAATCGGTCAGGTCCGACGGGCCGTTGTGCAGGTCCCACCGAAGGAAGGCGTTAAATTCGGTTTGCAGAACCTCGCCCATGGCATCGTCGTCGAACAACCCGCCTACCAGGCTAACGGGTTGTTTGTCACCTCCCGGACCATATTCGGTGACGTCGAGTTCAATGTTCGTGGCAAGGTTGGTGCCCAGATAGTCATTGAGCATCATGCGCAAATTCGCCGCATCGGTCTGCCAATGCTTGGACGACCAAAGCAGATTATAGGTATCCCCATCGCCGGGCGCATAAGAGTGATCGATGAGGAAGTCTGGCAGCACACCGTTGGTCTTCATGGTATATAACATCACCGGCGTCCAGCCGTAATGGGTCACGCCGGTGACGGGATTGACGACAGAATGATTGTAGTTGTTGACGGTGCCGTCTTCCGTGGTGTCAGCAACAGCGCCGATCTTGATGGAGGGATCCACGGCTTTCATTTGCGTATAGTATTGCGCGAAGCGCATGGCGTAGGTCCAGGGATCGTGCGCCTCGTATGGCGGATTGGTGTTGCAGTCCACTTCCCAACTGCCACCGACCTCGTTGCCGATCTCCCAATATTTAAAATGGCAATGGTTGGTGATATTCATCATGACGACTCCGTAAGCGGCTTCCTGGGGAGTGCTGCTGCCATAGTTGGCAATGATAAATGCCTGGGCCTGCGCATTGGTGGCCGTATGAATGAAGTTGATGGTAAATGAACCCCAGGTTCGTGCGTTGGTGGCGCCATAGCTCCAAGCCTCGTTGGTCCAATGATAACCGTCTCCCCAACTGCCGCCGGGCCAGCGCAGGGCCTGAATGCCCATATTGGTCACTTGGTCAATGGTGCCCGGCGAGTCCTCAGAGCCATCCCAGGCGACGTTGTTGATGCCGAACACGCGGGGATCCACCGTGCGCACCGGAGCCGCGGCATTGATGCCGACATGAACGACCGCAGGCTTCGGCGCCGCTGTCAGCGCGAAGTCCGCGACATAAAATGCGGGTTGCACTGAGCCATTGTTGTTCCAAAACTCAAAACCGGTCAGATTGGTAATAGTTGCGACGCCCAGGGAAGCCAGGGAAAAGGTGAATTGTTGCCATTTATTGGTCGGAGCTGTTATGTATATGCTGTTGGCATCCGTGAAAGTTGGTCCCACTTGAGCGTAGAAGTCGAAACTTTGTCCACCGGTCAGCCCGCCATTCAACCAGAAGCTCACATTGGTATAAATGGTGGTATCAATTGGATCATGGGTGAACCACAAAGCCTGCCAGCCGGTGAATGCGCAAGCGATGGAATTGCTGCCATTAAAGTTCGGATTATTGGTGGTATAATACGGCGCATAAGTATAGTTGTCCGCCCAGCCATTGTTTAATTGGATGCTATAAATAAGGTAATCGTCATTCCCAAAAGCTGATAAAGCCACGACCATGAAAGCCATGACTAGAGCATTTTTAG
>JBKQUF010000280.1:0-6265 GCA_052140285.1 Limisphaerales bacterium | reverse complement strand
CGGGAGAAGGCGTTATCGCGGCTGATCAATCGAAAGCCCCAGGCCCGCGCGGTGGCCGCAATCCAATTGTCATTTTCACCCAGTCGCCCGCCCTCGGCGTTTAATTCGCGCGCGATGCGGCTGGCTTGCCAGACGGTTTGGCCTCGAAAGACTTCATGGACGGGCACAGTTTCGCGCCAAGTCGCGCCGTAATTGTGTAATTGCATCAGCGCGACTTGAACGCGGGAAATGTAATCAGACTTCTTGTTTTCCGGCCTGTTATTATTCATAAATACGACGTGCGAATGACTCCAAAAGAGGCTGCGGAACACCCCAACCAGTTTGTCCAAGGAGATCCAAAAAATATCCCCAAAAATGTCATTCCGTCTGAACCGCAACAATAGCACTATGCTCATTGTTAGTGATGTTCCTGCGGAACAAGCAAAGGCAGTTGGTGTTTTCTATGTTTTTGGCACGATATGGTATGATGACATTTTTAAGGACCACCATTGGTCTCAATTCTGTTATAAGGTTGTTTGCGATACCAACCTTACTGTGGACATTGACGCCACAGCATTTCACACCTCCTGCGACAACGAATAATCCAATCAGTCCAATTAAAATCACCCCATAATACTCGCATAACAGCGCAATTTCATGCCAACACGCCGAAACGCAAGCCCAAGCCCATTTCAAATTAGGGCACTGCCGGATTTTTCCAAAACGCCATGCCTAGAATTGATTCCCAGGAATTTCCCTGACGCAAGTCGTATTTGACTGGTGACGAGCGGAAATCAATCACCTGCCAATTCAACCGCCGGAGATATTTTTCGAGTTCTGTGCCGGGAAAGGCGGGCGCGTGCCATTCACAAATGCCATAACGGAACCGCTTCAAAAAATCCAAATGATGCTCAAAGAGATATTTTTCGGCGCCTTCTATATCAATTTTGATCAAGTCAAAGAGGCCCTGCTCATTTGCGAGCATCCGGGAGATGTTGGTGGTTGGAAGATGGAAATTCCTGTGGCTGCGGCCCACGGCAAAAATATTGGAGTGAATGGAATCCTTGTGTTGCTCGAATTTAACGGTTGAGTCCGGTGGCCCAATGACGATCTGTTCACATTTCCAGCGGTCCTGAAGGCCATTGCGTTGAATGGAAGTACGGGCGCGCTTGACGCAACTTTCGTTTGCATCGCCCAAAAGGGCGCGGGTGTCGGGGAATCGCCCTTCCTTTCGAGCCAGATGCTCCAGCAGGCCAAACGAAAAAAAACCCTGATTGCTTCCGAGATCCACCCAATGGCGGACATCGTTTAAATGTTCGTAGAAGGGATCATAACTCCGGGAAACAAAAACTTCTCCCACCGAACTCCAGGCGCCCCGGTCGGGGATGCTCAGATGGAGACCCGAAAAGGTTTGGAAATCCAGTTGCGCAAATGGCAACAAATCGCGGACAACAGATTTCATTAAACGTTGAATGCTCATGCCAGGCTCTCAACATAAATGTCCAAATTGCCAAAGCACAAGGTATATTTTCCAAGTCCAATCATGGGTCTTGTGATTTAACTCTTGGTGCGTTGTTTGAGCAACGAACGCCGCTGCCGTCCCAACCAAACGCTGATGTCTTCCAGTAACAGGCGGGCACCAAGCCATTTTGTCCTTCCGGTCATTTTAAGGAACAGCTTGCGATAATCATCGGCCGCCCGGTATCGCCGTCCCAACCGCGGCTTTTTTGTTATCCAATGGATGATGGCCGGCCGTTGGCAATATTGCGGAAGAAAACGGTCCTCTGGTGGAGACGTCGAATCTGCCGGGAACAGTTGCAGCTTGCGTCCAGTGGTTCGTGGATTTCCTTCGCGCAGCGCGCGCCAATACAAATAAATCAGGAGCGCGTTATCATAACATCGCCAGCAATCCAGCTGGCGCAATTTCATCAAATTGGCTTCGGAAAATACTCCGCGCCGGGCGAAGAAAACCCCCGCGTTGATTGCATCCTGCCCGCGCCAATCAAGGCTCGGATCCGATTCCTTGAGGATCGTTATGTCGAATACTCCCCGCTGGACTTGTTCAGCCGTTTCCAAAATGTTTGTGCCATAAAAACGGCCTCCGGCAATGAAATCGTATTCATCCAAATCGGCGTATTGCCGCACATCGCCCCAAACCAAAGTGTCTGAATCCAGGTAAAGGAACCGCTCATAGGGCATGGCCCAAAATACGAGAAGTTTCACCCAGAACCCTCTGTAAAGGGGCGCAATTTTCGGATCAACGATTTCCTCGGCCACCAGCCGCTTCACATGGGGCAATCGTTCTATTTCCCTCGTATCTGTCTTTGCGCCGTCCACCAGCAACGTAATCGGAATATTTCCCATGGATTGTCGTACGCTGGCGCAACACGCTTTTGCCAAATAAACATCCCCGACTGAAACAAGAACGATGACGCCATCCAGGCGGTTACTGTAATCCTCTTCCGGCGGTGGTGGTGGCGGAAGGCTTTCCACGCGCGGGTCGATGAATTCCGGCGGGATTTGGTTGGAAGCATGCGTGGTCATGGAAATTCCATCACCAAGTCGGCGGTTGCATCGGGTGCCAATGATGGCGCTTCACCAGTTTCCACCGGCCAAGCAGGCGTCCAAACGAGAAACTTTTCCGACCGGCTTGCGCCACCGGCGTGATTCTCGACGTAAAAATCTTCTCAAAAAAATCCAGGACCCTCTGCCGGCTGAAATAAACATTCGGTCGGTCATCGTAAAAATAAGGCTGCCGCAAGTATTCCGTATATTTTGCGTCGTCCTTGTCCAATTCAATGATTTTTTCGATGAGCGCCTCGTCGCTCGGAAAATCGGCCCGGTTCAGGAAACTGCGAGGATTGAAATGTTGAACGATTTCAGGGTCGCCCCAATAGATCGGCAGGCAGCGCGCCACCATCGGCTCAAAAATTTTTTCGGTGGTATAGCCCGGCAACGAGCGGTTTTCATAGGCGATATTGAATTTGTATTGTCTCAAAAATTCAATTTTGCCGCGCGGTCCGCCGGGGATAGGTCCGCCGATATTGTTGAATTTTCGCCCGCCGGAATCCACGCGCTTGTATTTGGAAAGTTTTTTAAAAAATTCCACGCGATTGCGATTTTTACGCGGGTCGTAACCACTGATGACAAAGCTGCAAAATTTAGTTTTCGCCGCCATGATCCTGTCCGCGTTGTCATGTTTCTTGATGATTTCCACCGGCTCGCCCCAAACTGCGTAGAGGGGCAATTGCAGATGTCGTGGCGTGTCCAGCTTGATTGACGCAAGGGAATAATCGCATTCGCGGTAATCCGGCAGGTCGGACTCCCCGGAATAGTAAATTCTGACGCCCGAATGCATGCGGTGTTCGTGCCCGTAACAACAATAAATCAAAAAATCGGGTTGGTCGCACAATTCCACCTCGAAACGTTCGGAAAGTAATTTGAACCAATAATTGTCCGTCTTGCTGAAGTTGGGCGAGAAATCATAGAAATCCAGCCGGATTTTTTTTGGAGTCATCATCACGAATATGGAAAATTTCAGCAGCTTTTTTGAAAGCAGGCAAGCAGATTGCCTCACCAATATTGGTCCAATCCGCGTTCGCTACGGATTTTTTTTGTGGCAATCGTTTCCGCCAATCGGGCCAGGCTGGCGGCATGGTGGCCCCGCGGCAGTTGCGGATGATTCAAGTGACATGTAATGGCGCGTCCATAAACAAATTTCCGCTGGCGACCCAAATGATACAGTCGTGTGCCGATATCGGAGTCCTCGCCGACACCCCAGCCGGAATAGTCTTCATCAAATCCGTTGACCGCAATGAGATCATCGCGCCAGAACGCCATGTTGCAGCCGATGATGCCGCGCTGCTTGGTGTCGCGGTGGATGATCGGAAGCGGCCATCGGATGCCTTTGGCGGCCCCGGTGATCTTCCCGGTCAGCATCCATTGCCATGTGGAGGTTTTGCCGGGTTCAAAAATCGGGACAAATTGTTCGCGCACGAAACAACGGCGGCCTTGGACCCAGAATCCCCTTTCCGCCAGCACGGCATGGTCGGAAACGAATTCCCGATGCGGTACACAATCGCCGTCGGTGGAAATGAGATAATCGCCGGTCGCGGCGACGACGGCCTTGTTCAAAATCATTGTTTTGCGGAAGCCGATGTCTTCATGCCAGATATGCTTGACAGGGAACGACTGTGCTTTGGCCCAGGCGTTGATTAAATCACGCGTCGGTTGCGCGGAGCCGTCGTCGGCGATAAGCAATTCGTCTGGCAGGCGGGACTGAAGCGCGGCGCCGGCAAGGGATTTCGCCAGCACTTCCGGTTTGTTGTAAACACTGATGACCAGGGAAATTCTCATTGCGCCGGGCGTGATTCCTGTTCGCGCATTTTGGCGTATTTGGACGCTGTCGAGAAAGCGTTCAACCACGCGATGAATAATCCCTGCCACCCATCAAGAAATCCCAACCGGATAAAGTAAGCGCGAACGAACCGCCAGACCGGACGAATCACCAAACCGGAAAACGCCGGACCTGCCGGGCGATTGGAATGTTGGCGTACGAATTCATCCGTGAACGGAATGATTTTGCGAATATGCGCGTTCACCGAATCATTGCTAAAGTGTTGCAGGTCGGCTTTCAATTTTCGGATTTTACCCCGGACAACCAATCTGTCATGCGGGTCCACTCCGCCCCATTCGGCCGTTTCACGTCGCCAAAGCCGGATTTGCCGGTCTGGGTACCAGTCACCGTGGCGTATCCAGCGCCCGCAATAATAAGTGCAGCGCGGAAAACTGAATGCGGCGATGTCCGAAAATTGTTCCGGCCTGGCAAACAATCCCTGGATTTCACTTTTCAATTCCCCCGAAACCACTTCGTCCGCATCCAATCCCAGAATCCATGTCTGGCTCGCCTTTTGCGCCGTGGAATTTTTTTGCGCGATGTGGCCTTTCCAAAGTTCGCGGAACACCTTGGCGCCAAATTCAGCGGCGATCTTGTCCGTACCGTCAGACACGTCGTCGTTGAGGACGACGATGATTTCGCTGGTCCAGCCAGCGACGCTTTCCAACGCACGGCGGATACGGTGCGCCTCATTACCGGCGATGAGGCAAACTGAAATGGGAAGGGGGGACTGAACAGTCATGGTTTTATTCAAGGACCGGCGCCGCGGAATGGATTTCCCAAACCCGGCTGCTGCGTGCAACGAGTGGCAAGTTGAACGAGACCGTCATAGATGACAAGCATTTGTTAAGCCCTTTTGGTAAGGAAGCTTCCGGTTTCAACTTGACACCCAGAGCGCGCCTTTTCACTGTCCAGCCAGTTTATGATGAACCAACGCCTTCGTTTGCTTTACCTCGGAAACGCATTTCCTCCGGGAATGGCCGGCGAGACATTTATTACTTCCGGGTCATTTCTGACCCCTCACCTGTCGGAGACGCTGCTGGTCGGGGAGCTTTCCCGGCGGACGGATCTTTCGACCGTCGGATTACTGCCAGGCAAAAGCTGGAAGAGGCACGCGGCGCCGAAGGACAACTCCCCGGGGGTGGAGCACGAACTGGTGCTCTGGGACCGAAATCCGGCACTGTGGCATCGCTGGGATTCCTGGCGGAAATTCCGGCGTTATTATCTCGAGAAAGCTCAGCGAGGAGAAATGCCCGACGTTATATTGGTGCGAAACCTGCAACATGTTTTCAACCATTTTATCAAATGGCTGCTGCGCCAACCAAAACGTCCGTTGGTCGTACTCCTCCTTGGCGACAGTGGTGGACTGGGGGAAGCGATTCCAGCCTGGCGGCGGTTCCGTTATAAATTCAAGCCGATGCAGATGCTGGAAGATGAGGCGATTTTATTGTATGACGCCTGCCTGGTTTCTGGTCTCAAGGCAAAGCGTTTTTTTGAACCGCGCGGCGTGCCGTGGACGTGGATCCCCTGCGGTTTTCATTTTGATTATGAGCCGCCGCCGCCCGACCCAAACCAAGCCGGGCCGATCCGGTTTGGCTATTTCGGAACACTAACGGAGCGTTCGGGGGTTCGTACGCTGGTAAACGCTTTTGTCAGCGCCAACCTGCCGGGCACACTGCATGTTTGCGGTCACGGCACATTGTCTGAGGAATTAAAGCAATTGGCGGAACGTCATCCAAATTTCCACTTCGACGGGTTTTTGGCAAAACAATCGGACTGCCTGCCATGGGCGCAGAAAGTGGATGTGCTGGTCAATCTGCGGCTGCCGTTTTGGGGACAGGACAACAGCGCGCCGTCGAAAGTGTTTGAATATGGGGTGGCTGGCAAGGC
>JBKQUF010000279.1:0-18639 GCA_052140285.1 Limisphaerales bacterium | reverse complement strand
TGTTGCCGGTCAGGGCGAGCATCTTGTCCCAACTGAAGACGTAATCGCTCTGGCGATTGGGCAGCAGGTCGGCATATTTCACCGCGCCGATGCCGACGACCCGGGCTATCTCGCGCCGGAGCGGTTCCGGCAGGCCGGGGTTCTTGTCCGAGACAATCTTGAACGCCCGCTCCTCCGCTTCATCGAGCAGCCCGGAAAGTTTCACCGTGTCACCGCTGCGGGTTTTAAATGGCTTGCCGTCGTCGCCCAGGATTTTACCGAACCCGGCGTGGACGAGGGCCACTTTCCGGGCGGCGTCCGGCTGCCAGCGGGCGAAAGTGGCGAAGAGTTTTTTGAAATGCGCGCTTTGGCGGTCGTCCACCACGTAAATGATTTCCCGCGGCGACCAGGTTTTGAGCCGGTAGTCAATGGTGGCCAGGTCGGTGGTCGTGTAATTGAAACCGCCGTCGCTCTTGCGCACCAGAGCGGGGTCGGCCCCCCATTCGCCGTCGCGTTGGACCAGAAAGGGGTCTTCCTTCGGCGGCAGCTTGCCGTCGCTGAACACGCCGATGGCGCCTTCGCTCTCGCGGGCGATGCCGCGCCGGAGCAGGTCATTGACCACGCCGGCGAGTTGCGGATTGTAAAAGCTCTCGCCGAGGGTGAAATCGAACTTCACGCCCAGGCGCCCGTAAATCTCATCGAACTGTTTCTGCGAAAGGCGAATCATTTCCTTCCAAATGGCGACATTCCCGTCGTCGCCAGCCTGCAATTTCACCAGTTCCGCCTTCGCCTCTTCCAGCCGGGCCGGATTTGCGTCGCACTCGGCGTTGATGATTTTGTAGAGCCGTTCGAGTTCGGCGATGGCGTCGCGCTCCAGGGCGGGCCGGTCGAGGATTTGTTTCCAGCCAAGGAGGAGTTTTCCGAATTGCGTGCCCCAATCGCCAAGATGATTGTCGGTGATGACGCGATGGCCGAGGAGGCGCGCGGTGCGTTGCAGGGCGTCGCCGATGCCGGTGGAGCGGATATGTCCCACGTGCATGGGTTTGGCGACGTTCGGCGAACTGAAATCAATGACGATGGTCCGGGGCGCGGCGGCCGGTTCAAAGAAGAGATGCCCGCCGCGCGCGGCCCCGGCGAGGGCCTGGGTGAGCGCGTCCGGGTGGAGGCGAAAGTTCAGGAACCCGGCTCCGGCGATCTCAACCTTCCCGCAAAGGTCGGAGACGTCGAGTTTGGCGACGACATTTTCGGCGAGCTGGCGCGGGTTCAGTTTGCGCGCCTTGGCCAGGGACATCAGGGCGTTGGCCTGGTAATCGCCGAATTTGGGGTCGGGACAGGGCCGGACGAGAATGGTTGCGGCGGTGGCGTCCGGCACAATTTCGCGGACGGCGGCCTGTAGTTTCAGTTCGATTTTTTGATGCGGCAACACGCGGAAATTTAACCACAGATGGACACGGATGGACACGGATAAAAATGTTTTGGAGGCACGGCCGTGGTGCGTGCGGGGTGGACATAGAGGCTTGAGAAGTTCCGTTGCGAGCGGGTTTTCCGCGAGGGCGCGGAAAACTGCACCCGGTGCGGGTGCGCTCCCCGATCAGTCCGGGCTGATCATCCGCCCGCCATTGCCCCGATGATCAGAAACGGCTCTTCGCCGTTGACGACGGCCGCGGGCAATGGCGTTTCCGGCGGCTCCAGCGAGAGGTCTTCTTTGCAGGCGAAATATCGGACGAAGGCGCGGCGTTTCAACGTACCGTGTTCGCGGATGGTTCCGCGCAGGACGGGAAATTTTTCTTCGAGCGCATCAAGGACCGCGGCGATGGTGACCGGCGCGGCGACCGCCAGCTCCACGTCGCCCTCGACGCGCGCGAGGTTGCGCAGATGAAACGGAAGCACCACGCGGATCATGGGATCATCGCAATGTTTGCACTTCCACGGAATAGACCGGCGGCAGATCGCGAACGATGGCGTCCCAGGAATCGCCGCCGTTGGCCGAGCAATAGACCTGGCCGCCGGTGGTGCCGAAGTAGATGCCGCAGGAATCGAGCTGGTCCACCGCCATGGAATCGCGGAGGACGTTCACGTAACAATCCTTCTGGGGCAGGCCCCGGGTCAGCGCCTCCCATTCGTTGCCGCCGGTTTTGCTGCGATAAACGCGCAGCCGCCCGTCCGGCGGATAATGTTCGGAGTCGCTTTTGATGGGCACAACGAAAACGGTTTCCGGTTCGTGCGCATGGACATCAATCGGAAATCCGAAATCCGACGGCAGGTTTCCACTGACTTCATTCCACTGCTCGCCGGCGTTGTCGGTGCGCAGAACGTCCCAATGCTTTTGCATGAACAGGACATCGGGACGCGATGGATGCAGCGCGATGCGATGAACGCAATGTCCCACTTCGGCATCCGGGTCGGGCAATTCGTATTTCGATTTCAGGCCGCGATTGATGGGCTTCCACGTCGCGCCGCCGTCATCGGTGCGAAACGCGCCCGCGGCCGAAATGGCGATGTAGATACGCTTAGGATTTTTCGGATCGAGCAGGATGGTATGGACGGCCATGCCGCCGGCGCCCGGTTGCCAGACGCCACCCTTGGCCTGGCGCAGGCCGGGGAGTTCCTTCCAGGTCCGTCCGCCATCGGTTGTTTTGAAGATGGCCGCGTCCTCGGCGCCGGCATAGGCCGTGTCCGGATCGGTGAGCGAAGGTTCCAGGTGCCAGATGCGTTTGAATTCCCAGGGATGCTGCGTGCCGTCGTACCACTTATGCGTGCCAACGTTACCCTCGTACACAAATTTATTGCTTTCGCCGTGGGGCATGCCATCTGGGCTTTGCAGTTCCTCGGGGGTGCTGCCCGGAGTCTGCCAGGTTTTCCCGCCATCGTCCGAGCGCTGGATGATTTGCCCGAACCATCCGCTGGATTGCGAGGCGTAAATGCGGTTGGGGTCGGCGGCGGAGCCTTTCAAATGATACACCTCCCAGCCGGCAAAGTGCGGGCCGCTGACCTGCCAGTCTTTGCGTTTGCCATCCGCCGTGAGGATGAACGCGCCTTTTTTGGTGCCAACGAGTACACGAACTGAGCTCATAGTTTTTATTTTATTTTTTCTTGTGCAGGGTGATGCGGTTGCCGTCGGGATCGGCGATGACCACCATCCGGCAGGAGGGAAATTCGTGCGGCCCCATGACGATGGGCACGTCCTTGGCCTTCACCGTCGCCAGGGCTTCGTCGAAATTTTCCACTTCGAGCGCGGCCGAAGCGCCTTTGGGGGAAGGGTCCCACATGCCGGGCGCGCAACCGACGCCGAGGGTGGTGGCGCCGAGGTCGTATTCCACCCAATTCGGATTTTTGGAGCCATCGAATTCGGAATTTGGGGTGAGATTGAGAAGCCCCTCATAAAATGCGCGCGCCTTTTTCATGTCGCTGACCGCGTACGCAAAGAAGGCCAGGCTGGTAATTTTCATATTAACATTTCCTCTCTTTCTATTTAGGTCGCCGCAGGATTTATCACGGTTTTGCGCGGCAGGCCAGCATCGATTGATAAAACTTCCGATACGACCATGCCAGATAAAGTTCCAGGGCCACAACGACGCCGGCGACGGGCAGACCGGAGGGCGCGAGAAAAATATGGAACAGAATGATATTGACGACGACCGGGGCGAGCAATGCCAACGCCAGCGGCACGAAACGATTCAATAATAGCAACGCCCCGCCGAGGGTTTGCGTGGCGAAGATGAGCGGAATCATGTAACCGGTCTTCATGAGCGCGCCAAAGAAATCGACGGCCCCCGGGGGCATCTCCTTGGGCTGTGGGATGAAATGCACGAACCCGTTGAGGCCGAAAACGAGAAAGACCAACCCCAGGAGAATCCTCGCGACAAGAACCACGTAATCGTTGGCGGATTTGGCGGCCATATTTTTATGCTTTGATTATTTTGCCTTTTCGTTCATTTCCCAGACGGCGAAGGTGTTCTTTTCCGTGTCCTGGCAGATGGCGAAATAACCCATTCCCGGCACGCCGGTTTTGCCCTTGGCGACACTGCCGCCGAGCTTTTCAATTTTGGCGACCGCCTTGCTGACCGAGGGCACGCTGATGTAGATGGTTACGGGATGTTCGGGGCACATGCGCTTCATCAGCGCTCCGTCGGGCGAGGCGTCCTTGCCCTCGGTGTCCATGTGGAAATACTCGTCCATATGGGGCATCGGATTGATTTTCCAGCCGAACAGTTTGCCGTAAAACTCCCTGGCCCGCGCGGTGTCATCGGCGGGGATTTCAAACCAGACAAGGCTGGCCGGTGATTTTTTTGCTTTGCTCATAGTTGTTTTTATTGATGGTTTTTGCGTAGCGAACGTTAAATTTTTATACCTCCGGGAACCCGCGGAATATCCCGCAGGCTCCCGGATGTGTCAAGAGAAGCATCATCGTTTTGGGGCGGCCGCCATTTCCTTGAGATGTTCGCCCAGGCGTTCCAACGTCTGTTTGCCGCCTTCGATGGCGCCGAATTCCTTGACCACAAAATCGCGGTCGGGAGTGGAAGGAAACACCATGCGGACGGAAACCCGGGTTTTTGCGCCTTCAACGGTGTCGAACGTCCAGGTGGCCACGAAGTTTGTGCCGGGGCCGCCCTCGCGCCGGCCGCCAAGCGAGAACACAATGCGCTCCGGCTTCACCACTTCCTTGAAGACGCTTTCGTTGGGGTAATTCGCGCCGTCCGGTCCGTGCATCACCAGTTTCCACTCACCGCCGGGGCGGACCTCCATTTTCTCGATGGTCGTCGAGAACCCGCGCGGTCCCCACCAATGCACAAGATGCGCGGGGTCGGTCATCGCCTCCCACACCAATTCACGCGGCGCGTCCAAAGTCCGCGAGATGAAAATTTCGCGCCCGGCATTTTCGACAAAGTCCTTGAGGGAATCGCCGATGAGCGAGGTCCAGCCGCGCATGAAATTTTCGCGCGCAAACGCCGGGGTTTTGGCGAACGATTCCAATCCCGCGTGCGTCAGTTTCAATCGGGTCTTTTTGCCTTCCGCGAACAACTCAAAGGTCACCAGCGAATGCCCTTCGCACCCCTCGAACCGCCACGTGTAGGCGATTTTTTTCCGTGGAACCAACTCAGTGATCCGGCAGCGATGGTCATGCGTGCGGCCTTGATGCTCGACGATGAACTGGAATTCGCAGCCGATTTCCGGTCGGAAGTTAATCATGTCGAAATACCACCGGCCCATGTCTTCGGGCGTCGTGATGGCGCGCCAGACAAGGGCGAGGGGGGCGTCGAACGTGCGCTCGATGACGAAGGGTTCGGTCTTCACAAGGGTGGCCAGCCGTTCCAGGCTCGAAGTCATGCCCATCTTAAACCCGCCGATGTCCCGGTTCGCGTCAGGCGTCGTCATGGTGACTTTCGAGCGCACGGTAAGTTTCGTTTTGCCGTTTCGCTCCTTGAACGTCGCGTCGTGCAAAAATTCAAATAACAGCTTGCCGCTCTTGTCTAATGCGCCGCAGGACATCGCCAATCGCTCCGGCGGTTTGATCTCTACAAACTGGCCGCCCATTGGATAATCCTCGCCGTTCGGCGCGCGCATCACGTCGTAAATTTTGCCGCCGGGACGCACATCCCATTCGCAGACCGGGTTCGTGAAACCCTCCGGCCCCCACCATTGCGCCAGTTGCTTCGGGTCGGTCCAGGCCCTGAAGACCAGTTCGCGCGGGGCGGCGAACTCGCGCGTGATGACAAATTTCCGTCCGGTATAATCCTTGATTTTCGTTGCCATGGCCTTATGCGGTAATTTTCTCCTGTTCCATCAATTTCCCGAATTTTTCGACCAGCGAATTCCAGCCGTGGCTGTGCTGATCCAGGTCCTCCTGGTCCGGCAAACCGGCATGCTTCAGAATCAGCAATGTTTTGGCGCCCAAGTCTTCAAAATCAACGGTCACCACACTGTTGGGCATGGCGTACGATTCCCATTGCCAGGTGAACTTCAGGCGTTTGTTGGGAACAATCTCGGTGTATTTGCCAATCGCGACATGGTCGCCGGTCTTGGAGACCATGTGGATGCGAAAGGCCCCGCCGACCCGCACATCGGCGGACACCTGGCGGCATTCAGCGTCTTGCGGGCTGAACCATTGCGATAATTGCTCCGGCTCCGTCCAGGCGCGAAAGAGCATTTCGCACGGGGCGTTGATGATGCGTGATACGGTCAATTTCAGGCCGGGGAATTTTCCCGCGGCATCATTGTTGGTGTTCATTATTTTTTTCCTGTTGCAGTTTTTTCAGATAGTCGTCCAGGCGGTCAAAACGCTCCTCCCAAAACCGGCGGTATTCCTCGATCCATTGCTGCGCCTCCCTCATCGGCGCGGCGTTGAGTTTCAGCCGGTGGATGCGTCCATTGCGGCGGCGGCGCACCAGGCCCGCCTTTTCCAACACCCGCAAATGCTTCGAGACGGCGGGCAGGGACATCGAATAGGGCCGCGCCAGATCGGTCACGCACCGGTCGCCGTGGGCGAGGTGCTCGAGAATGCGGCGGCGGGTCGGATCGGCCAGCGCCGAAAACGTGCGGTCCAACAACCTGGACGAACATTTAACCATATGGTTAACTATTGCCGGAAAATTCCGGGCCGTCAAGGGGAAATTTTTAATTTTGAAAACCGGCCCGGCGACCGCCGCGGATCCGGGGCGCGCGACGGTAATCAATTTCAGCGCATGTCCGCGACTCTTCAGGCTAAAATAGCGCTTCGATTTCCGGCTGCGCTATGGGAACAACGATTCAAGGCTGGTTTTGTGTGCCGGAGCGAGGGCCAGCGCGGTCTTCATGGCCACGAGGTTGTCGCGGCTCGAGCCGGCAAATAATGATTCGGGGAATTGGCGATAAACCACCATGTCGTCATAAATGCGGTCGCTAATGTATAAATTCGAACCCAACCCGGCCAAATACTGCAGCCGCAGATTTTGGTCATGGTTGATTTGCGCCCCCTTGAGCCACGGCGCCAGGTCTTCCGCGCGGCCCGCGTAGGTGGCAAAGAGACCAATCGCGTTGGTGAAGCTGACTTCATTCAGAGAGCCGGCGGCATCGGTGTAGGGCGGGCTGCCCAGGCGCGCGAGAATTTTGTCGAGGTTGATTTTGGTTTCCTCCGCCTGGCCCAGCAGGACGACGTCGTAGCCCTTGCCGTTTTCATCGTTGCTCCAGATGCTGCCGGCGGGAAACGCCGCGAAAAAAGTGGCCATTTCGCTTTTCACGGCATTTTCGTCGCTTTCATAAAGCGGCACCCATTGCGTGACGATGCCGCCGGGGTTCAAATGCTGTCTGACCAGATCGAAATACTCCTTGGTGTAAAGCGCCGCGGAGCCTTTGACCCACGGATGAATCGGGTCGGAAGTGATGATGTCGAACTTGTCGTGGGAGGTGAGAATGTAATGCCGCGCGTCGTCAAAAACCAGATGCGTGCGCGGGTCGGAAATAACGCCATAGTTTTCCCTGGCGAAATAAGTGGAGGCAATGCGCGGCACCAGCGGTTCCATTTCACAAATCGTGATGTTGGTGATGCCGGGATAAACCGTGAATGAACCGGCCGTCACGCCCGCGCCGCAGCCGACCACCAGCACTGATCGCGGGTTGGGATTCACCAGCGCGGGCAAATGGCCGAGCATCCGTTGCAGCCGCATGTCTTGCGGATCGTTTGACGCCTCCACCTTGCCGCTGACGTGAAAGTTGAGGGTGTTGTCCATTGGCGTGTAGGAGACGGCCACGGATGAGTTCATGCCCTCGCCGGTGTAAAGCACATCCGTCTCGCCGAGCCAGCCCACCATGTAGCGGCCATAAGCAATCAATTCGCCAGGTACCTTCGCCACCCCTTGCGCCAGGGAAATGGGAATTAGAACCAGCACGGCCAGAATGCCCGCGTCGCGCAACGCCCTGGCGGGAAAATTTTTTCCCCGCGCAAATAACCGCGGCACGACCACCAGCATCGCGGACAAAGCTGAAAGGCCAATCAGCAGCCGCTGACTTTGTTGAGTTCCATAACCGGGGATGAAAATCAAACTGAAGCCGAGGCCGCCGACGATTCCGCCCACGGTGTTGGCCGCATAAATTCCGCCCACCAGCCGCGCGGAATCGCGCCCGCGGGCGGCGGCGGCCAGCGCCAGCGGAAAACTCGCGCCCCAAAGCAGCGTCGCCGGCAGCAGCGTCCACAGCGAACGCGCCAGGTCGAGTTGAAAATTATACCAGGGACTCGGCGACAGCGATGGATTAATCGGCCAATAGGGGAGGGATTTCGCAATCATGCAGGCCGTCCAGGCGATTGCTCCACTCAGCAGAAACTGGCACCAGCCGAGCGCCGCCGCCGCGCGGGCCGCCGTTCGTGCCAGCGCCGAGCCAGCCGCGCTGCCAATGCCCAGCCCGAACAAAAACACCGCGAGGATGATTGAAAAGGTATAAATCGTGCCGCCCAATATCAAAGAGAGGAGGCGGGTCCAGACCACTTCCGCGCCCAGCGCCGTCAGGCCCGACAAGGCAATGGTGACATAAATCAGCGCCGCGGATTTTTCCCGTCCGGCGGGGGCGGGTGGATTTTTCGCCGCGAGTTCGGCTTTAATTTGCGGTTCCCGGCCGGAAATGCCCGACAGAATGAACGCAGCCAGGCACACCGCGCCGTTGATGGTGGCGGCGACGAAAGTGGTGAATTCGGAATCGCAAACTCGCAGCAAATAAAAACCCGCGAGCAGGCAGCCGAAAACTCCCCCGGCGATGTTGCTGCCGTAAAAAAAACCGAGCCATGAGACCCCGCGGGGCGTGGCTTCAACCCAGCGCGAGACGGCCGGAAGCGTCGCCCCCATTAAGATCGTCGGCGGCAGCAGCCAGATGGCGGCGAACGCGCCGCGCAAAAGAATTCCCGGCAGCCCGCCGCCAGTGTGCGCCGCGTAAATCCACGCGGCGGGCGGCAGCGCAAACCAGATGAGGATGCCGATGACGCCGATGCCCAATTCCAACAGCCCATAAACCCGCAGCGGGTGCCATTTCGCGGGGACCAGGCGCGGCAACAGCAGGCTGCCGAGGCACATGCCGCCCATATAAGTTCCGAGCAGGACGCCGAGTGAAACGGCCGTTGAACCGATGACCAGTTGCAGCGTTTGGAACCAGACAATCTCGTAAATTAATGCAGCGCAGCCGCCGCCAAAAAACAGTGGCAGCAGCAGCGGCAGCGGCGAATGCGGATGAAAAGAAGCGGGTTCATTGGAATCAAGGCGGTCCATGTTTCCCGCACAACGTAGCCGCTACGGGCACCGAGTCAATCCGCGTTCCGCATGAATCAATTTCAACTTTGAACTCCTTGCGCTGAATTGCTACGCTCACGTCATGTCGCGCAAAACGTCAGATTCCCACAACGGCTTAAACGACGTCCTTGGCGTCGCGTTGCTGTTCGTCGCGCTGTTGCTGCTGGTTTCGCAGTGGTCGTTTGACCGGCATGACATCTCGTTCCTCTACAAATCAGCCGAACCGAAAGCAATCATTCACAATTGGATCGGCCTGATTGGGGCGTATCTGGGCTGGCTTTCGTTTTTGGCGCTGGGAATCGCGGCTTATCTCCTCCCGGTTTTGATTGCCCTGTTCGCTGTTTCCTATTTGCTCAATTTTTTCAGCTATTTGCGCGCGCGCGCGGTTTGGTCATTGATTTGGTCCGTCGTGTTGTTGATTTCGCTGACGGGCCTGCTTTACATCTTGGATGACGAGCATCTGATGGGCCGGGTTCATGAGAGCATCGGTTCACAAAGCGCGGGTGGCTGGCTGGGGTATGCCAGCTACGGCCAGACACCGAATTACAATTTTGGTTTTTCCCTGCTCGGCCCCATCGGCGCGACGATTGTGTATGCGGCGTTAATCCTGATCAGCCTCTTGTTCCTGACGAATTTCCAGCTGGGCGTCTGGATTCGCGCCTTGTTAAAGCGGAAAGAGGCGGCGGCATTTGAAAAGCCCGCGGAAGAGGCGGCGCTGAACCGGCGGGCGCAGGAATTGGAAAAACAGGCGAAGCAATTGCAGGAGGAGGCCGAGCGCTCCGGCTTGGGAGCGGACCTGCAGCCGGTGCCCGAACCGACGGTGCGCGATCTGTCGGTGCCGCAGGCGAAACCGGGCGGCCCGCGCGTGCGCAAAACGACGCTGCCCGCGGCCCGGGAGGCGGCGTTGGCAGGGGAAGGCCAGGCAACGCCCGCCAGGGAAGTGGCGGCGGCAACCACGGCCGAAGTGTTGGGAACCAAACCGGAAGAAAAAGCGCCGGAAAAGGCGGAAGAGCCGGAGCCAGTGGAGGCCAAAAATGACGCCCCGGCCGCCGGGAATGAAGAACCGGATAAAGCGGAAACGGCCGAAAAATCCACCGCGGAAGAGACCGGGCCGAAACCCGAATCGGAGATTAAAATAACCGGAATCCCGTCCCCCAAACCAAAGCGGAAAAAACCGAAACCCATCACGGTGGCGCAGACCCCGATGATCGGAAATTATCAGTTGCCCTCGATGGATTTCCTGCAACAGCCGGACATGACCGTCAAGCCGACGGAATCGAAGGAGGAGTTGATGGCCAATGCGCGGCTGATGCAGCAGACGCTGGCGCAATTCGACATCGAAGTCTCGCTGGGCGACATCACCAAAGGCCCAACCATTACGCGGTATGAATTGCATCCCGCGCCGGGGGTGAAACTGGAAAAAATCAGCGCGCTCTCCAACAACATCGCCGCCGCGTTGAAAGCCGAGCGCATCCACATCCTCGCCCCCGTTCCCGGGAAAAGCTCCGTCGGCGTGGAAGTGCCGAACGCCATCAAGACCAAGGTGATCATGCGTGACCTGCTGGAGTCCGATGAATGGCGCGGCGCCAAGGCAAAGATTCCCCTGGCGCTCGGCAAGGACGTCTATGGCCATCCCATTGTGGCGGACCTCGCGGAAATGCCGCATTTGCTGATTGCCGGCAGCACCGGCTCCGGCAAATCCGTTTGCATCAACGCCATCATTGCCTCGTTGCTGTACCGCTTCTCACCCGACCAGTTGCGTTTTGTGATGATTGATCCGAAGGTCGTGGAACTGCAGAATTACAATTCCCTGCCGCACCTCGTCGTGCCGGTGGTGACCGATCCCAAGAAAGTCATCCTGGCGTTGCGTTGGGTGGTGAATGAAATGGAGAAGCGGTACCAAATCTTCGCGCGCGTGGGCGTCCGCAACATCGGCACCTTCAATTCGCGCCCGAACAAACAGCTCGTGCCGCAGGAGCCGGAACTGCCGCTGACGGCCAAACGGGAAAAAGTTGAGCCGGGCGCGGAAGGTTTTGCAGTGGAAGTGGATGAGGAAATCGTCGTGCCGCGCGAGGAAGAAATCGTCATTCCCGAAAAACTCTCCTATATCATCGTCATCATTGACGAGTTGGCGGACCTGATGTTGGTGGCGCCGGCGGACGTGGAAATGGCCATCGCGCGGATCACCCAGATGGCGCGCGCGGCGGGCATCCATTGCATCGTCGCCACGCAACGTCCGTCGGTGGACGTCATTACCGGCGTGATCAAGGCGAACATCCCGGCGCGCATCGCCTTTCAGGTGGCGGCCAAGGTGGATTCGCGGACGATTTTGGACGCGATGGGCGCGGACAAATTGCTGGGCAAGGGCGACATGCTTTATTTGCCGCCCGGCTCGGCCAAATTGATTCGGGCGCAGGGCGCGCTGATCACCGACCAGGAAATCACGGGCATCGTCGATTTTATCGCCAAACAGGGCAAACCCAATTACGACATGGAGATTCAGCAGCAACTTTCCAAGCCGGCGGCGGGAGACATTCCCAGCGGCATTGACGAGGACGAGGAAATCATCCAGCAATGTATCGAAGTCATCCGCAGCGAGCAAAAGGCGAGCGTATCGCTGTTGCAACGCCGCCTGCGACTCGGTTACACCCGCGCCGCGCGAATCATGGATGAACTGGAGAACCGGGGCATTGTCGGTCCGGGCAAGGGCGCCGAGCCGCGGGATATATTGATTGATTTGGACAACGCCGGCGCCGACGGCGGCGGGCAGAAGGCGGTGTAAGAGGGAAAATTAATTGATTCTCCGCCAGTTACGGAGTTCCCGGATCAGGCTGCCAAAACCATTTGGGAAACTTCGTTCCAAATACGGCAAATCGGTCGCTGCCATTTGCGCCGCCTCGGCCATTTTCTGCGTCATCCATTCCAGAGACCAATATTCCTTGCCGTATAACATTTTCTTTAATCCCAATTTTGAATAGGGGTCGCGCTTTTCCGCCAGGCCCTTCTCCCAGGCTGATTCGGTGATATGCGGGTGTTTTTTACATAACCACCAGACCTCAATTGCGGGCGCAGCAACACCGACCGCGATTTTGAGCGGAATACGGCCTCCAGGCAAAGTGCCAAGTTGCTCCCGGCAACGCTTCGCCAAAACTTGTAATTCTTTCAATCGGTTCTTTGGCTCATCACCAGCAAGGTGCGTGTGGTTGGAATCCGCGACAACGACCAGACCGTCGGCATCGGTGCGATAGTGGAGAAATTTTGCAACAATGCCCAGGTTATTGCACACCGCATTCCAACCCCAGCTGCGCAAGTTAGTGGCGACGGGAGTTGTTTTAATTCCCAAGGCCGCATCGACGAGTATTCTTAACGCCGATTCATCGGCGATGGACTCGCTCAAAATGGCGACACGCATCAGGTACCGGCGGGTACGCCGCCCAGAACACCGCTATACCACACCTCGCCAAGTGGCGCGTCGCCAATGATTTCCTGTAAAAGCGGGTCGTCGCTCAAATTTTTAAAGGTTGCCGTTCCATCAGCGCATTTCTCGGCAATGATGACCTGTTCGGGATGCTCTTTGAACAAATCGAGGAAAAAAGGAGAATGTGTTGTAATGACGACTTGTACCGGGTCGCGTTTTATACCGAAGTCGGAAGGAAAACTTAACCGGTACAGCGCATCGCGCAATTCGCGCAACAGCCGCGGATGCAGACCACGATCAGGCTCTTCCAAACCAATCAACGCTGGCGGCGTGGGTTGATGTACAATCGTCAAAAGTGCCAACGCCAGCAATGTGCCATCGCTGGCTTGTGAGGCGGGAATAAATTGTCGGGAATTTTTCTGGCGCAAGGTGATTTGGCGGTAACCGTTTTGATCATTTTCGAAACCGATGCTGTCGTATTCAGGAATCCATCTTTGAAATTCAACGCGCAGATTATTGTAGGCATCTTCATCTTTATCTCGCAAATGCGTGAGTGCGCCGGCGAGATTACTGCCGTCTTTATTCAAGACAGTTACGTTTCGAGAATCGACGGATCGCCACAATGAAGAGGTTTCAAACGAAAAAGTTTTAATTCTTGACAAAAAAGAAAAAATCTCTTGTCCCACTTTTGTATCAGACCCTGTAATTTGACCGGCCTTAGCCAGAGAGATCACCCCGCTTGTATTCATTGCGAGAATCACCGGTTCAATACGATTTTCGAATTGAAAATCTACGCCAATTGAAACCGAATTGAACGGCATCCCAGCCGTTACCGTCTGTTGCCAATTTAAGCCGTTCGGATTGAATAAGGCTTCCAATCCATGCAATACCGAACTTTTACCACTCCCATTTGGGCCAATAATGACATTGAACATGCCAAGTTTTAGCTCGGCATTTTTCAGTGCTTTGAAATTTTGAAATTGGAGTTTCGTAATCATATCGGCCAATCTTTCTCTTGCTTAAACATTACACCATTAATCGAGTTGGTGTGGCAAAGAAAAAATCCCATTTAAACCCATATTCCCCAAATAAACTTCACAACCAGGAGCTAGTGGCATACAATAAAGCCCCATAAACAAAGGCTTTCCTTTATGTCGAACCAACGAAAAACGGAAAATTCAAAGGGTGCGGGCAAAAAACCGGCTCTGCGGGTGGCTTTTGACCCTCGTTTGAAGCTGGAGTTTCACGGTTCCAAGGTCCTGAACTGAAAAATTCGGCATTGACGATTTAACTTTATTCCCAGAGTCAATCTGACATCTAAAAATTATGAAAGAACCGTCTGGACATTTTTATCTCAAGCTTACAGACAGCAAAAACCTCTTGCACATGCTCCTTGAAATAAGGGTGTGTGACGTTCCGTTAACTATTTTTGCATTGAATCGGCAATGGCGCGGATGGCGGCTTCTTCCTTTTTAAAAGAACGAAGTAGTGGTCGGCGGTGATTTCGATTAGTTTTGAATCAGTGCAAAACCTGGTCGAAGATTTTTTACAATACCTGCGGCACGAACGCGGGCAATCCGACAATACGGCCAAAACGTACGACGCGTTGCTCGGCAAATTTGTCGCCTGGGCCGGCGCTCTAAAACTCACCGACTGGAAGCAGGTTGAGTTGCGGCATTTGATGGCATTCCTGCAATTTGAGCGCGAGCGGCAATTGGAGAACGAGCCGAAAAATTCGCCGCGCCGCCTGAGCAGTGAGAGTCTTTACCTGGAAATCGCGGCCTTGCGGGCCTTCTATAAATTTGCCGAGAACGAAAAATTATTGCCGCGAAATGTCGCGGAAAATTTATCGCTGCCACGCCGCTGGAAACGGCTGCCGAAAGCATTGACGAATCCGGAGATCGAAAAATTGCTGACATCGGAAAAGCCGGAAAGCAGGGAAACGCTGCGTGACCAGGCGATTTTGGAACTGGCGTACTCCTCCGGCCTGCGATTGAGTGAATTGAAGAATCTCCGGCTCGAACAATTGCATTTGGAGGCCGGGTTCATCAACGTCATCGGCAAGGGCAGCAAGGAGCGGGTGTTGCCGGTGGGGCGAAAAGCAGTGGAAGCGATGAACCGTTACCTGGAAACGGCCCGGCCAAAATTCGTCACGGCCAGATCGCCGGCAAACGTTTTTCTGACCCAACGCGGCACGCCGTTTGCTTCCGTCACCCTATGGTTGCGTATCAAGAATCGTGTTCGTCGCGCGGGAATTCCGCGAAACATCACGCCGCACATGTTGCGGCACAGTTTTGCGACGCATCTATTGGAACACGGCGCGGATTTGCGGGTGATCCAGGAATTGCTCGGCCATGCAAGCATCGGCACCACTGAAATTTACACTCACGTGGCGGGGAGCCGTCTGCGGGAAGTCCATAAGCGATTTCATCCGCGGGCTTAGGCGAAAAGCCTTGTTCCGGGCCGCCGGCGCAGGGATAATCGTCCTCAGAAACACGGGATTTTGCCGGTAATCATTAGGAACCGTTGAGTTGTGCGCGCATCCTCCATTAAATTAAAGTTGCAGCTAATGATCATGGCGGCGACGGCCGCAGGCCTCCTGCTGCTCGCGTTGGGTTTGATGGTGGGAGACCTCCCCTCGACGGCAGACGCGATGAAGGCGCAGTTGAAAACCCAGGCGCAGATCATCGCCGCCAGCAGCACGGGCGCGATTATTTCAGGCAATGACAACCGCGCGCAGGAAATCCTCGAACCGCTGAACAACAACAGTCATATCCGCCGGGCCGCCGTTTTTTCCGGCACCAATTTGGTTGCCTGGTATCCGGCCGGCAGTTCGGTGGCAAACCTGGCGGAGGGGAAACCGGATTTGCCGCTGTTGGATGTCAAGGGTGGCCGCATGGTCGTCTGGGCGCCAATCATGCAGTCCGGAGCGCGCGTTGGCTGGGTGTACGTGGAGTCGGACCTTGGCGAAATTTACCGCCGCCTGGAACGCCTGGCGGGAATCTTCGGCGTCCTGCTGGTCTCGATTCTGGCGTTCACCTATTTTCTGTCCGCGAAGCTGCAACAGTTGATTTCCCGCCCCATCACCGAATTGATCAAGACCATCAAAACGGTATCCGCGGAAAAAAATTATTCGGTCCGGGCGGTGAAGGAATCGAACGATGAACTCGGGCAATTGGCGGATGGGTTCAACGAGATGATCAGCCAGATCAAACAGCGCGATGGAGCGTTGCGGCACATCAACAAGGAACTCGAGAAACGGGTCGAAGAGCGCACCAGCGACCTGCAGCAACAATTCGCGCGCATCAGCCTGCTCAACCAGATCACCTACGCAATTGCCGAGCATCAGGACCTCGAAAGCATTCTGCATATTGTGCTTGAGCAGTTGGAGGAAAAACTGCCGGTGGATTACGCGAGCGCCTATTTTTACGATGCGGACTCCGAGATGTTCCAGATCATCGCGCGCGGGCGCAAAGCCCAACAAATCGTGGAAGAACTGCACCTGCCCGACCTGCTTCCCCTGGCGGACACGCTGTTCGCGCCGTGCCTGAAAAACACGATGGTCTATGTGCCGGACCACCGCAAGGAGAATACCCTGCTCGCGAAAAAAATGGCGGACAGCGGCTTTTTTTCCGTGCTCGGCACGCCGTTGACGGTGGAAGGAAAACTGATCGGCATCATGGTGTTGCAACGCCGTCCGAAAAATGCGTTCAGCGAACCGGAACGGGGTTTCATTTTTGGTTTGAGCGCGCACGTGGCGGTGGCGGTTTATCAGGCACGATTGTACCAGGACCTGCACAAGGCCTACGAAGAACTGCGGCAGACGCAACAGGCGATCATGCAACAGGAGCGTCTCAAGGCCCTGGGCCAGATGGCCAGCGGCATCGCCCATGACATCAACAACGCGCTCTCTCCCATCATTGGATTTGCGGATTTGATCGTTCAAACGCAGCCGCAGCTAAACCCGACCGCCAAGAAGCATTTGAACTATATCAAGACCGCGGGCGAAGACATCGCCCACATTGTCCAGCGGCTCCGGGAGTTTTACCGGCCCCGCGACCGGGAATCGCTCAAGAGGGTCAAGCTCAACCAGGTCGTCGAGCAAGTGGTGGACATGATGCGTCCCCGCTGGCGGGACATCCCGCAAAGCCGGGGGATTATGATTGAAGTAAAAATGGAATTGGAGCCGAAGGCGCCGGACTTCGCCGGAATCGAGGCGGAAATCCGGGAATCACTTACGAATTTGATTCTTAACGCGGTGGACGCGATGCCGCGAGGCGGGATCATCATGATTCGCACGCGGGTCACGCCTGAAAATGTTCCCGGGCATGTTGTTCTGGAAGTCGCGGACGACGGCATCGGCATGGATGAGAAAACGCGCCAGCGTTGTGTCGAGCCGTTTTATTCCACCAAGGGAAAACGCGGGACCGGCCTGGGACTGGCCATGGTCTATGGGGTCATGGAACGGCACGAAGGAAAAATGGAAGTGGACAGCGTGCCAAACAAAGGCACGACGGTCCGGCTGATTTTCCCAGTCGTCAAACTCGAAAACGAAACCAACGAGAACGGGGAAGAGGCGCCGCCGGGGCCATTCCACATCCTGTGCGTGGACGACGAACCGCCGTTGCGTGAATTGATCCGGGAAATGCTCGAAAATGACGGCCATAAAATCGAAGTGACGGATGGCGGCCAGGCGGGAATCGAGGCTTTCCGCGCCGCGCGGCAGCGGAACCAGCCGTTCGACGCGGTCATCACGGATTTGGGAATGCCCTACGTGGATGGCCGCGAAGTGGCGGCGACCATCAAACGGGAATCGCCCGGCACGCCGGTCATCATGCTCACAGGCTGGGGCGCCCTCATGAAGGGCGACCGGTCCGCGCCGTCGCAAGTGGACGGGATTTTGAGCAAGCCGCCTCACATGGAGGAGATTCGGGCGATCTTGCGAAAAACCGTCCGAAAATAGCGAATCATCGGAAGCGGTTTTTTATTTGCATTTATGGACGGGACGGCGAAATTGCACGAATGAGCGCGCGAATCATTTTTATTGCGGCGGCATTGTCCGCGGGATTGCTTCGCGCAACCGGCTCGGACGGAACAGGCATTGACCAGAAAGGAGTGGAGACCATGCTACTGACGAGCGCGGCATTTGACGAAGGGAAAACAATTCCCATCAAGTATTCCGGACAGGGAGACGACCTGTCGCCTCCGCTGAGTTGGAGCGGCGCGCCGGGGGGCGCAAAAAGTTTTGCGTTGATCATGGAGGACCCGGATGCGCCAATGATGACATTCACCCACTGGGTCATTTTCAATCTGCCGGGGGACAAGACATCCCTGCCCGAGAACGTGGCGAAAGTCGGGGAATTGCCGGATGGTTCGCGGCAGGGCAAAAATAGTTTCCAGGAAACCGGTTACGGCGGCCCGATGCCCCCGCCCGGTAAAGCGCACCGATATTACTTCAAGATATTCGCCCTCGACACGGTCCTGAACCTGAAGGCCGGGGCGAACAAGAAGGAATTGCTGGCGGCAATGGAAGGGCACATTTTGGCGGAAGGCCAACTGATGGGCATTTATCAAAGGCAGTAAGGAAGATTCGCCGACGGAGTTTGCAGGAGCATTAGCCAGCCTTCCCGTTGGTTTCGTCAATAACTGGACAATCTATTTCCACGTCAACATTTCCAGGTCCGGTGTCAACCGTTGTCCAAAGCGCAAGATATGGCATTAGCCAATCCGAAGGTGACATTTTTTCTCCGGCATAATAAGAAGGCCATACTTTCTTAATCGTAACGCTCCTGACACTTGCCCAATCAACATAACCGACATTTAATGAAACCAGCCCCTGAACGGCTTTGCCTTCACGTATCCATTTAACCTAACTTCCTCGGAGATTTTCAAAAAGGCCAGTAAAACCGGCGGTTTCCGGTTTTTGTCTGGCTACAAAGCCCATTGCGGCACAGTGGCGAAAAGTTTGATCAGGCCCAGTTTTTCCAGCAA
>JBKQUF010000278.1:0-15470 GCA_052140285.1 Limisphaerales bacterium | reverse complement strand
CTTATTTTACTAAGAGCATAATGGGGTTGTGCCTGTCATTGATTGTTCTTCTTGCCATGTTCTCCACCTCGCGTCTGCTTGTTAAATCAGTGTTGACCGCGCAGAACATTTGCATCAACAACGTGCGGGAAATTGAAGCGGCTAAAGCGGATTGGACTCAAAAGAATAGTGCCACCAATGGTGCGGCGGTTACTTGGAACGATATTGCTCCCTATTTCCCAAACGGATTTCCTAAATGTCCAGAAGGCGGAACTTACACGCTCGGAAGAGTTGGTGAGCCGGTTTTATGTTCGATCCCCAGTCATCGGTTGCCATCACAAATTAACCAATGAAGTTCAAAATGGGCTTTCCACTCCTTACCTCCCCATCAAATGCACGGCCTGCGCTTTGATCAGCGCCGTCACAGTTTCGCCTTCGCGCAACGCCAGTTCATCGCGCGCCGCTCGCGTGACCAGCGCCAATAACGGAAATCCCGCGTCCAATTCCACGCGCACCAGCGTGTTTTCCGGCCGCATCGATACAATTCTGGCCTCCAAACGATTCCGCACGCTGCTCGCCGCCGAAGGATCGCGTTGCAGAATCACGTCCTCCCCGCGAATGCACACCCACACCTCCGCCGATGCCGTGTCCGGCGCCATCCCGGTCAAAATCGCGTGGCCCACGTCCACCGTGCCCAGGCCATCGGCCACCTTGGTGATTCTTCCCGCTTGAAGTGTTTCCACCCCGGCCAACTTCGCCACTTCCGCGTTCGCCGGTCGGTTGAATACCTCCGTCACCGGTCCGGCTTGCATCACCTTGCCGTTTACAATCACGATGATTTCCTCCGCCAGCGTCTGCGCCTCAAACCGGTCGTGCGTCACATATAGCATCGGAATGCGAAATTCATCGCGGATCCGCGCCAGATAGGGAAGGATTTTTGATTTCAATGGGGCATCCAGGCTGGCCAGCGGTTCATCCAGCAGCAACAACCGCGGCGACGCCAGCAACGCCCGGCCCAGCGCCACCCGTTGCCGTTCCCCGCCCGAAAGTTCCGTTCCCCGCCTCGGAATCAACGGCTGAATTTCCAAAACCTCCGTCACGTGCTCAAAACTAAACAGCGGATTCTTTGTGCCGTTCTTTTTCTGTCCATAGATGAGATTCTGTCGCACTGACAAATGGGGAAACAACGCCAGGTCCTGCGGCACATAGCTGATGCCGCGACGTTGCGGCGGCAGGGAAAATCGCCTCGACGCGTCCGCCAGCACCTCGCCATCCAACTGGATGAACGCCGATTGCGCCGTCCGCAATCCCGCGATCAGGTCCAGCAATGAAGTTTTGCCCGCGCCGGACGGCCCGAAAATCGCCGTGACCCGTTTGGGCAGTTCGGCATCCACTTCCAACGGAAAGTTTGCCAGCCGCAGCGAAATGTTTTTTAAGAGCAGGCTCATCGCGTCTTCCCTTTCCGCCGCAGCAACAGTTCACTGCTCCACACCGCGATGAATGCCAGCGCCACCGAGACTCCCAGCAGGTGAAAGGCGTTGGCGTCATCGCCGGTGTCCACGTTTTGAAAAATGGCCAGCGAAATGGTCTGGGTTTTACCGGGAATATTGCCCGCCACCATGATCGTGGCGCCGAATTCCCCCAGTGCTCGCGCAAATGCCAGCAGCATCCCGCCAATGATGCCGCGCGCCGCCAGTGGAACGGTGATGGTGAAAAAAACCCGCCAGCCGCCCGCGCCCAAGGTCCGCGCAATCTGTTCCAGCCGGGGATTCACTTCCTCAAAAGCCACCCGCGCCGAGCGCACCAGCAGCGGCATCGACATCACGCTCAGCGCCAACAGCACGGCGCGCCAGGTGAAAATGATGTCCAGGTTTAATTTATCGTGGAAAAATCCCCCAATCGCGCCGCGCCGTCCGAAAATTTCCAGCAGGATCAATCCCGTCGCCACCGGCGGCATCACCAGCGGCAGCGTGACAAAGGTTTCCACCAGGGATTTGCCGGGCCAGTTGCCGCGCGCCAAAGCCCAGGCCAACCCCAGACCGAAAGGCAGGATCACCAGGGTGCTCAAGCCGGCCACCCAGGCCGTGAATCCCACAATCTGCCATTCGGCAATGGTCATTGCTTCAACAGGAAGCCATATCGGGCGAAGACTTGTCCAGCTTGTTCCGAACTGAGATAAGCCAGGAATTTTTTGGCCGCTTCCGGTTGCGGCGCCGCTTTCACCAGCGCCATCGGATAACTGATCACCGGCCCGTCCGCCGCCGGCACCTCATAGGCCACCTTCACCTTCTTGGAAATCGCCGCGTCGGTTTTGTACACCACCCCCGCGTCGGCGTTCCCGGACGCCACCGCCGCCAGCGCCGCCCGCACATTTTCCGCGGGAATCACCTTTGGCTCGACGGCGGGCCAGAGCTGTAGTTTCGTCAGCCACGCTTTGGCATAGACGCCCGCCGGCACCGCTTTTGGATCCGCCAAAACGATTCGCGCGACCCCGGCATGGGTCAGATCGGCGGGCGAATTAATCTGCAACGCGCTGTCGCTCGGAACCACCACCACCAGTGAATTTCCCAGCCGGCTCACCCGGGTGGATGGATCAATCAACCCCGCCTTCGCCAGCAGGTCCATCTGCGTCTCGTCGGCGGAAAAGAAAATATCCGCCGGCGCGCCCGCCTCAATCTGCCGGGCCAGCGTGCTGGAGGCCCCGAAATTGAAATCCACCTGGGTGCCCGTTTGCGCCTGAAAATTGGTGCCAATTTCGCTCAGCGCATTGTTCAGGCTGGCCGCGGCCGAGACCAGGATTTCCGTCGCCAACGCGGAATGCGCCAGCAGGCAAAAAATTGCGACGGCCATGGACAGAAGCCACTTCGCTATGTGCCGCTGCCAAATTGTCGATTGCTTTCGCATTACTCTTATATATCGCCTTAAAACGGAAACCGCACGGACATGATCAAATTATGACGATAGAGCGGGGTGGAAGTCACCGCAATTTGATAACCGATGCCGGCGGTCAGTCCCAGGCGTTTCCAAAGGGGAATTTTACCCACCACCAGGCCGGGAGTCAGAAAAGCTTGGTCGGACAATGCGCCGTGCTCGCCATTGAGCCAATGGGTGTAATTGACCTCCATTTCGGGCCAGAGATTTTTCATCACTCGATATTGAAACGCCGTGTTAAACGCCAAAGCATTGCCCACGCCGCCGGGCGCGCTGCCATTGTCCGGAAAGGACATCCCCAGCGTGCTTTGCACGTCAAAATCCCCCCAGCCTTTCCCGGCCGCAATCGTCGGCGTGATCACGTAGTGATGCGTCGTAAAAACCTCGCTCCCCGTCGGCACCGCCAGCCCCAGAAATGCGGTGAGGATATAATCTCCATTTTCTTCATTCCCGGACAGGATCCGGTATTTCAGCAGGAAACTATCATCCGCCCAACCTTCCTTGGCGACATTCGGCTTCGTTCTTTGGTATTGATAAGCCGGGATTCCCAGAATCACCTCCACGTGCTCCGCCGGAATAAGTTCCAGTCCCTTGGTCCCGCCGTAGCTTGTCAGCTCTTTTCCCGCCGGCATGGATTCAAACATCTGGTCATAGCGATACTCCTCCTCCAACCGCGGCGTCACTGTGGCGAGCGGCGTGATCCAATGCGGCTGTTCCGCCTGCGTTTGGGACACGCGCGTGAACCAGTCGCCGAAATAATTTCCCGGCGGCGCGACTGCCGTGGAATTGGTTGAGTCATCGGCATGGCAGGGGAGGGCGGTTGTCCACCACGCCGCCGCTGAAACGCCCGCGATGATGATTGCTTCAAGTTTCGAAAACCGTCGGATGCTCCTGTGCATGGCGGCGAAATTACAAAAATGCGTTATATCTTGTCAAATATAACGAGTTTTTTTATTTCCGCCATGAACCTGGAATTTTCGCGAGTCGAACAATGGTGGAATCCCTCTCCCTTCAACGGGGAGGGATTGAGGGTGAGGGGTGAGAATGATATCCGCCCGCCCTTCTTGTCCCGGGAGGTTCATGGAAAGCTTCGACCTCCAAGAATGGACGCGCATCGGGGCCATGAACCGGTTCATGGAAAGGTGAGGGTCCCCCGGATTCATGGGGAAGTCAGGTCAGCCCCCATTGGCGCTTTCGATTCCGCAATCGTGGTTGACAGTCTCGGTGTCGTGGTTTAGTTAATGTTAGCCGCTTTGCATTGTGAAAACTACGCTCATTATATTTCTATCGGCGCTGTTTCTTTGCGGTTGCTCACACAAGGTCAAAACACCGCCAATGGCGAAAGGCTTTCTTCAAACGAACGGCGAATTTGTGAAAGTAGGGAACATCTTCGTCAAAACCAACTCGCCATTGAACACGGACGAATTCAAGCAATTCAAGTGGCGCTCAGACGAATTGTGGAAAATCCAAAACTCACCCGCACCCGGCGCCCTTGACCAATTCGTGCAAGGAGCTTGGGCGCTCGCCAAGGATTATCCAAATCGAGCCAACGGTTATCAGGATATCATGGCGGCCGCGGTGGATTACGAATACCTCGCTCAACCTGACAAGGCTCGGGCGTTGGCGAAGGAATTGATTGAGAGCCCTGCTTCGGAAAAATTCAAACTTTGGGCGAAAGGTTTCCTTAACCGGCTCGATTCGAGCGGAAAACCGGTGTCCCTGCAATTCGCGGCGGTGGATGGGCGGGAAGTGGACCTCGCCAAAATGCAAGGAAAAGTGGTGCTGGTGGATTTCTGGGAATCGAATATGGAACTCCCTCAAATCAAGGCGGCTTATGATAAATATCACGGGCAAGGTTTTGAAGTGATCGGCATTTATTGCTACTCGGATCTGCAGCGGATGAATGACATTCTTAAAGAGAAGGGCTATCCGTGGCCGCAGTTCTTCGACGGGCAATTCGGCACACTCGAACAGAATTTTGGAATTGATGGAATCCCGCACATGTTTCTGGTGGATAAGAAAGGTTGCTTGCGTTTTGACAATGTGACCACAAGCAATTCCCAAACAAAGGGCGATACTACCAGTTTTGAAGAGAAAATTTCCGAATTGTTGTCAGAGCCTTGAATTTCAAGATGCTGTCACCTAACCGGTCGCCTAAGCCGGCTGCTGCTGAGTTAAACAGTGCAGCGAGCCAAACCCCCAAACCAAATCCACGGCATGGATGCCCACCACCGGGCGGTCGCGAAATAACCCGCCCAAAATACCAAGGGCAATCCGGTCATTCGGGTCGTTGAATGTCGGCACGATCACGGCGGCGTTCCCGATGTAAAAATTCGCATAGCTCGCCGGCAATCGCTGCCCTTCAAAAAACAGCGGCGCGGGCATCGGCAGCTCCACCACTTCCGGCTTGGCGCCGTCCTCCAATCGCAGGTCCGCGACCCGCTCCCAGTTCTCCGCGAGCGGACGATAATTCTGGTCGCGTGGATTCTTTTCACGCACCAACACGAGCGTCCGGGCGTTCACAAACCGGCAAATGTCGTCAATATGGCCATGCGTGTCGTCGCCCGCCGGTCCCTTCGCCAGCCAGAAAATGTTTTTGACTCCCAGATACTCCCGCAGCGTCGCCTCAATCTCCCCTTTGCCCAGGCCCGGATTGCGGACCTGGATTTTGGGATGCAAATAGCATTCTTCGGTGGAGATCAAGGTGCCCCGCCCGTTCAACTCGATCCCTCCGCCTTCAATCACAAACGGACTGCCCTGGCATTCGGCGTGAAAAATCCGCTTTCGCAGCGTTTTCGCCGCGGTTTCCGGCACCCGGGTGTCCTTGCGCCAGTTGTCATACTTGGCCCAGCCGTTGAAATGGAAATGCACGATGGCCGTTTCCGGTTTCCGATTTCCGGTTTCCGACTTTTTAACGAAGATTGGACCGGTGTCCCGCGTCCATCCGCGATTCGTCGGATGCGTGACAAACTTGATTTTTCGCAGATCAACGCCGGCGGATTTAAAAGCCTGGCGCGCCCGGCCCTCGTCGGCCGCGTGGCGCACCAGTAAATAGATTCTTTCCCCTTCGGAAATCTTCCGCGCCATTTCGCCATAAACCCACGGGATGGTCTCGAACTTTCCCGGCCAGTCACTGGCGTTATGCGGCCAGCCCAGCCACGTCGCCTCGTGCTTCTCCCATTCGGCGGGCATGGCGAAACCAAGCCCTGCCGGAGCAGATTTAATTTGCGCTTGCGACATAAAAGTGGCGTCGAAAAAACGTAGCGGCGGGCTTCCCAGCCTGCCGTAGAGCCAGCGCTTCAAACCCGGCGGACCTGGCGCCGAAATTGGAAAACCATGGAAAATCAAGCGTTGGTCCGGGCGGCAAGATGCCGCCCTCTACGGCAGACAGGATGTCCGCCGCTCCGATCCCGGCGCAGTTTGTTTTTTCAGACACGCTCTTGGGATTTTGATTCTATGCTGGTCCAATGGTTCAATGGTGCCATTGGAATTCACCAGCCCAGGACGTGCGCGAAGATCAACGGGGCCACAATCGTCGCGTCGGATTCGATGATGAATCTCGGCGTTTTCACGCCAAGTTTTCCCCAGGTGATTTTTTCGTTCGGCACCGCGCCGCTGTAGCTGCCATAACTCGTGGTCGAATCGCTGATCTGGCAAAAATAACCCCACAGCGGCACCCCCGTCCGCCGCAGGTCCTGATGCAACATCGGCACCACGCAGATGGGAAAATCTCCCGCAATCCCCCCGCCAATCTGGAACATTCCCAGCGGACTTTTCCCGGTGGTCTTCGTATAAAAATCCGCCAGCCAGGTCATGTACTCGATGCCGGTGCGCACCGTGTGGACGTTCTTCACGTCACCCCGGATCACCGCGGCGGCGTACATGTTGCCAAGCGTCGAATCCTCCCAGCCGGGGACGACAATCGGCAGGTTCTTTTCCGCCGCGGCCAGCATCCACGAGTCCTTGGGATCAATCTGGTAATACTTTTTGTACTTGCCGCTGCGCAGGACTTGATAAAAAAATTCATGCGGGAAAAATCGTTCGCCCTTCTGGTCCGCCGCGGTCCAGACTTCCAGCATCGCCTTTTCCATCCGGCGCATCGCCTCGCCTTCGGGAATGCACGTATCGGTCACGCGATTCATATGGCGGTTGAGCAACGCCTGCTCCTCCTTGGGCGAAAGCTGGCGGTAATGCGGCACCCGCTCGTAATAATCGTGCGCCACCAGATTGAACACGTCCTCCTCCAGGTTCGCTCCCGTGCAGGTGATCAAGTGGACCTTGTCCTGGCGGATCATTTCCGCAAAAGACAAACCCAGTTCGGCGGTGCTCATCGCGCCGGCCAGGCAAACCATCATCCGCCCTCCCGAATCCAGATGCTCCACGTAACCACGGGCCGCGTCCACGAGCGCCGCCGCGTTAAAATGACGATAATGATGTTGAATGAACCGGGAAATCGGTCCCGCGCCGGTGTGCGTTTTTTTGGGCATAATTTGCAACTCCAGAGTCGCAAACCTGCGGGGAAAATTGAAGAAAATTCGCTCCCGCTTCCCAAATCACTTCATCAGCAACAATCCCGGCAGCACCAGCGAAAGCACGCCGTGAATGTCATTCGTGAACTTCGCCCCCGTCACCACATTGTTCGTGCAGGCGGGGTCATTGACGCGAAAAACCGCGTCGCCGCATTGATTGGCGCTCAAATTCACAAAGGAGTTGTTGATGCAATCCGTCTGGGGTTCTCCGATGCTGGTTTCCCCGATGTTTTCCGCCATGAACACCCCGTAATTGTGGCTGTCCCGAATCGTGATGTTGCGGAATTGGTTGTCGTGGCTCCAGCGCATGAAAATCCCCAGGTCATTTCCCGACAACGTGGCGGTGTCGATCACGTTATGCGCAAAATTCCCGTCCAAAGAAATTCCGGCGCCCCCGGCGTTGCCGTGCAAATCCAACTGCGTAAACGTGCAGTGGGCCGTCCTGAAACAGGCCAGCCCGTCGTACTCATTGTCGAACGACTCCAGGTTTTTCACCGTGACACCCCTCGTATTGAGCGTCGTCACCAATCCGCCGGAGCGGCATCGCGCCGTCGTCACGTTCTCCACCACCGAATCGCTCACATTCTGCACCGTGATGCCATTGTTCCGGATCCCGGAACCTTCTCCCTGCAACCGCCATACCTCGCGCTGCTGATGGTCCCGGTTGCCATCGATGAACAAGTCGCTCACGCGCAAATGGCTCACCCGCCGCGGCTGATTCACCGGCTGGCCCATGATGATGACCGGGCAATTGGCATCATTCGCCAGATAAAGAATCGTCGCGGCGCCCGCCCCGCGCAACGACTGTCCGGCGCGTCTCAAAATAATCGGGCTGGTCACCTTGATTTTTCCGGCCGGCAGCACCACTTCACCGCCCGTCGCGGGAAGCGAATCCAGCGCCTGCTGGATCCCCGCCGCCGTCGCGCCGGACGCCAGGGTCACGACCAGCGGGGGAACCGCATTGGTCGGATTGGCCGCCAGCACTGCCGGGGAAAACATCAGAAGCATCGCTAATGGTAAAAAAATGTGTTGCCGCCGCCGGAGACTCCGGCCAAACCAACGAACTCTTTTCTGAAACTGCCTGTGCTTCATACTCTTACTTGCAGAATCACAACCGTAGCAACCCTGCAACTCAAATTAGCCCAACTTCCAAAAAATTTCCAAAATTTTTTTTCAGATTTGTGAAAATATTTTTCCGGCAAAATGCACGGATCAATGTCAACATTCGATGAAACAGGGCCGTAATAGTTAGTGTCCGATAAAAACGACTATTATTGACTTAACGTCAGCAATATAAGACACTATTGCCATGTCAAAAACAAGCTCGATGCCATTGCCGGCCGCCCAGGCGCTCCGCAAATTGGGCCGCGACCTCGCGCTCTCGCGGCGCAAGCGCGGCATCTCCACCAGCGACATGGCGGCCCGTCTTTTTGTCAGTCGCGATACCCTGTGGCGGCTGGAGCGCGGTGATCCCACCGTCGCGCTCGGCACTTTGGCGACTGCAACTTTTGTGCTGGGACTCCACGACCGCGTGGCCAATCTCGCTTCACCCGCCAGCGATGAACTCGCTCTCAGTCTGGATGAACGCCGTCTGCCGCAACGCATCCGCCGCCCACGCTCATGAGTATTGAAGTCCATATTGATTGGCAGGGGCAAACCCGTCTGGCGGGGCGGCTGCTGGCGGCTGAACGCGGATCCTCTGTTTCGTTTGAGTATGCCCCCGAATGGCTCCAGCGGGAGGATGCCTTCGCCATTGACCCCACCTCGCTGCCCCTGCAACGCGGCTCTCATCATGGCAAATCGCTTTTCGGGGCGATTCAAGATTGCGGACCGGACCGCTGGGGGCGAATTCTGATTGAGCGCGCCGTGCGAAAAAAAGTCCTGGCGCAAAAACCCTATCGCGACGTTGACTATGTGCTGGCGCTGGACGACGTGACGCGCCTCGGCGCGCTCCGTTTTCGTCTCAACGCGGAAAGTCCCTTTCTTGCCGTCACAGCCGGCAAGTTGCCGCCTTTGGTGCGTTTGAACGCGCTGCTTCGCACCACAGACGCCATTCACAACGAAACTGAAACCGCCCTGGATTTGCGTTTTCTCCTTGGCGCCGGCTCGCCGCTTGGCGGCGCGCGCCCTAAATCGGCGGTCAGTTTGGCGGATGAACGGCTCGCCATTGCGAAATTTCCCAAACCGGATGATCCACGGGACATTGCAGCGGGCGAAATTCTCGCGCTGACGCTGGCGGCGCAGGCAGGCATTCAGGTCGCGGAACACCGGCTCGTGCCAGTCGGCGGAAAAAGTGCGGCCGTCATCACCCGGTTTGACCGCGCGGGCAAAAATCGCCTTCCTTTCATCTCCGCCGCGACCTTGCTGGGACTGCCCCAAGGCGACCCCGGCGCTTACACGCTGCTGGCCGACGGCATCCGGCAATTCGGCAACGATGTCCCCGGCGACCTGCGCGAATTGTGGCGACGCCTTGTTTTCTCGCTGCTGGCCAGCAACTATGATGACCACCTCCGTAATCATGGCTTCTTGATGCGTGAACCCGGGCGATGGTCGCTCTCGCCGGCCTATGACATCAATCCCGTGCCGGAAGTGGATCGTGTCCATATGAGCAAAACCGCCGTCACCGAAGATCAGGACGAACCGGACCTTGCCAGGGCGCTGGCCGCCGCGCCGCGCTTTGGCCTCCAGGCAACCGAGTCAAAGAAAATTCTCCACGAAGTTTTTACGGCGGTTTCCGGCTGGCGTCAAACCGGACGACAACTCCGTCTCAAAGCATCCACCTTGGACACTTACGCCAGCGCCTTTGAGCATCCACTCATGGATGAAGCCAGGCGGCTCACCGGCAAATAGCGCGGCAAAACCATTCACCCATCGGAATCCCTTTTTTTAACTCGCCTTTGATATCGCAAACCCCAAAAATCATTCAAATGCGAACGGCGATTTATCCCGGCAGTTTCGACCCCTTGACCAATGGGCATCTCGACGTCCTCCAGCGCGCCGCCAAGTTGTTCGACCGCGTCGTCGTGGCCATCGCCAAAAACGAGAGCAAAAATCCGCTCTTCTCCCTCAACGAACGGCTGGAGCTGGTCAAGCCCGCCATCGCCCATCTGAACAATGTCGAGGCCGACATCTTCGGCGGCCTGCTCGTCGAATACGCCGCCGCCCAAAAAGCGCAGACCATCATCCGCGGATTGCGCGCCGTGTCCGACTTTGAATTTGAGTTCCAGATGGCCCTGATGAACCGCAACCTCGATGAAAACATCGAAACGATTTTCATGATGCCCAAGGACACCTACACTTTTATCAGTTCGCGCATCGTCAAGGAAATCGCCCGGCTCGGCGGCGACGTCAGCCCCTTTGTGCCCCCACATGTGGGGGCGGCGCTCAAGCAGAAATTCAAGCAAGCCTGACGGGCCGCTTCCGAAGGACAAACCTTTCGCTGTCACCCTTTCGCCCAAGCCGACAGAAGATGCAATCTGCCAATTATTCACAAAGACTCGCTTTTTTTCGAACAATTTTCTTGCAATCTTCTCAATTTGTCTCATATTCATCTCAGGTCTGCGGTGTTTGAACGTCGGCTCCATGCCGTCGAAGGATAACCTTCTTAGGACACAGGCGGGCCTAATTTATTTTCAGCGGTCAATGGCCGCTGGGGCGTGTAGTAATTCCGGCTGCCTTCGTATCTCTCCACATCGTAAAGATCAATCACCAGTGAAATCCGCTCACGCACAAAATCATAGTGGCGCATCTCCCCGCGTTCAAACACGCGCTGCACCGTCCACGATAGATAATCCGGCACGCACAGCAACGGCTCGGTTCGTGGCGTCTGGACGTTGAAAACGATTTCAGAGCATATTTCGGCGGCGTCTTGTTTTTTGGCGAAACGTTCACACGCTATGGTCATGGCCAATTTCGGCACCTGGTTGCGCGTGGTTTTGCCGCGTTCGGCGATATTGATGATCTGGCGTTGGCCGAGTTTGAGCTTGTTCTTGAGCAGATGCGAAAGCAGATCGGCATAGAATTCGGAATCACGACTGTTATGCTTCCGGGCGAACTGCGATGGGATTTTCCGGCCCACGATCATTTCAAGAGAGCAATCCGTATCACGAATCCATTTGAACAGACGCTCACGTACCTCCGGTGAATCGTCTTTGGCATGGAAGAAAAAGCCGCCTGATTTGACGCGCTTGGCGACGCTCGGGATGCGGTTCAAGTATTCGTCGGTCTCGACGGCGCGACACAACTGTTTGACGTGACGGCGAACTTCCTCGACCGGCGCGGCAAACCTGACCATGCCGGGGCCGAAACATCGTGAAACACCCTCCTGCCCTAAAACGGGCACGTGGCCCTTGCCGAAAAACGTGGTGTCGCCCGCTTCATCCAGAAAATGGTGAACTTTTTCCAGTGACGGCGCATCAATGCTCATTTGGCCGCGATAAAAGCATTGATGATCTGGTTGAAATCGGAAATTAGCTTTTCAAAGAAGGCGTTGGGCATGGCATCGCTTCTAATTTCCCGGCTGATGAATTTGATGGGGAAGAAAAAATACAGCATGACGTGGAATGCCCTTCTTCCGATTTATCCAGACTGTTTTTTATAACCATGCCGATTGGCATTCATCTTATGCCGCGGTGGATTTTAGGCAATCGCAAAACATCTTCTCATGTCACATGGCCAAATCCGGGTTCAACGCGCCATCACTTTCCCTTTTTATTTCCTTGCGAAATTGAACGTTCGCGCGATTTTCTTTTCAAAATTATTATGCTAACGGTCAACCTCAGACATTTGGATGCTCACGAACTCCATTTAAAGGACGAATTGCCGGTCAAAGATTTGGATTTGGATCTCCACGATGAAATGATCCGCGCCGAAAAACCGCTCCATTACGATTTGCACATCGAGAAACTGCACGACGCCATTCTCGTCCAGGGCAAATTGGACATTTCCCTGGATTGCCAGTGCGTCCGCTGTTTGAAATCGTTCCCGCAAAAGCTCAAACTGGATCATTGGGCGCTGCATTTGCCCCTCGAAGGCGACGAAAAAGTGGCCGTGGATAACGATTGCGTGGACTTGACTCCCTTTCTCCGGGAGGATATTCTGCTTGAATTTCCGCAGCATCCGCTGTGCAAACCGGATTGCCAGGGGTTGAGGAAAATCAACGAAAAAAACCGCGCGCAAAGTGAATCCGCGTGGTCTGAATTAAACAAGTTAAAATTGTAATTTGAATTATGGGCGTTCCAAAACGTAAACCATCGACCAGCCGGCAGCGTATGCGCCGGGCCTACAACAGCGTCCTGAAACTGCCGCAACTGGGCAAATGCCCGCAGTGCGACGCGCCCTATGTGCCGCATCGCGTCTGCCCCGCCTGCGGCTTCTACAACGGCCGGCAGGTCATCAGCGTCAACGCCGGCGCCTGATCTTTTTTGAGTTTTGAATTTTGCGCCGCTCCGGTTCCGCGTGACAAATTCAAAACTCAAGACCTCGCATGCGAATTGCAGTCGATGTCATGGGCGGCGACCACGGTTGCCGGGTGGTCATTGCGGGCGCCAAGCTCGCGCTCGAAGCCAACTCGAATATCTCCACCCTCTACTTGGTCGGCGACCAGGCCGCCATCCATGCCGCCCTGCCCCCCGGCGGCTTCCGCGACCATCGCGTCCGCGTCGTTCACGCCAGTGAAGTCGTGGAAATGGACGACAAACCCGCGGCCGCTCTTCGTCGCAAGAAAGATTCCTCCATCGCCCGCGCCGCCGAACTCATCGTCGAGGGCAAGGCCGACGCCCTGGTTTCCCTCGGCAACACCGGCGGCATCTTCGCCGCCGCCACCGTCAAGATCGGACGGATCGATGGCGTGGAGCGCGGGGGTATCGCCACCATCATCCCCCGGCAGGGCAATGAATTCGTCCTCCTCGACGCCGGCGCCAATATCGAATGCAAACCCCTCCATCTCGCGCAGTTCGCCGTCATGGGCAACGTCTATTCCCGCCAGATCCTCGGACGGAAAAGCCCCCGCATTGGCATCCTGAGCATCGGCACCGAGGATTCCAAAGGCAACGAACTCACCCTGGCTGCCTTCAAGCTCTGCAAAAAGTTGGACCTGAATTTCATCGGCAACGTCGAAGGCCACGACCTCTTCAAGGACCATGTCGATGTCGTCATTTGCGACGGTTTCATCGGCAACATCGTTCTGAAAACCTCTGAAAGCCTGGCCATGGCCATGTTCTCGATGATTAAACGCGAATTGATGCACTCGACCCAGCGCCAGATCGGCGCCTTTCTCGCCAAGGGCGCCTTCCAGACCATCCGCAAACGCATGGACCCCGAAGTCTATGGCGGCGCCCCGTTGCTCGGGTTCAAAGGACTCGTCTTCAAGGCCCACGCCGCCGCCCGCGAACGCGCCGTCGCCGGCGCCATGCGCGTGGCCGCCGACGCCGTCCAGCATCGCGTCAACGAAATGATCGGCCGCGAAATCGCCGTCGCCAATCTAAAATTAAAAGACGCAAGTGATTCCGCCCCCGCTCTTTCACCATGAGTCCAAAATTCAAGAATCCGCGCGCCAAACATGATTTTGTCGGACGCACCTGTTCCATCACCGGCGTCGGTTCCTATGTGCCGGAGAAAATCCTGACCAACCATGACTTGGAAAAAATGGTGGATACGTCGGATGAATGGATCACCACCCGCACCGGCATCAAGCAGCGCCGCATCGCCGCCAAGGATGAATTCACCTCGGACCTCGCCGCCAAGGCCGCCCAGCGCGCCATGAAAATGGCCGGCGTAACCGCCGCCGACCTCGACCTGATCATCGTCGCCACCATTACCCCGGACATGCCTTTTCCCGCGACCGCCTGTTTGCTCCAGCACAAGCTCGGCGCCAAACGCGCCGCCGCGTTCGATTTGGAGGCCGCCTGTTCCGGCTTTATTTACGGGCTGGAAATCGGCCAGCAATTCATCATGTCCCGCACCTACGACACCGTCCTGGTGGTGGGCGCCGAGAAACTTTCCGCCATCACCGATTGGACGGACCGCAATACCTGCGTGCTCTTCGGCGACGGCGCGGGCGCTGTGGTGTTGCAAAACCGCCCCAAATCCCACGGCCTCCTCACCGCCGTGATGGGCGCCGATGGTGGAAAGGGTGATTTGCTGTATATGCCCGCCGGCGGCAGCCGGTGTCCCGCCTCCAGAAATACCGTGGACTCCCGCATGCATTTTCTGCGAATGGAAGGCAAGGAAACCTTCAAGAACGCCATCCACGCCATGCAATCCGCCGCCACGGAAGTCCTCAAGCGGTGCGAAATCGACATCTCCAAAATCAAATGCGTCATCCCCCACCAGGCCAATCGCCGCATTATTGACGCCCTCGCCGAACGCTTGGGCGCCAAACCTGAGCAATTGTTCATCAACCTGGAAAAATACGGCAACACCTCCGCCGCCTCCGTCGTCATCGCCTTGGACGAGGCCGTCTCTTCCGGCCGGGTCGCGCGTGGCGACCTGATTTTATTGATGGTTTTCGGCGCCGGCCTCACCTGGGGCGCGGCGGTGATTGAATGGTAGGAATTCCGCCGAAAATTTGACGATTTTGCCTTTTGTGGTACTTTCAAACGTATGAGCGCAAGAAAAATCGGAAGTATTCATTCATTGGACCAGCATGTCATGTTGGAGGCCCGGCAGACACGGTTGGAATTGTCGATTGAGACCGTGGCCATCCACAAAAACGGCATTGAATTTCGCAGCCCAACCCCCTTCAAAGAATGGTCGGAAATGACCGTCGCCCTGCAATCGCCTGGCAATGGCGGCAAACTCCAATGCGCCGGCATTGTCGTCTCCTGCGCCGGCAACAAGCACTTGGGCTATCGTGTTTCCATGCTTTTTACCGGACTTTCCGAGCAGGCCCAGAAGCAGCTAAACGCCATGGCCTTCTCCGACCTCGGCGCGGGTTAAGCCCCGTTCCCCCATTTAACCGGCAAATCCCGGACAAAAGCGCATCCATGCACTGCCCTGCAAAATACCGGAGCGCCGATTTGTAATCGGCTT
>JBKQUF010000277.1:0-9019 GCA_052140285.1 Limisphaerales bacterium | reverse complement strand
CCAGCCCGCCAACCCGCAGCCGATGGCAGACACCAAACGGTGACGAATTTCCGCCGTCCCAATGCGGCGGCAAGTTGCCGCCGCGCACAGCCAAGTTGGCCGTGCCAACCAATTCAACCGCATGGTTCCGGCTTAGTGGATGACTGTCGTTAGCAACCATTTCGCCGGAGTGAACATCACTCCGGCATTTTTGAGTCCGCCAATCGAAATCATCGCGAAAATGGCGACCGAACCAAAGCCGCCGCCGGACGTGCTGACGTTGACCGCCCGGATGTCGCGCGGCGATGAGGCGGCGTTCCACGAATTTTACAAACTCTATTTCAACCGACTGCTCCGCTACTTGTTCGTCATCGTGGGTGGACAGGAAGAAATTGCGCGCGAAGCCTTGCAACTTACCTTCGTGCGGGTCGCCCGGCATGTGCGGAAGTTTGATTCGGAAACCGCCTTTTGGAACTGGCTGGCGGTGCTGGCGCGCCATTGCGCTGTGGACGAATTGCGGAAACGGAACCGGCGGCAAACTTTGCTCGCGCGATTTTTTCGAGAGCAGCCAGCCGATCTGTATTTGAAAAGCGACGAGGCTGGCGAACAATTTTTGAAATTGCTGGAAGAGGAAATCGCCGGTTTGCCTGACGACGAACGTTTGTTGCTGGAACGAAAGTATATTGCCGAAGAAACCGCACACGGCCTCGCTGAAGAATTTCAAGTGACCGAAAAGGCAATGGAATCGCGGCTGCTGCGGATTCGCCGGAAATTGAAAACTATGATTCTTGACCGATTGAAAAATGAAACGACCGATTAAACAATTGCTGGATGACTTGTTGGAAGATTCCGCGCCGCAGGAATTCCGCGCCGCGCTGATGGACAAAACTTTGCGCGGCGCGAGGCGGCGAAAGCGCGCGCGGCATTTCAAACTGGCGATGGGCGCGGCTGCGCTTGCGGGAATCTTTGCGTTTGCTTTTCAAGAAATGCGCGAGCCGGCTGTTTCCCTGAATCAAATTCGCCGGCCAATTTTAAACGCCACGCCCGCGCAGGCGTTGAATTCTGTGCAGGTGGTCAGCACAAAACTCGATTCGTTCAAAAATGTCACCGTTTCCGATTCGTCGGCTTCAACGTTGACGGTGGTGCAAACCGGTGAGGCGGATAAGCCAAAAGAAATCAATGACAAGGAATTACTGGCATTGGTGGCTGACAAGCCGGTGGCGCTGATTCATCAAGGACTACATCAATCCGAACTGGTCTTCTTGGATCCGAAAGATAAAAATGGATTGCCGGATCAGCAATGATCGAAATCGGCCTTGAATTGTTCCGGCCAGAGACAGGCGCGACGCCTATCCTACGGTCATGCAAAGACAAGTCCGCGCTTTCTGTTTGACCCCCCTCCCCTCCGCCACACACTCTGATGTCCATGGCTTCGCCCAATCCAGGGATGGTTCTGCCCTTTGTGTTGCTGCTGCTTTCCATGGCCGTGGCGCCCTTGCTCGCGCCAAAATGGTGGCACGCCCATTATCCCAAGGTCGCCCTCAGCTTCGGCGCAATTACCCTGGCTTACTACGTGTTCGGCTTGCATGAATCGGGGGAGATTCTCCATACCGCCCTCGAATACTTCAGTTTCATCGCCCTGATCGGCTCGCTCTTTATTGTGAGCGGCGGCATTCATCTTCGCGTCAAGAGCCGCGCCACGCCGCTGGCCAATACCCTTTTTTTGCTGGCCGGGGCGCTCCTGGCCAATGTTCTGGGCACCACCGGCGCGGCCATGCTGCTCATTCGCCCGTGGCTCAATTCCAATCAACACCGCCTCCGCGGCTACCATCTTGCCTTTTTCATTTTCCTCGTCGCCAACGTCGGCGGATGCCTCACCGCCATTGGCGATCCGCCCCTGTTTCTCGGCTACCTGCAAGGCGTGCCCTTCTGGTGGATCACCATCCACGCCTGGCCGGTTTGGTTGCTGACCGTCGGGATTTTGCTGGGCATGTTCTACGCGATTGACCGCGTCCATTGTCCCAAGGCCGGGGCTGCGGAAAACCTCCCTGCCGCAGGAGCATGGCAATTCAGCGGCCTGCCCAACCTCTTCTTCCTGGCGGTCATTCTCGGCGCGGTGTTCCTCAAAAAACCGCCACTGCTTCGCGAAACCATCATGCTCCTGGCCGCGTTCGCCTCGTATTGGACCACCCGCCGTCACTTCGCCCGCGTTCACCAGGACAACCAATTCGATTTCCTTCCCCTCCGCGAAGTGATCATTTTGTTTGCCGGCATCTTCGCCACCATGATGCCCGCCCTGGACCTTTTGAAAACCCAGGCGCGGGATGTCCTGGGCGCCCATCCCAGCCCGGAGATTTTTTATTTCGGCACGGGGATTCTCTCCGCGATTCTCGACAACGCCCCGACTTACCTGGGCTTCCTCAACGTCCTGTTGGGGGCCACCGGTTCCGGGAATGTCGCCGCCCTCCTGGTTCAACACGCCCCCGCGGTTTTGGCCCTCAGCCTCGGCTCGGTCTTTTTTGGCGCCGCCACGTATATCGGCAACGGCCCCAACTTCATGATCAAGGCCATCGCGGAGGGTCAAAAAGCGCCGGCGCCGGATTTTTTCCAATTCATCTGGAAATTCGCGCTGCCGTTTCTGGCCCCGGCCATCCTGGCCGCCTGGCTCGTTTTCTTTCGTTGAAATTCCCCGGCCTTTGTGAAATAATCATGGGTGTCCGGCGGATCTTGAAAACTCGTCACGGGTTTATTCGGAGTGCGCACGCTTTACAACATTTTGTTCGCGTTCTTTTTTGTGCTTTCATCGCCATATTACTTCCGGCGAATGTGGCGCCGCGGCAATTGGCGTCCCGGCTTCCGTGAACGGTTTGGCCACTTCGATCCCAACGTCAAACAGGCGCTGACCAATCGCCAGATCATCTGGATGCACGCGGTCAGCGTCGGCGAGGTCAACCTTTGCACCCAATTGATCCGTTCCCTGGAATTACGGATGCCGAACATCAAGTTCGTCGTTTCCACCACCACCACCACCGGCATGGCCGAATTGAAAAAACGTTTGCCTTACCGGATCACCAAAATCTATTACCCCATCGACCGCTGCAAATGGGTCAAACGCGCTTTCTCCGTCATTAACCCCGAAGCCATTGTCCTGGTGGAAGCCGAAATCTGGCCGAATTTCCTCTGGCGCGCCCGGGACTTGCACATTCCCGTGTTCCTGGCCAACGCCCGACTTTCCGACCGTTCCTACCGCGGCTACCGGCGATTCGGATTCCTCTTCCGCCCGTTGTTTGCGACCTTCGCCGGGGTGGGCGTTCAAAATGAACCCGACGCCGCGCGAATGCGCTATATCGGTTGCCGTCCCGATGCCGTCAAAATCGTCGGCAACCTCAAATTCGACGTCGGCAACCTGGACGAACGGCGTCAATTGGATGTGCCGGCGCTCTTTCGCCAGCTCGGCGTGCCCGCCGACGCTCCAATCCTGGTCGGCGGCAGCACGCATAACGGCGAAGAAGTCATTCTGGCGGAAATCGTCCACAAACTGCGCGCGCAATTTCCCAAGCTGTTCCTGGTGCTCGTTCCCCGTCACTTCGAGCGGGGCATGGAGGTGGGCCGCCAATTGCGCGCCCGAAATGTCCCTTTTCTTTATCGCAGCCAGATCCGCCGCAATTCAACATTCCCCGCCGGGAACATCGAATGTTTGCTCGTGGACACCACCGGCGAGTTGCGGTTCTTCTATGAGTATGCGACAATGGTCTTCGTCGGCAAAAGTATCACCGCCGTGGGCGGCCAAAACCCGATCGAGCCTGGCGCCATGAGCAAGCCCATGCTCTTCGGGCCAAATATGCAAAATTTCGGCGAAATTGCGCAGAATTTCCTGTCGGAAAAAGGCGCGATCCAGGTCCGTGACGCGGAAGCTTTGGAAAAAGCCGTCGTCCAGTTGCTCAATGACAAAAATTATCGCGAAGAGTTGGGGCGCAACGCGCGGCGCGTGGTCAACCAAAATATGGGCGCGGTGGACCGCACGGTGGAAATGATCGTCGAGAATCTGAGAGGACGCGAAGTTTTCATCGCGCCCCTGAAAAAATAATTTTTTCGCGGCTTGACGAACCGCGTGGGTGTTTTCATATTGCGCTCGCTCGTGACCGATGCCGGAAGCTTAAGTGTGTATGTTAAAATCGAAGCGTGAACCCGCGGGAAATTCGGCGGATGCAGCCAGTCCCCGGATTGCTGTTGTCGTCACTGCCGACGGCGGTTTGGATCTCTCCGAAAAAATCAAGGAACTCGTCCGCCTCGCCCGGGAGCAGGGCCATCTCACCTACAGCGATATCAATGATCTCCTGCCTGAAAATGTCGTCAACCCCGAGATTCTCGACGAGGTTTTTTCCAAATTGCGCGGGATGGAGATCGACGTGGTGGACCAGGCCGAAATCGACCGCATCAAACCTGCCGACGCCGATGACGACGACACGACCCAGTTGGACAGCCTGGACGACCCGGTGCGGATGTACCTCAAACAAATGGGACAGGTGCCCCTCCTCACCCGCGAGCAGGAGGTCGAAATTTCCAAGCGCATCGAAGCGGCGGAAAACGAGGTCCGCAAAATCATTTACAGCCTCGGCTTCGCCGGCAAAGAGCATATCGCCCTGGCCGAAAAACTGATCACCGATCCGCCCCGCGAACGTTTTGACCGGGTCGTTCTCGACAAAAAAGTCGATAGCCGCAACAGCCATGTCGCCGTCCTCATCCGCCTGTTGTCCCGCGCGCGCAAGTTGGATCAGGACGTGGACCACGCGTACAACACCTGGCGCGCCTCGACGGGGAAGGACCAGCCCCATCGCGCCTGGCCCGTCTTCAAACGCGCCGACCAGAAACTGCAGGCGTTGTTTCCCAAATTCTGTTTCAAGCACAAAGTCATCGAAGAAATGGTCCTCGTCGCCGAAAACATTCATGACAAACTGCTCTACAGCCTTCGCGCGCTGGCCGATGCCGAGGCCCAGCGCGAATCCAGCGCGCAACAGCACCTCGTGGAAGCCGAAAAGCATAAAATCCGCGCGCTCGAGGAATTTGTCCGGATGACTCATGCCGATTTCCTGGCCATCTTTGAGCATCTTCGCGAATTTTCCACCAATTCACTCCAGGCCAAGACCGAAATGGTGGAGGCGAACTTGCGCCTCGTGATTTCCATCGCCAAAAAGTACACCAATCGCGGCATCTCCTTCCTCGATTTAATCCAGGAGGGCAACATCGGTTTGATGAAGGCGGTCGAAAAATTTGAATATCGCCGCGGTTACAAATTCTCCACCTACTCCACCTGGTGGATCCACCAGGCGATCACCCGCGCCATTGCCGACCAGGCGCGGACCATCCGCATTCCGGTCCACATGATCGACGTCATCAATAAATTGATGCGCTCCCAAAAACGGCTCATTCAGGATTTTGGACGCGAGCCGTCACCCGAGGAAATCGCGGAGGACATGCAAATCCCGGTCGAGCGCGTTCGCGCCGTCTTGAAAATGGCGCAACAGCCGATTTCGCTGCAATCGCCGGTGGGCGACACCGACGACGCCAATTTCGGCGACTTCATCGAGGACAAGGCGGCCGAAAGCCCGCTCGACATGACCAGCTTCAGCCTGCTCAAGGAAAAACTCGCCGATGTCTTGTGCAGCCTCACCGAACGGGAGCGCCGGGTGTTGGAATTGCGTTTCGGCATCGGGGATGGCTGCGCGCGGACCCTCGAGGAAGTCGGCTCACAATTCAAGGTCACCCGCGAACGCATCCGGCAAATCGAGGCCAAGGCCCTCCGCAAAATGCGCCACCCCACCCGCATCCGGCAATTGCACGGGTTTTTGGAGATCGAAAAGCTCGCCGCGGCGGAGTGAGAATTCCCCAAAAAATTCGCGCCTTGCCCCTGAACCTGCCGTATCCTGCCAGACTTTCGAGCAATCTTTTGCCTTCGCCTTCTATCCCGAAGGGATTGCCATCATTCAGCCCAGGGTTGCGAGGAACGAACTACCCTGGGAAAACGTCCCCCAGTTCATCAACCCTGAATGGGTTGAATCAGTACCCGGTTCAGGGGGAGCTTCGACCTCCAAAAATGGACGCGCATCAGGGCCATGAACCGGTTCATGGAGAGGCGCACGCCGCGCATTCCGCCCTTCGCTAATCCCGCAGCAATTTCTGCAATTTCCGCCAGTCCGCCTGGACGGCTTTGAGGCTCTTCGCCTCCATCCGCCGGTATAACTTTAACGCCGCAATTCCGGCCGGCGTTAATTTCGCGCCGCCGTGTCTGCGTCCCCCGTGTGCGGCTTCCACCACCGGTTCCTTGAAGCTTTGGTTCATCCTCTGGATCAGCGTCCACGCGCGCATATAAGACATCCCCATCCCCGCCGCCGCCCGGGTGATCGAGCCGCTCTCCGCGATCCGTTCCAGCAGGTCGGCTTTCCCCGGGCCAAAGGCGATGTCCTTGCCGCTCGTCAGCCGGAAACGCGGGCGCAACACCGTTTCACGACGTGATGTTGCTTCGTGGGAGCCGGGGTAACGAGGCTCTGCTCTGTCTTTATTCTTCATTCTGCGTTCTTCCTCCGCCGTTGCCCGACATATTCTGCCTTAAAACTTGAAACTTGAAACTGAAAACTTGAAACTGCCTCATGCCTGTTTCAGTCCTCAACCTCGCCCAAATGCGCCAATGGGAAAACGCCACTTGGGCCGCCGGCCAGACCGCCCCCGAAGTCATCCGGCGGGTCGGCAAGCGCGCCGCCAAACGCCTCCGCAAGCTCACCCGCGCCGGCGATGCCATCCTCATCCTCGCCGGCAAGGGCAATAACGGCGCCGACGCCCGTGCCACGCTGGAATTTCTCGAAGACCGAAAAGTCGAGACCTTCGATGTCACCGCCCCCGCCGCCGACCTGCCAAAATTGCAGGAACTCCTCCGCAACGATTTCGCCCTCATCCTCGACGGCCTCTTTGGCATTGGCCTCAACCGTCCCCTCGACCACGACTGGCAAACCTTCCTTGCTGCCGTCAATGCCTCGAAAATCCCGGTGGTTTCCCTCGACGTTCCCTCCGGACTCAACTGCGAAACCGGCGAGCCGATGGGCGCCGCCATCCACGCCCGCCTCACCCTCACCGTGGGCGCCCCCAAAACCGGAATGCTCGCCCCCTCCGCCTGGCCCTATGTCGGACGCCTGGAGGTCATGGACAACGTCGGCCTGCTCCCGTGCCCCGAAAAATCCGAACTGCTCTGGACCCTCCCCGACGATTTCAAGGATTTTCCTCCGCATCGCGACGTGGCCGGTCACAAGGGAAGCTATGGCCATCTGGCGATTGTTGCCGGCAGCTTGGGTTTCCACGGCGCGTCCGTTTTGACCGCGCGCGGCGCGCAACGCGCCCAACCCGGACTCATCACTCTCTTCACCCAAGACACCATTTATCATCCGGTCGCCGCCCAACTCCAATCGCCGATGGTCAACCTCTGGAAGCCGGACGCCAAACTGTTCGATACTTCCAGCGCCATCTTGTTTGGTCCCGGACTCGCCGCGCCGGGTTTGTCCGACCAGATGATGTTCATCTTGCGCCGGTTGTGGCGCGATTTCCAGCATCCCATCGTTGTCGATGCCAGCGCCATGGATTGGCTGTCCGAGCACACCTTGCCCAAAAACCTCATTCGCGTCCTCACCCCGCATCCGGGCGAAGCCGGCCGCCTGCTCAATACCACCACCCAAAAAGTCCAGGCCGACCGCGTCCATGCCGTGCGCGAAATCTCCCGGCGCTACGGCAACTGTTGGGTTGTGTTGAAGGGACATCAAACTTTGATTGGCCGCGCCGAGGGGGAGATTTTTGTCAATTCATCCGGCAATCCGCATTTGGCCCAGGGCGGCAGCGGCGATGTCTTGAGCGGCTATCTTGCCGGGTTCCTCGCCCAGCCCGCTTTGCTGGCGGATGTCGGCCAGGCCCTCCGTTACGCCGTCTGGCGGCATGGAAACGCCGCCGACGAATTGCAGGCGCAAGGCGGAAGCTGGGGGGTGGAGAGCTTAATCAAAGAATTGGAAAATGCTCCATAATGTGGATTTTTACACTGCATCTTTCATTTATTTGAAGTCGAAAGGACAAAATTATATTCATTGTATTCCTTTTGCGGCATCGACGATTCTGAAAAACAGTTCAACAGTTGAAGCCCACATTATCGCCCTAAATATGATTCCAAACGGCGGCACGAAGAAACCGTAAACTGCAAATACGATGCGTAAAATCGTGGAGGAGTGGGCGTTGGCTCATCCATAAAACATGATTTTTAATTGGCAGGTTCCAAATTTTGCGAGCCAGTCGGATTGATGATGAAAACCCCATTGCGGGGCAAAAGATACAGGTCAAATCTTCCATAGTCGCCATTTGGCAATTGAACGTAATACTTGGTGCGAAGCTCGCCGATCCAATCTTGGTTCGTGGCCGGCATGTTTATGACAATGGACGGCTGATAACCAGTTTGCGGTGCTTCAAAGGGAAATTCCTCACCGGTCGGAATGAGGCCACCGCTGCCACGGACCGTAAGTTGCAATTTCCAATCAAACGGTTGCTTGTTAATATTGGAAATGTCCCGCCAGAATTCCAGATGCAATTGTCCGCTGACTGGCTGATTGGTTTGCACCACGCTCTGCGGCAACACTGTAATATTCTGCGGCTTCCTTGTTTTGACAAAGATCAACAACAAGCAAACAGCCAGAATTACGACGCACGGAATCCAAATTTGCTTTCTCATGGGACTGGTTGAATTTCTACTAAAATTTGTCGGTAGTAGGGAAGAGTTGTTTGGATTGGCCAAGTCCATTCTGCGCTATGGTCAGCAGGAAAGGCATTGTTGAAACCGAAATCGGCTTTGAGGTCCACGCCTGAATTTATGACGCCATGTGCCGATTCAGGCGGACTTTGTCCGATGGGTAAAGTAAGTGAGCGCGCCACCATTGCGCGAGATTCCTCCGGGTCAGTGACCATATAATTTCCAGAACCAATCGGTGTGTTATACCACCCGTTTATTCCATCGTAT